>CAZMEO010000398.1:0-1477 GCA_964565315.1 uncultured Candidatus Moduliflexus sp. | reverse complement strand
AGGTTATAGACGATGCCAAGCACCGATAATTTTCTGTGATGCGCGATGTCTAACGTCAATAACGTATGGTTGATACTTCCCAATTTCGCGCTGCTGACGACAATCAGCGGATATTGCCGTTCCGCGAGATAATCGAGCAGCGTGATCTCCTCATTCAATGGCACATACAGGCCGCCGACGCCCTCTAACAAGACATATTCATATCGTGTTTCCAATTGCTGCGTCGCGGTAGCGATGCGCTCAGAATCAATCCGCTGCTGCTCTTGCTGCGCCGAAAGATGCGGCGATGCTGGCAGCGTAAAGATATACGGACAGGTCGTCCCTTGCCGATCTTCGTCGGTCAATTCAATTCCCATCAGGCGGCGATGCAGCGCAATATCTTCCGAGACGCCGACGCATCCGGTCTGCGCAATCTTCTGAGTCACGGCGGTATGCCCCGCCTGAAGCAAATAACGGCCAATCAAGCCGGTAACAATGGTTTTCCCGACATTTGTGTCAATTCCGACAATCGCAATAGTTGGCATAATACGTTTTTATGAAACACACGAAATACACGAATATCATCGCGTGTTCTATGTTGTGTTTTTCGTGTATTTCGTGTGTTTCGTGGTTCATAATGACGTTATTCGACATTTTCCGCGTCTTTCCGCTTGCGAAATTTTATGCGGATTTATATCATGACATTCCGAGAGAAACGACAAACAACACAGACCTTTCAACCACACGCAGGAGGGGATGTATGGACTTTCAGGAAATGCGCGGAGAATTGCAAACGCTGTTGTCGGACTTATCATCGGTGATTGCCCAGGGGGAATGGAAATGGCAGCAAATGGTCGCCGATTATGACGCCAAATACAGTTCGTCAAGCGATTATGATCCATCAACAAAACAGGATTACCAGGAAAGCGCCGAAACCTGCCGGGAAATCGCGCAAAGCCTGGAGGCGCTGTCGGTGCCGTCTGATCCCGATGAAATCGGCAGTTTTATGAGCACCGTGCGGAAAGAAGCCAGCTATTGCCCGCGACATTGGGAATTGAACGGCCAGGTGTCCGGCGTGCTCGACAGCATGGAACAACTTGTCAAAGAGTTAGTCCGCTCACGCTTATAACGTAATAGCTGTCAGACACTTTTGAAGTGTCTGACAGCTTGCTTCCACTTTTTACGCCCCGCCTAAATACGCATTTTGCACGTCAGAATTCGCCAGCAATGCGTTGGCTTCGTCATGCAGCACAATCTTGCCGACTTCCAGCACATAGCCGCGATGCGCGATTTTCAGCGCCATCCGCGCATTCTGTTCCACTAAAACGACCGTCACGCCCGCCGCGTTAATTTTTTGCAGCGTTTGAAAGATCGTTTTCACAAGCAGCGGCGCTAAACCGAGGCTCGGCTCGTCTAACAGCAGGATTTTCGGGTGAATCATCAGGCCGCGCCCGATGGCGAGCATCTGCTGTTCGCCGCCGCTTAACGTTCCGGCTAA
>CAZMEO010000397.1:0-3493 GCA_964565315.1 uncultured Candidatus Moduliflexus sp. | reverse complement strand
TGTTTGGCGTACTGCAAAAAATCAGCGCGAAAGCGGGGATCGGGACGGGGTATTACCTGCTGATTTTAGGCGTGACGATTACGATTTTAGGCGGCGCGTTTGCGCTCATTCTGCCGGATCGCAGGCTATCGCTCTCTTCAGCGGGCTGGACGGTGCTGACCGGATGCGCCTGGACGATTTCGACCGGCTTGATCGCGATTGCGTTAAGCAAATATCACGCCGATATTGCAAAATTAGCGCCGCTGTATAACATGAATACGCTGGTGGCGGCGGGGTTAGGATTGATCATTTATGCGGAATGGCAGAATATCAGCCTGCCGAAATTCGGGCTTGGCGCGTTATTGATTATTATTGGCGGAATGTTAGTGGTAAAGGCATAGATTCGTACCGCCGACGTCCTCGTCGGCCTGGTAAGCAGGACGATTCATTATGCCGACGAGAACGTCGGCGGTACGACGCACGTAAAGAGGAGAGAAATATGGCAAAGATTGCGTTTATTGGGGCGGGGAGTTTAGGGTTTACGCGGGGATTGGTGCGCGATGTGCTGACGTTCCCGCTGTTGAAAGATGCGACGATCAGCTTGATGGATGTGAATGCGGAGCGGCTCGATTTCGCGAAAAATTCGGTGCAGCGGATTGTGGATATGGGGAACTATCCAGCCAAAGTCGAGGCGACGATGGATCGGGCAGAGGCGCTGCGCGGGGCGGATGTGGTGCTGTGTACGATTCTGGCGGGCGATGTGGATGTCTGGCGCTATGACATCGAGATTCCGAAACAGTACGATGTCGATACGAATGTTGGCGACACGCGCGGGCCGTCGGGCATTTTCCGGGCGCTGCGCACGATTCCGGTGATGTTGGACATCGTGAAAGATATGGAGCGCTATTGCCCGAATGCGACCCTGCTGAATTACACCAATCCGATGGCGATGCTTTGTCGCGCCATGCAGCGCAAATCGTTTATTCAATTAACCGGCCTCTGCCATAGCGTGCAGGGCACGGCGGCAATGTTAGCGGACTGGATCGGCGCTCCGCATAATGAAATTACCTACACCTGCGCCGGAATCAATCATCAGGCGTGGTACTTGAAATATGATTGGAATGGCAAAGACGCCTATCCGCTGCTGCGCGAAGCGGTGAAAAAGCCGAAAATTTACAACGAAGAAATCGTGCGGAACGAGATGTTCCTGCATTTGGATTATTATGTCACGGAATCGAGCGGGCATAATTCGGAATATAACTGGTGGTTCCGCAAGCGGCCTGATTTGATTGACAAATACTGCATTCACGGCACGGGCTGGAATCCGGGCGAATACGCCTATATCCTGAAAGAATACGAAAAGGCCAAACATACCTGGAAAGATGAAGCGAAAAAGTGGTTTGCGAGCGAGACGCCGATCAGCCTTGAACGCGGGCATGAATATGCGGCGTACATCATCAACGCGCTGCAAGGGGGCGAGGTCTTCGGCTTTAACGGCAACGTGCCGAATACCGGATTGATTACCAACCTGCCGGACGGGGCGTGCGTGGAAGTGCCGGTGTTTGTGGACAAAGCGGGCTTCCATCCGGTGCATGTCGGGGCGCTGCCGCCGCAATGCGTGGCGCTGAATCATGTCAGCGTAATGGTGGAAGAAATGGCGGTTGAGGCGGCGCTGACGGGCAATCCGCATCTTGTCTTTCAGGCGATTGCGTATGATCCATTGACGGCAGCGGTGTTGTCATTGGCGGAAATCAAGAAGATGGTGAATGAGATGCTGGCGAAAAACCGCGAGTATCTGCCGCAATTCACGCATTTTGAGGCATGATCAATTTAGACCTCACAGGTTTTAAAAACCTGTGAGGTCTGCGCGATATTAATTTTTAGCACTCGCATCATAGAGGGATATTGCGCCTTTGCTCCTATCTTTTTATTGAAGGAGATATGGTTTTCAGGGTGACGAATACAGAAATGACAAACATGATAATAACGCCGAAAGCAAGCCGCACGACCCACCATTCTGTTTGCAGATCAGGTTCGGCATTGTGAAAAATATCTGTCAATGCGAAATGAGCTAATATGAGCGCTAAGAGGGTGCAAGAAGCAAGAATATACGTGATTCGCGCCAGAATGCGTTGAGTTTTCATACAGGCATTTCTCCTTGAAATTTTAATCATCATATCGGTCGAATCTTTTCCGCATTTGGATCGCTTTGCGCGAAAAGCTCGGTTGAGAAAGAAAGCCGCAGTAACAAAACCCTTTTGCGTAAGTCGAAACGGTCGTTTCGGCTTACGCATGATTAAACGATTCATTTGTGAAATAAAACGACATATTGCGGAACGGCTGCGACCTTTTTGAGCGCGAGCGCCCGGCCATGCTGGAATGTCGGCGGCAAGTCGAAATAAATCTCTTGCTGCGCCGAAAGCGGCGTAATCTTCAATCTGAATGGCTGAACGCGCAGGCGGTCGGCGAAGCGTTTCAGGCCGATTTCCCAGATTCGCCCGTCATAAAACCAGTCTGCCACAGGCGCATTGTCTAAGAACAATTTCGCGACATCCCCTTTGAATTCAATCTGCAAAAACAGATCATTCAAGCGCGGCATAGCGTTCATATCAATCGCGATTTCCCATTGACGCGCATCGCCTTCTGCGGCGAGCTCGCGCACTGCTACTGCGGCATGTTGCGCAACTTGCGGCGGCGTTGAATACGCAGTAAAAATTCCGTCTTGCCTTTTCACAAGCGGCTGTCCATGAAGCTCCAGCGGCGTTTCGACATCGGGAAACACCGCGAATGACAGGCCGTTCGGATTGGTGGAGCAGAGCGTCAGGCCGTCTTCGGAAAATGTCGCGTCCGCATCGGTCAAAATCAGGCGTTCGCGCCCGAATACATGGCCTTTCCAGCATGATTCCGCCTCGCGTCTTGTCAACGTCACGACTTTGACCGTTTTCCCGCTGTCGTCGCGAAGCGTGATAACACTTGTCCGCCCCATTTCCGTGATTTGTGCGGCAATTGTCGCCCCCGTTTCATTGATCAACACGTTCGCTCCGTCTATCTGCGCGATTCCAGCATTGCGGAAAATATACTGCGGCTGTGCGTCTGAATATGAAAAGAAGACATAATATTCCACATCTCCATCTAACAGGCGGCAGAGCGGCTGCGCGGTCGCTGCTTGCAGCGTGACGCCCGCCATGCGGAAATTATACGGGAAAAAGGCGTAGCGCCCGCTGATGAGCGTGAACTCTGGAAATTCAATAGTTTGCTCACCGGTATTCACCGTGAAACGACAGGCCGGTTTTTCGCCCATCTTTAGATGGCGTTGATAATTGTTGACGAACAGATAGCCCGAACCGCCTGCATCTCGCGCGGCAAAGCGCAAAGTTTCGGTATTTTCAGGGGCGGTCGCGTTTTCCGGCGGAAAGATGCTTTGGGTTAAGGCGAACTCCGCCCCGAAATCCCGCAAAAACAGATGCAGGCATTTTAACGCCCGGTATGATTCGGCGATCTGGCCGTATTCCCG
>CAZMEO010000396.1:0-3505 GCA_964565315.1 uncultured Candidatus Moduliflexus sp. | reverse complement strand
AGGAAACCGGGATTGATGTGCAGTATGAAAGCGCCAGTAATTTCGACACCTTGATTAATGTGCGGGTGGAGTCCGGCGATACCCCAGATGTTACCGCAGTTCCACAGCCCGGTTTGATGAAGCGTTTTGCCAGCACGAACAAATTGGTGCCATTATGGCCTGAGATTATCGCCAAAATCGATCAAAACTACGCGCCGATCTGGAAAGAGCTTGGCTCGCATGACGGCAAAGTGTATGGCGTGTTTCATCGGGTCAATCTGAAAAGTCTGGTGTGGTATTCGAAACAAGCCTTCGACGAAGCGGGCTATCAGATTCCGAAGACCTGGGATGAACTGTTAGCGTTGAGTCAGCAAATGGTTGACGACGGCGCGACCCCCTGGTGTATCGGGATCGAAAGCGGCTCAGGCACGGGCTGGCCGGCAACGGATTGGATGGAAGATATTATGCTGCGCACAGCAGGCCCGAAAGTGTACGATCAATGGGTCAACCACGACATTCCGTTCAATGATCCGGCGGTCAAAAAAGCGGCGGAAATCATGATGAATATCTGGGGCAATCCTGATTTCGTGTTCGGCGGCACGACCGGGATCGTAACGACGAATTTCGGCGACTCGCCCAAAGCGATGTTCGAAGACGTGCCGTCGTGCATGATGCATCGTCAGGGGAATTTTATCACCGGCTTCTTCCCGGAAGATGTGCAGGCGGATTTGGAAAATCGCGTCGGCGTGTTCGGGCTGCCGTCCATTGACCCGCAATGGGGGACGCCGGTCTTAGGCGGCGGGGATCAGTTCGTGATGTTCAATGATCGCCCGGAAGTGCGCCAATTCATGGAATACCTGACGACCTGGAAAGCTGGCGAAAGCTGGGCGAAAGCCGGCGGAGCGCTCTTCCCGTATAAAGATCAGGATGTGAGCGTCTATCCCGACTCGCTGACTCGCATTCAAGCGGAATTGCTGTTGAACGCGGACGTCTTCCGTTTCGACGCCTCCGATATGATGCCGGCGTCCGTTGGCAACGGCTCATTCTGGAAAGGCATGGTTGATTTAGTCAATGGCTCAGGATTGGATGAGGTTCTGAAAGCGATTGATGACAGTTGGCCGAAAAATTAAGTTGTCGTGATGATTGACTGTTGAAAACAGCCCGGAAGGCTCGTGGTTGAGCCTTTCGGGCAGATGAACCGCATCTTTCTGCGAAGGAGAATCCCTCATGACAAAATATGATCAGTTCGATAGCCCACCCGCCAGTCTGTTCGACCGCATCACCGGCAATCTCGGACGCCTTGCGACTGCCGTGTTCGTGCCGCTGATAACGTTTATCGTCTTATGGCAAGTCTTTATTTTCTTGCGAGACAGCGCCGCCCCGAAAATCGTGATCGCCATTGTCGCCATTATCTGGGGCGTCGGCGGAGTGGCTGCCTTATACGCGATTGCCAACTGGATCGTGGAACAGTTGCCGATCAAATGGAAAACCGTCTTGCTCCCCTTCGTGTTTGTCGGCCCAGCCCTCGCCATCCTCGGCTGGTATTTAGTCTTGCCGACGGTGCGAAGCTTTTACATC
The DNA here is from genome assembly GCA_964565315.1 of uncultured Candidatus Moduliflexus sp. Classification (GTDB taxonomy): domain Bacteria; phylum Moduliflexota; class Moduliflexia; order Moduliflexales; family Moduliflexaceae; genus Moduliflexus. Next base: position 1,948 of record CAZMEO010000396.1, on the reverse strand, counting down.
AGCCTCTTAGACAAAAACTCCGAACATTTTGTCGGATTGCAAAATTACGTGTATGCGCTCACGGAACCGGCCATGTTGGAATCCTTCCGCAATAATATCCTCTGGATGATCTTCGGCACCGGCTTGAGCGTCGGAATTGGGCTGTTGGTCGCGATTTTGGCGGATCGGTCGCGGTTCGAAACCGTTGTCAAAGTGATCATCTTTTTGCCGATGGCGATTTCGCTCATCGGAGCGGGCGTCATCTGGAAATTTATGTATGCGTTCAAACCGGCGAATCAAGTCCAGATCGGCGTATTGAACGCGATCCTGGTCGCGTTAGGCGGCGAGCCGGTCGGCTGGCTGAATATGATCCCCTGGAACAATTTTTTCCTGATTCTCATCATGGTCTGGATGCAAACCGGCTATGCAATGGTGCTGCAATCGTCGGCGATCAAACAAGTTTCGGGATCGATTCTGGAAGCGGCGCGGATTGATGGCGCGAATGAAGTTCAGATTTTCTTTCAAATGATCATCCCGTCCATCAAAGGCACGATCATCATGGTCTCCACGACGCTCTTGATTTTCTCGCTGAAAATCTTTGATATTGTGTACTCCATGACCGGCGGCCAGTTTGGCACCGAAGTGATTGCCAGTCAACAGTTCAAGCAAATGTTTCTCTTCTATGATTATGGACGCGGGTCGGCCATCGCGATTATTCTGCTGATCGCAACGATTCCGGTGATGTGGTATAATCTGCGCCAGTTCGGACAACAGGAGACCTTCAAATGAAATCATCAGAACAAAAAAACGTGAGATCGACAATCCTGATCAATGGGATTTTACTCGTGTTGTGCATCAGTTGGCTCCTGCCGGTGTTCGGCTTGTTTGTCACGTCTTTTCGCCATAAAGACGATGTGAATCGCACCGGCTGGTGGGCGATTTTTGCGCCGCGTTATATGCTGACGGAGCGTTCGCTTGCGCAACTGCGCGACCAGGGGCGCGTTCCGGCTGAGACGGTGGCGCTGCTGGAAAGCAAAATGAAGGACAAAGAGTATTCCAGCAAATTACAGTTCGTGACTATCGTAACCCGCGTCATTAAAAAAGAAGCGGCGGAAAAATATCACGCGGACATTTTAGCCGTCGCCAAGCAAGCGGCCAGGCCGAACCTGAGTTTGAACAATTACCGCCAGGTGCTTGCCAGCCGGGATACGGTGGTTCTGGATGAGCAGGGCAAACAGATTTCGCAGGGCGGCGATAATCTGCGGGACGCATTTTTAAACAGCGTGACCGTGACTGTGCCAGCCGTGATTATTCCGATTTTGATCGCCGCCTTCGCGGCTTACGGCTTCGCCTGGATGACATTTCCGGGGCGGAAATTCTTTTTTACAGTGCTGTTTGCGCTGCTGGTCGTTCCGGCGCAGATTGCGTTGATTCCGATTCTTCAGGATTACATGGCGTTAAATTTGAACGGCACGTTTCTCGCGGTCTGGTTGGCGCATACCGGCTTCGGGCTGCCGCTCGCAACGTATCTGCTCTACGGCTACGTGTCCCAATTGCCGCGCAGCATCCTGGAATCGGCGTTTCTTGACGGCGCCAGCCACTTTACGATTTTTTTCAGCTTGATTCTGCCGCTGTCCGTTCCGGCGTTGGCCTCCTTCGCGATCTTCCAGTTCCTCTGGGTCTGGAACGATCTGTTGATGGCGCTGGTGTTCCTCGGCACGAACGCTGAGGTGCAGGTGCTCACGCAGCGCTTGTTGAACATGATTGGCGAACGCGGACAGGATTGGCATTTGCTGACCTCCGGCGCGTTTGTCACGATGGCGCTGCCGTTGGCGGTCTTCCTGTCGCTGCAACGCTATTTCGTAAAAGGGTTATTGTCCGGCTCCGTCAAATAATCCCCAATTGCCGTCAAGCAGACTTCCGACGTCGTGAAAACTTCGGAAGTCTGCGTTTCAAACGAATCGCCGAC
>CAZMEO010000395.1:0-3516 GCA_964565315.1 uncultured Candidatus Moduliflexus sp. | reverse complement strand
GGTACGCAGACTCTTAGAAATTAACGTTCCATTGTATCACAAACAAAAAAGCCGTCAGACACTTCAAAAGTGTCTGACGGCTTAAAAAATGGTGGACGGGACGAGGCTCGAACTCGCGGCCTTCGGAGTGCGATTCCGACGCTCTCCCAAACTGAGCTACCCGCCCACAACTGATGATGTTACTGAAAAATCCCCGGCAGCTTTTGTCAAGATAATTTTCAGATCATGTCGAAATTTCTGACGTTTCATACACCCATTCCAAATTCAAATACCGCTGCAAGCAACCTAACACCGTTTCGAATCGCAACGGCTTTTCAAGAAAATCGCTGCTGCCGGCTTTCATGCTCTCGTCGCGCACCTGGCGCATCAGGCTGGCCGACATGCCAATCACAATCGTTTGATCAAGCCCGGGAATCTGACGGACATGCCGGATGACCTCGAATCCGTTCAGCACCGGCATGCTGACATCAATCAAAATCATTTCGGGGTGATGCTGCGCCGCTTTCGCCAGAACGTCGAACCCGTCTTCCGCTTCGATAATGCCGAATCCTAACGGCAGCAGCATTTCTTTTAACACAACCCGGTTTTCATACCGATCATCGGCAATGAGAATCTTGCGCAGATGGCCTTTGAATCCAATGATTTTCGGCTGTTCCGGGGTGTCGATAATTTCCTCTTCGCCCTCCGCTTCTGGCAAAGCCACATCGAGCCAGAACAACGAGCCTCGCTCTAACTGGCTTGAGACTTTGATTTCGCTGCCCATGAGTTCGGCCAACTGCTGGCTGAACGCCAACGCCAACCCCGAACCTTCGCGGTGGATTGCGGCTTTTTTGATGCGATGGAACGGATGAAAAATCTGCTTGAGATGCGCTGGCGGAATGCCCGCTCCCGTATCTTCGATTTCGAAGCGGATGCCCGGCGTCAGGCGAGAGCGGGCGTCATGAATATCGGCGTTAGCGGCCTGATTTTCCGGGGAAGACGCAACCGTCAAAAATGGCATGGCGCGAAACGTCACTTTGCCGCGCTCGGTAAATTTGACAGCGTTATCGAGCAGATTCAATAAAATCTGGCGGATGCGCTGTTCATCGCCATGCACTCGTTTCGGCAGTTCCTCTGAAAATGCCGTCTCGAAGATAAGATGTTTCTGCTCGGCTTGCAGGCGGATGACTTCGGCAATATTCCACAGGCAGCGCCGCAAATTGAAATCGGATTTTTCAAGGGTCAGGTAATGAGCTTCGATCTGCGAATAATTCATGATGTCCGTCAGCGTGGTCAGCAATTGCTCGCTGTGGCGGTGAATGACATCCAGCGCCTTGCGCTGTTTTTGCGAGAGCCGATCTTTGCCGATAATCTGGGTATAGCCGAGGATCACATTGAGATGGGTTCGCAACTCCTGACTCATGGCTGACAGAAATTCGCCGTGTATCTGGCGCTCGGTTTCGACATGGTGCTGCAAGCGCAAAAGCTCTGCTCTCTCGCGCTCATCTTCCTGCCGCCGGGCATTGAGCTGCGCGGACAATTCTTGATTGCGGGCGTTGAGGTCGCGGTGATATCGCCACAAGAGAGAAGCGCCAACCAGAACGCCGACGCCAAGAAAAAGCCACGTGATCATCATAGAAACTCCTAACGTGTCATGGGGCTGGGGTTTCGATTCGAAATGGAAGCAAAGCCAACTCTCGTTCCGCCGCAAGCCGCTCGGCGTAGCGCAATGCTTCTTGCGCGTCAAGAAGTTCCGCCGGGACATTGGCGGCGATGTGCGTGTTCATAAAGCGCTGCCACAGCAAGCGCCAGGGATTTTCCAGTTCAGGATATTCGACTAACTGCACCTCATCCTGTTCAGGAATATTCAATTGTTTTTTCATGGCAGCAATCACTTCGTCAAATCCGCCGATTTCATCGACCAGGCCGTTTTCAAGCGCCTGTTGTCCTGTCCAGACCCGCCCCTGCGCAATCTGATCGGCGGCTTCGACGGTGAGGCGGCGGCCTGTCGCCACGCCTTTCACAAAATCATCATAAAATTGCCGCAGAAAATGTTCCATACGCTGCGTTTCTTGCTCGGTGCGAGGCCGCGAGGTGGAAAAAATGCCTGAATTTTCCCCGCGTTCAAGCCGTTCTACGTTGATACCAAGCCAGTCGTGCAGGCGTTGAAAATGATAATGCATGCTGTAAATGCCGATAGAGCCGGTAATCGTCAGCGGATACGCAAAAATTTTGTCCGCAGGCGCGGAAATCATATAGCCGCCGGACGCCGCGAGGCTCGACATCGAAATCATGACCGGCTTCTTTGCTTTCACTTGCTCGATAGCGTGGCGAATCTCGTCCGACGCCGAAGCACTGCCGCCTGGGCTGTCAAGCCGGATGATCACCCCTTTGATCTCCTTATCTTTTTTCACCGTTTCAAGGAGTTCGGTCAACGATTCCGAACCGATGACCGCCGAATTTGAGCCAATCGGCGAGCTTTGGCCGGAAAGAATGACGCCGCTGGCGTAGATCACGGCGATCTTTTCCCCTGTATTGTATAAATTGGGCGTCTCCACCTTCACTCGCGCATACTGGGAATTATTGACCTCTGGCAATTTGGGCTCGTCTTCGTCGTCCTCCTTTTCCTTTTCTGCGGACTCGTCAGCGTCAGCCGACGTTTCCGCATCGGGCTTGATTAACCCCAATTCGATTTTCAGGGCGCGTTCGAAATCTTTTTCATAGACTAATTCATCCACCATGCCCATCTCAAGCGCGTCTTTCGCGGAAAAGAAGCCGCTGTCAATCCAGCCTTTGACTGTTTCCTGAGACACGTTGCGATTGGCGGCGGCCTGTTCGACAAAATTATTGTAAAAAGCGTCGAGCAGGAGGTTGGAGACTTCGCGATCCTCATCCGACATCTTTTCCAGCATTTCGGGCTGCGGGCCGGTTTTGTATTTGCCGATATAAATGTGTTCCGGCGTCACGCCGATTTTATCGAGCAGTTTGCGGTAAAACGGCGCTTCCATGCTGAAAACCGCCAAATCCATCCCGCCGGAAGGCGACATATACAACTTATTTCCAAGACTGGCGAACAGATATTTTCCCGGATACGCCCAATCCATATACACGAAAATTTTTTTGCCCGCCGCTTTGAATTTGGCGAGTTCTTCGCGAATTTCGTTCGACGTGCCATGACTCATGCCGTACCCTTTCAGCGTGAGCGCAATGCCGATAATGCGAGGGTCTTTCGTCGCCTTGCGGAGATTGTTGAGCATTCCGCGCAGCGTTTGCACATCTTCGCCGAGGATATGCTGCGCCGCGTTATTAAACGCCGGCCCCTCAAGAACCATTCCGTTCAGCGTGATGGAGAGCAGCGAATCGTCTTTGACCTTTGGAACGCGGTTGAGTTCCCGATAGAGCCATCCCATCGAAATAATCGTGGCGAGAAGCATCGCGAGCCAGATGCCGACGAAAATATGGCGAAGGATTTTGAACGTTTGTTTGATCCATCGCCACAATGAGATGCGAAGGCGAGTTCTGCGAAATGATGACATA
>CAZMEO010000394.1:0-3532 GCA_964565315.1 uncultured Candidatus Moduliflexus sp. | reverse complement strand
GATAGAATGTTTCAAATAACGATTATGATTAAAAATAATCATAAAATGATAAAATATTTTCATTTTTCACTTGACAAAAATTATAAGAAAATGCTGAAAGTGAATCGTGCAGTCATTCAACGGAATAATGAATTTTAACGTTAGCAAAAGTAGCAAGGAGATTCTTCATGAGCATTGTCACGAACAAAGAGTTGCTGGATCGCGCAAAAGCCGGTCATTATGCGGTCGCTGCCTTTAATACCAACAACCTGGAGTACACCCAGGCAAGTCTGCAAGCTGCGGCAGAATTAAATGCCCCGGTCATTATTGCAGCGGCGAAAAGCGAAATTGATTACATGAACGGCTTTGCATTTGTTGCGATGGTGAAAGCGCTGGCTGAAAAGCTGCCGATTCCCGTGGGCATTCACCTGGATCATGGGCCTTCTTTTGATGAAGTGGTGCGCTGCCTGCGATATGGGTTTGCTTCGGTCATGTATGATGGCTCAACGCTTTCATTAGAGGAAAATATTGCCAACACGAAGAAAGTGGTGGCCGCCGCCCACGCCTGCGGCGTGTCTGTGGAAGGCGAAATCGGCGTCATCGGCCAGACGACCGATGGCCCTGAAGGGAAAAAGAACGAAATGGCCGGTCTTGCAGACCCTGCCCAGTGTGAGCAGTTTGTGAAGGAAACCGGAGTTGATTGTTTAGCGGCAGCCATTGGAAATGCGCATGGATTATATGCCAGAAAGCCCGAACTGCGATTTGATTTGTTGAAAGAAATCGAACAGCGGACAGGCGTTCCGCTTGTCCTCCATGGCGGAACCGGCATTCCTGAAGAGGACATTCGCAAAGCGATCACGATGGGGGTTGCCAAAATTAATTTCAGCACCGTGATGCGGAAAGGGTGCATCGAGACGCTGACGGCGACTTTAAACGCTCATCCCGGCGAACTGGATTTGATGAAACTTCTCACTCCTGCCAAATTGAAAATGGTGGAAATTGCCAAACACCATATTATGATGTGCATGAGTGACGGCAAAGCCTGGAAGTAAATGCCGCGAAGCGCTTCCCGCCAGTGGACGCCGGAACGGTTGGCAAATTGTGAAGAGCATTTTGCATCTCTTTCACGGAGAAAAATTTAGGGTCATTCTGTTGTTTACACGTGAGAAGCAATTCCAAAAACACTTAACAAAGGAGAAAAGGTATGAAAAAATCCATGTTGTTTGCCGTGTTGTTTCTGTTGATTTCTTCAGTAACCTGGGCAGCCGATGTCACGATAGAGTTTATTCAGTGGTGGGAACCGGAACTGCCTGCGGGTTCGTTCCGCGCCATTATGGATGATTTCGAAGCGCAGAACCCAGGCATCAAAGTGAAACTGATCAGTGGCCCATATTCAAACACCCGTGATCAGATTGTGACGGGCGCTGCGGCGGGGACACTCAGCGATGTCGTGGGATTGGATGGCGCATGGGTGAATGATTTAGCAAAACAGGAAGCGATTGCGCCTCTTGACGAACTGATGGCCTCGACGAATTTTGACGCCAGTCAGGTAGCCGCGATCATTAAGCTCAATAATAAGAGCTATATGTTCCCTGTGGCCTCCTTTGTCTATCCGATCTTCATCAATCTTGACATGTTCAAAGCGGCTGGCCTCGAAAAACTTCCATCAACCAGAACCGAATTTGTCGAAGCGGCCAAAAAGCTGACTGATCCGGCAAAGAATCAGTATGGCTGGGTGCTTCCGCTTTCCCTGCAAACGCCGAATGGCATCCAGAATGACGTGATGTCGTGGGTCTGGGCATCTGGCGGCAGCATGATGAAAGATGGCAAGCCTGATTTGACGAATGACAACGTGATCGCTGCTCTGAAATACATTGAGTCCATGTATAAGGAAGGCTTGATTTCTCCCGGCTCGTTTGCCAAACAGGAACAGGATAAGGTTGAAGAATTCGTGAATGGCCGCATCGGCATGATGGTTGACACGCTCGCCCATATTAACATGATTCGCGAACGAAATCCCAATTTAAAATTCGCGATTTCCGCCCTGCCGGCTGCTGATGGTTATGATGGTCGTCGTGGCTTGCCGTATGCAGCGTGGGGCATTGGGATCAGCGAAAAGAGCGAACACAAAGCCGAAGCCTGGAAACTGGTGTCCTACCTGATGAGCGCTGACGTGAACAGCAAGCTCGTCTCTATCGCCCATGCGTTCCCGGGCAATGTGAATGCAAAACCTGATTTCGTGGCATCGGATGAACTTTTTGGCAAAGGGTTTGAAATCTTCCAGTCGGGTTTCCTCGCCAACGAATTTGTCGGCCTGCCGGTCGCAGAAGAGTTGATGCGAATGTTTGACGAAGAGCTTCAACTGATGCTCGATGGCAAGCAGACCGCTGAAGAAGCTGCCGCGAAAGCTCAGGAGAAGTGGAACAACGTCTTTTAATCCCCCCAATAGAGACCAACGTTCTTCCGTTATCAGAGACGCCCTATCAGGGCGTCTCTTCAAAAAAGAATTGAGATGTTCTTGCGGTGTCATGTGCTGCATGGCATCGCCTGAAGCATCAGCAAAAGAGAATGCGCATGGCCGTGTATCAAAAGAATATTTCCTCCCAACCGTTGATCCCGTATAAAGTTCGAAAAGCTATCGCCCCATATCTCTATCTATCGCCGACAATCATTCTTCTCGCAATGCTTATGCTGTTTCCCATGATCGTTGTGATCCGCTATTCCCTGTTAGACAACGTGATCATGAACAAGCATCCGGTTTTCGTCGGACTCCAAAACTACCAATCTGTCCTGAGCAACGAAACCTTCAGAATCTCGGTGGGAAACACGCTCTATTTCACCATTATGAGCGTCATTTTTCATTTGCTGATCGGCCTAACGTTTGCCTTGCTCTTGAATTCCAAGCTGATCAATCGTAAAGTGCGCAGCATTCTGCGAGTATTTTATATCATGCCCTGGGTGTTTACCGCCACTATTATCGCTATTATCTGGCGCTTATTGCTGAACCCCAGCGGCATTATCAACTACACCTTAACCACGCTGCATCTCGTGAATAGCAATATTGAATGGCTTTCATTAACTCAAACTGCCCTTCATGCCGTGACGTTCATCAATATCTGGGCGGGCTATCCCTTCTATATGGTCAGCATTCTTGCGGGGCTTCAAGGCGTGCCCGGCGAATTGTATGAGGCCGCCATCATTGACGGGGCGAATGAGCGCCAGAAATTCTGGCATATCACGATTCCTCAAATTCTGCCGATCATCATCAGCATTGCCATGCTTGACTTTATCTGGACGATGCAAGTCTTCCCGCTCGTCTGGATGACGACAGGCGGCGGCCCCATCCATGCGACCGAGATGCTGAGCACGTTTACGTATAAACTGGCATTCAGCACGTACAAGTTTTCGCTCGCGTCTGCAAGCGCCGTGATTATTCTGGTTTTATCTATGTGCGTCGCATTGTTCTACGTGAAACATCAACAAGCGAGAGAATAGGACATGACAACTTCAGCCAAAAAGACATTGTTTACAATCTTAATTTACGCAGGGCTGG
>CAZMEO010000393.1:0-3533 GCA_964565315.1 uncultured Candidatus Moduliflexus sp. | reverse complement strand
CCAAACGGATCGAAGAAGAGGCCAAACGCAAGGAAGAAGAAGCCCGGCAGCAGGCCAAGCGAGAACAACAAGAAAAAGAACGCTTATTGGCCTTGCTGAAGCAAGCCGGCATAGACCCGAATCTATAAAGGAGAACGCGGCATGATCATTGATAATGTCAACAGTCAGATGAAGGCGCATGAGTGGCTGCAACGCTATCAACAGCCGGGAACGCTCGATGTCGTGACCGGCTATTTTACTGTTGGCGCATTAGCCTATTTAGCCGATTTGCTGAATGATCACATCCAGGCATTCAAGATCGTCTTAGGCGACATTGTGCATACGGAGCAAGCCCAGGAACGCCCGCTCGATTTGCTGAATGAAAACATCTCGGTCGAGGCCGCGCTGCAATTAAGCACGACCGCGAAACGGGCGGCGGCGTTTTTGCGACAGGCAAAGGTTCTGGTCAAAACGCTTGAGCCGAATTTCTGTCATGCCAAAGTGTATCTGTTCCATCATGACTCGAACCTCCCGTTTGATCACTATTTTTTGACGGGCAGTTCCAATCTGACCGAAGCGGGGATCGGCCTCAAAGCGACGCAGAATGTCGAACTGAACATCGGCGGGCAGGGGACAGACAGCGATTATAAGGAACTAAAAACCTGGTTTGAAACGTTATGGAGTTGCCCGCAGGCGCATGACGACAAGCTTGCGGATGGTAAGCGCATCCCGTTTAAAACCTATCTGCTGCGGGAAATCGAAAAATTGTTTGTCACCTACACGCCGAAAGACCTCTATTACAAAGTCTTGTTCGAGTTGTTCGGCAGCCAGGTCTTAGAAGGAAGCGCCGATCCTGATTTTAATCGTCAGCTTGGCAAGCTTGAAAATACGGCGATTTACAATGCGCTCTACGATTTTCAGCGCAAAGGCGCGATGAGCCTGATTCGGATGCTGCAAAAGCACAATGGCGCGATTTTGGCGGATGCGGTCGGGTTGGGCAAAACCTGGACGGCATTAGCGGTGATGAAGTTTTTTCAATTAGAAGGATATCAGATTTTTCTGCTCTGCCCTAAAAAGTTAGAACAGAACTGGCGGCAGTATCAGGTGGATCATAATTCGCGATTCGAGGCGGATCGCTTGCATTATATCATCCGATTTCATACAGACTTGCAAGATACGCGCTTAGAAAAAGAGGGACGAACCATCGCGCGGCATTTCCAGAGCGACCGCCCCAAACTGTTGGTCATTGACGAAAGCCACAACCTGCGCAACGCGAAATCGAGCCGCTATAAGTTTTTGGTCGAGACGCTGTTAAAGGGGAATGATGACATCAAAGTCCTGATGCTCTCCGCCACGCCGATTAACAACACGCTGCTTGACGTGCGCAATCAGTTCAAATTAATGGTGAAGGACGATCCAAGAGGGTTTCGAGAGACATTAGACATTCAAAATATTGACGCCACCTTCAGAACTGCGCAGCAAGCGTTTCATGAATGGCGCAAACAGGAACAGCGGACGATTGGCGAATTTATCAAACGCCTCCCCGCGAATTTCTTCAAACTCACCGATGCCCTGACGCTCGCCCGCACCCGCGCGATGATCGCCGGACAGGTGGCGGAACTCACTTTTCCGGCGAAAGCCAGGCCGATTAACCTGTTTGTCACGCCGAAACAGATCGGACATTTCGACACATTCGAGGAAATGTTCGAGAGTTTCCCGCCGATGTTGTCGGGCTATCAGCCATCTTTTTATATCGAACAGGCTGGCGATGTGAAAGCGCTTGAAAATGAGCGCCTGCGCGACCGCTTTTTAGTGAAAATGATGTACATTCTGATGGTGAAACGGCTGGAATCGTCCTGGTTTGCCTGCCGTTCCACCGTTGAAAAGATTTTAGCGCATCATGAAAACGCGCTGCGAAAGATTGATGACTATCTCGCGCAACCCCACACACTGCCCCTCCTCGAAGAGGTTGATTCCACGCTGGACAGCAGCATGTTCGACGACGAAGATGGCGAGGACGCCGACGAATTCACGCTCGGCAAGCGTCGTCCGGTGAAATTGGCGGATATTGCGCGGGCGGGCAATCTTGAGGCGTACCGCCTCGATTTAAAACAGGATATTGCCGCCTTAGATCGCTTGCATTCCAATCTGGCTCGCTTTCAGCAGGCGCTTGATGCCGAACTCCGCGCCCCGCGCAATCATCAGAGCTGCGACACGAAATTAGAAGCGTTGATGGCGCAGATTCAGCAGAAACGGCAGAGCGGCTGCAATGGCGGAAATCAGAAAGTCCTGATTTTTACGGTGTTTAAGGATACGGCGTTTTATCTGTTCGAGCAGTTGAAACAGCGCGGATTTCGGCGGCTTGCCGTCGTCAGCGGCGGCGAATCGCAAACCGACGACGCGGAAACCCGCCTGAAAGATTTCGAGCCGATTTTAGAGCGCTTTGCGCCGTACACCAAATTATTCAAGGAAAAAGAGTGGAGCGGGTTTGCGCCTCCTCAATTCCCCTCCCAGGAGGGGGGAAGGTCTGACTTCGAATGCTGGAAAATCTGGGTGTCCGAACGCAATCCGCATGTCAAATGGCAGCTTGAGCATCCGATTGACCTTCTGATTGCCACCGACTGCCTGAGCGAAGGCCAGAACTTGCAGGATTGCGACGTTGTTGTCAATTATGACATTCACTGGAATCCCGTGCGCGTGATTCAGCGGATGGGGCGCATTGACCGCCTCGGTTCGCCCAATAGCGCGATTTACGGCGTGAATTTCTGGCCGTCCGAAAATATCAACGCCTATCTCAATCTGCAAGACCGGATTGAAAACCGCATGATTACAATGAAACTGGCAGGCGCGGAAGTGGACAAACATTTTACCGACACGCTCACCGCCCGCATTGAGGATGAGCAATTCGAACAGGCGCAAAACGCCCGAATGCTGGAACAGATGCAAGTTTCCTGGGACGACATTGAAGTCAGCGATCAGAGTTTAGGCTTCGAACAGTTGTCGCTCGAAGCCTTCCGACAGGATTTGTCGGCGGAATTGCGCTTGCGGGAAGATTTTTACCGCAACATGCCCAACGGACTCTACACCGGTTTTCGGAAAGACCCGGCGATCTGCCCGAAAGACGGCATCATCGCCTTATTAGGGTATCCGGCCAAATCCGATGTAAGCGAAGGACGCCGTGATGCCGCGCATGATCTGATTTATATTGACAACGACGGCCAGGCCGTGCTGCTGAATCAGCAAGGGATATTAGAAGCGTTAACCCTGCATAAAGAGCAGCCGCGTTTCGTGCCGGAAGCCATTGATCGCGGGGAAACCGACGCCATCGCCGCGCTGCGCAGCGCGTTGACAACCTATCTGCACACCCGCGCCAAAGAGGAGGAGATTACCCCGGAAGGCGCGGCGAGCATCAAAATGGGAACATCCGCCCGCGACGTGCTGGAAAAGCTGAAACGCGGCGATCTGGACGCCGTCAAACGCCTCAAGCAGCATGAAACCATCGAAGAAACCTTTCAGCCGGAACGGGTGGAATTGATTGCGTGGTTTGTCGTAAA
>CAZMEO010000392.1:0-3549 GCA_964565315.1 uncultured Candidatus Moduliflexus sp. | reverse complement strand
CGAAAAGAGGTGCAATCGCTCTAATTCCGGGAAGATCACGACGAGTTTCACGCCGAGTTTTTGATAAAATTCGGCCATTTCGCGCCCCGGCTGATCCCAGTACATCATGCCGAACGGCGAATCCGGCTTGCGCCCGCTGGCATTCGGGACAATGATCGCCGCCGCGCTGTACCCATGATACACCGGCGTTTCCTGCTCGCGCAACGTGTATTCGATGACTGCATATCGCGCATGATTCGGGGAAATCGCGACCGGCTGCGTCCGGGTGTCATGCGCGGGAAGCGAGAAGGCAAGCGTGTCGCGCAGCAGCGCATGTCCGTCGTAATCCGACGCAAGCACGTCCAATTGATAGGTTTTGGCGGAGGCGGAAAAATTATGGACGCTGATGTCAAAAGAAAACGGGTCTTGCGGCGCAAACACGTGATATTTCTGCGCTCCGCGCACTTCGACCGGAGGCCGCCGAATGAGCGTGCGCCCGAACCAGACGCTGCCGCCGGTCGCGCTGAATTCGATGTTGGAAATGATCCGCTCCGTTCCGCACAGGCCGAGATCAACGAGCTTCACTTCCAGGGCGTGCCAACCGCTTTTTTGCGGCAATTCTCCGGCATAAAAATCGTCCGGGCGATTATTGGTCGTCAACATCGTCTCAGGCTGCGGCATCCAGTGCGCCTGCACAGTGATCGCCGCGCTTCTCGGCGCACCAACATACGCGGTCTCAATGCGAATCGCGACCTGTGTCGGACGTTGTTCTTCAGGAACATAGATTTCCTGCACCAGCGAACCGTTGACCGGCAGAATAGCGGGAAACACGCCGTTCGCCCGGTGACTCGCCATTCCCTGAATGTTATCCGCGTAGTGCAGGCGCATCGCGTTTCCGGTCGCCGGATTGGTCAGCGGAGACGACCACAGCCAATTGTCAGAAGGATGAAAATACGGGGGAAGCGGATCGCTGACAATCGCCGTTTCTGCCGCCATTTCTGCGTTTGCGTCCCAGAGCGTCATCCATTTGAGCGCGAGCAGCCGTTTTGCCAGCAATGCCTGGCGGTCGGGATTGGTTTCTTGCGCATACATCGCCTGGACATGCGTGAACAGGTCGCGTTCAGGAATCAGGGATGGATCGAACACGCCGTCGCGTTCGAAACGGGCGGCGATCTCTTCTATCGAAGGATTGGCGGAGGCCAATGACGCAATGCCCAACAGCAAAAACGCCACGCCCCTTTGCAGATGACAGCGCACATGCCGTTTTTTTGTCACACTATTGATGCGCATACGCAAATTTTTAGGAGTGCGAAATCTTGATTTCGCCTGTCAAATCAAGATTTGACACTCCTAATCGGGGTTGATGAGATTCGAAATGCCGCTCGCTTTTTGACTGTTCGAGCCGCACAAATTTCCTTGCGTGGAAAATGTCGAACGCGCTAAGGCCGAGCCTGCGGACGTGTGCACGACATACCGCGATTCCCAGACGCATTCGGCGCTCACATACGGGCAACTGGCACAGGGATTGACTTCGTTCTCCCATATTCGCACCAAAGCGGTCTGGCCTGGCGCGATGATTTCCACGCCATCCGGCGCGAACCCGCCGCTCCGCCCGGACACGCAGCTTCCCGCAGGCTTGTCTTTCGTCAGCGTCACTTCATAGTCAATCGTTCCGAGCGAAATCGCGGCGGCGGTCTTATTCGTCACGATCAATTGATTGGTCACAGAGACGCCGCATTTCGTCTGAACAGCGGGCGTTTTCGTCACCTGCGCGATGATGTTTTTATTCAGATCGTCAATAGAAGCCCCATCGCTGTCGCCGCCATCGTCTCCTCCGCTGCCCAATGCGATTGCCGCGCCAGCGGCAGCGCCTGCGCCGAGTCCAAGCCCAAGCAAGGTTTTTTTGCCAAATCCGCCTGAACGTCCCGCCGTCGTCATCTCGTCGTGCCGCTCGGCAGATTCGTCAGTCATCAGCATAATATTCGCTGCCGTTTCCAGTAATGGCCGCGCCTCGGCGCTCATCGTTTCCCAGATCGCCGTGTCTTCCATAAACCCCATTTCCGGCGGCAGCGCTTTTTCCGCAAACACCATCATCGCTCCCGACGCTTGCGCGCTGCGATATTGCGGGCAGGCGTCCGCGGCATCAACCGGCGTGGAAAATCGCTCGGTTTTCACAACCTGTCCATCATGTTCCACCACTAACAGCAGATAGTCAATAATGGTCGTGTCAGGTTTCGGAGACGGGAGCAGCGCGGTATATTGACCGGAAGCGTTTCCCGGCGCTTGCACGAAATAATAATCGTTTGTTCCCGATGACTTGAAATAGACGCGAACTTCGGCAGGCGGCGCTGGCGCAAGCACGGTAAACGGAATCATGACAGGCTGTTCGCGCACCGTGCACATTAACGGCGAATGTCGAATCTGCACAGCGGTTTCCGCCCTTAACAAGGTTGACATCAAAGCAAGGCCGACAGCCAGTATTCCCACAAAACCATATTTCAGATGTTTCATGACATTTCTCCCACATTGCAGCCGGACAGCGTGAAAAATTCGCGTGCGAGAGAACGAATTCGTCCGGCGCTGATAAAAATTTCCTCACCTCTTGAGAAATCAATCAATTTCTTCTTGACGAAGTTGCGTCAACCTATCAATCAGAACCTATGAAATTTAATCAAGAAGAAAGTGTGTCGGAAAGTGAAAGCGCGGAAATGCCGCAACGCAATATGTATTGAGCACACTCTCTATTTATTTTTTACAAAGCCCCCTACAGTTCTCTTAATGGAACGCCAGGCTTCAGCCTGATGTTCCGACGAGAGGTGGATGCGTTCTCACCAGGCTGAAGCCTGGTGTTCCATTAAGACCGATGAGGTCTGATGAGAGAATTGACATGATTTGAAGCAGGAGGAGCAGTATGAAGTTAGCCCAATGGCTCTGTGTATCTGGATTGATGCTGATGGTAGGCGTCGGCTGCGGCCCGACTCTTGAAGAACAACGCCAAAAAGCTGAAGCAAGCTACAAAATCGGCGCGGCGGAAATGAAAACAGGCAATTATTCAGAAGCGATCAA
The DNA here is from genome assembly GCA_964565315.1 of uncultured Candidatus Moduliflexus sp. Lineage (GTDB taxonomy): Bacteria > Moduliflexota > Moduliflexia > Moduliflexales > Moduliflexaceae > Moduliflexus. The sequence goes on along the minus strand of CAZMEO010000392.1, from coordinate 504 downwards.
ATTTCTGAAGGATGCCCAAAAATATAATCCGAATGACGCGAAAATTTATAATGCTCTCGGCTTGATTCATGTTGAATATAAGGAATATGGCGAAGCGATTTCCATGTTCGAAAAAGCGATTCGGCTTGATCCGAACTTGCCAGACGCGCATAATTCGCTCGGCACGGTGTACGCCAGGCTTGAACGCTGGGATTCGGCAATTATAGAATTTAAGAAGGCGTTAAGCGATCCCTCCTATCAAACTCCCGCATTAGCCCATTATAATTTAGGATTGGCGCTGATGGAAAAAGGCGATAATATCAATGCCGTCAAAGAGTTTCATGAGGCAGTCGAACTGTATCCGAAATTTTCCCGCGCGTTGAATCAATACGGGATCGCGCTCTATCGGATGAATCGGAATCAGGAAGCCACCAAACGGTTCAAACAAACGATAGAGATTGCGCCGGATTTTATCGATCCGTATGTCAATTTAGGGCTGGTGTATATGAAACAGGGCAAGCGCGA
>CAZMEO010000391.1:0-3550 GCA_964565315.1 uncultured Candidatus Moduliflexus sp. | reverse complement strand
AAAAAATGCCTGACCATTCGAGAGAAATCGATCAGAAACAACCTTTTGGATTCCGCATCGGTCTGAAATTTTGAGAATCTCTCTTCTCTCTTGCAAAAAAATGTTGACTTGAAATGAGGAATATGATTTAACGAAATTACATGAATTTCATGTCAATAACCGGGCGGTTATCACTATTTACAGAATGAGGGAACTGTTTTATGTTCAAGTCCGTACGCGCAAAACTGACATTTTTGTTTCTGATTTTTTCGCTGCTTCCATTCATTATCCTGTATATTGCGTCAGGATTTCCGACGATTACCGTCACGTTTGTTCTGGCATTCGTGATTACATTCATCGTGACGCTGATTTTAGGAATGATTATTGGAGGAAAGTTTGCCCAGCCCATCAACGCCTCATCGAGTTTGCTGTGGAAAATCGCGCGGGGAGAAATCAGTCATGCTTATACAGGCGATATTCCTGAAGATGAACGCGGCCATCTCATTATGGCGTACCGTGAAATTGCGAAATATTTGAAACCGATCAAAGATTATCTGCAAGCGCTTGGTCGCGGCGAATGTTCTCAGGAATTTCAAGCAAGCGCCAAAACGGATGAATTTGGGCAAGTATGTAGCGATGTGTCACGTTATCTCAAACATCTTGCGAAAGTCACGAAAGAATTGAGTGAGCGGGGCGGCAGCGGCTATGATGTTCCGTTGTTTTCAGATCGCGATCAAATCGGATTGGCGCTGAAACGGGTCGCCAGTGGGCTGCATGATATTTCCGGGCGGTTCAAAAGCTCGATAGAGCATATTTTAACGACCAGCCAGGAAGTCGTCGAACGCTCAAACGCGGAAATTCAAAGCATTGAAAAATTGTTGACCTCCGCCGAAGGCACGTCGTCGTCAATGGCCGAAATGCAAGCGAGTGTCGAAGAAGTCGGCATGAATATCGAGGCGCTGGCGGCCTCAATCGAAGCGACCTCAACCTCGATCAGCCAGATGGGGTCTTCGATCAGCCAGGTCACGCGCAACTCAGAAAAACTCTCCGAATTCGTGGAAAAAACCTCTGTCATTATCGCGCAGGCCGTCACCGCGATGGAAAAAGTGTCGGAAAACGCCGAAAACGCCAAAATCCTGTCAAGCGATACGATGCGCGATGCGTCACGCGGCCAGGAAGCGATGAAAAGCATGAGCGATAGCGTCGAATTGATTAGCAGCACGGTCGAATCGGCGTCCGAAGTGATCCGCCAGCTTGAAGCGCGTTCCGACGAAATCGGCGGCGTGTTGGATGTCATTGATGAAATTGCGGATCAAACGTCGTTGTTAGCGTTGAATGCGTCGATTATCGCAGCGCAGGCCGGAGAGCATGGACGCGGATTTGCCGTCGTCGCCGACGAAATCAAAGACCTCGCCAACCGCGTGTCTGAATCCACAAAAGAAATTTCCCGCATTGTCAAAACCGTGCAGCAAGATTCCGCCAGAGCGGTCGAGGCAATGGACAAAGGCAACGTGCAGGTGCAGGAAGGCTTAAAATTGGCGCGTTTGGCCGGAGACGCTCTGGAAAAAATCATTCTCGGCGCACAATGGTCGGCGAATGTCGCGACGGATATTGCGGACGCGATTCAAGAACAAACGGCGATGAACCAGAGCATCGAAAATTCGATTCAGGATGTTGTCAATGTCGCGACCGAAAACACGAGAGCGACCAAAGAACAGGAAGTCGGCGCTGCCCGCGTGATGGAAGCGGTCGCCAAAATGACCGCGCTTGCGGATCAAGTGCATCGTGCCACAATCGAGCAAACCAAAGGCGCGGCGGAAGTCATCAACGCGACGGAAGATATGTCGTCGTTAGTGCGCAACAGTGTCAAAAATACCGAACAGTTAATGCAAGCTGCGCAAGACCTCTTTCATCAGGCGCAAATCCTCAACGAAGCGCAAGACTAATACATCCCGACGGACAACCCTTTCCGCCGAAGTTGTCAGACACTTTCGAAGTGTCTGACAACTCTTTCTTACCGAAAACATCATTTCGCGGCATCGAAGGCGGCTTTCACAATCATCTGCGCTTCCTGCTGAATCCGGCGCAGATGTTCCGCGCCTTTAAAACTTTCCGCATAAATCTTATAGACATCTTCCGTGCCGGACGGTCTGGCGGCAAACCAGCCGTTTTCGGTCACGACTTTCAGGCCGCCGAGCGCGGCGTTATTGCCCGGCGCGTTCGTCAGTTTCGCGGTAATCGGTTCGCCCGCCAATTCCTGCGCCGTCACCATGTCCGGCGAAAGCTTCTGCAAAATTGCTTTCTGCTCGCGATTCGCCGGAGCGTCCATCCGCTCGTAAATCGGGCTGCCGAACTGCGCTTCCAACGCCTGATAATGCAGCGCCGGGTCTTTGCCGGTGGTCGCAGTGATTTCCGCCGCGAGCAAGTCCATGATAATGCCGTCTTTGTCGGTCGTCCAGACCGTCCCGTCTTTGCGCAGGAACGACGCGCCCGCGCTTTCTTCGCCGCCGAAACCATACGAGCCGTCAAGCAGGCCATCCACAAACCATTTGAACCCGACCGGCACTTCTGACAGCTTACGTCCCAAATGCGCCGCCACGCGGTCAATCATGGAACTCGACACCAATGTTTTGCCAATCGCCGCGTCTTTGCGCCAGCCCGGACGATTCTGGAACAGATACCAGATCGCGACGGAAAGATAATGGTTCGGATTCATCAAGCCTGCGCTTTTCGTGACAATGCCGTGCCGGTCGTAATCCGGGTCGTTGCCGAAGGCGATGTCAAAGCGGTCTTTCAGGCCGATCAGCCCGGCCATTGCATACGGCGACGAGCAATCCATTCGAATTTTGCCGTCGCGGTCAACGCACATGAACGCGAACGTCGGGTCAACATTCGGATTCACGACCGTCATGTTCAATTTATACGTTTCCACAATCGGCTCCCAGAAGGCGATCCCTGCTCCGCCCATCGGGTCAACGCCGATATTCAGCCCGGCGGCGCGAATCGCGTCAAAATCAATAATCTGTTTCAAATCTTCGACATACGGGCGGATGTAGTCGTGTTGATGCGTGGTGGCCGCTTTCATCGCGATTTCAAAGCCGATGCGCTTGACGCCGTTCAATCCATTGCGCAGAAAATCGTTGGCGCGGTCTTGAATGATTTTCGTAATCGAAGCATCCGCCGGGCCGCCGGAGGGAGGATTATATTTGAAGCCGCCGTCGCGCGGCGGATTGTGCGAAGGCGTAATCACGACACCGTCGGCCAATCCATCTTTTTTGCCGCGATTATAGGCCAGAATCGCATGAGAAATCACGGGCGTCGGCGTATAGCCGAAACCGGCTTGCAGCATCATCTCAACGTCATTTGCGGCAAAGACTTCGATGGCCGAAACGATGGCCGCTTCGGACAGCGCGTGGGTATCCATGCCGACGAACAGCGGCCCGGTGATGTTCTGAGCGCGGCGATAGTCGCAAATCGCCTGCGATACCGCGAGAATATGGTCTTCGTTAAAGCTGCTGTTCAGCGACGTGCCGCGATGCCCGGACGTGCCGAACGCGACTTGCTGGTTCGG
>CAZMEO010000390.1:1904-3551 GCA_964565315.1 uncultured Candidatus Moduliflexus sp. | reverse complement strand
GGGCACTCTATAATTTCAGCACACAGAAAATTGTTCAAAAATACGCGACCTTCACGGTCATTTTTTGGCAGACCCTGATCGGAGCAGCCGCTTTTCTCCCCCTTGCGCTCATAGAGATTCGCGCATGGCAACGGCTCAGTCTTGAAGGTGTGTTCAGCGCCTTCTTTCTTGGCGTTTTCTGTTCTGTTGCAGCATTTATGCTATATGGATACGGTCTGAAAAGCTTGAGTGCAGGCTCAGCGGTCAGTTTAATGAACCTTGTGCCAGTGTTCGGCCTGATGTTAGCCGTCATTGGCCTGAAAGAACACATCAGTCTTCTTCAGATGATTGGGGGAATTATTGTTATCGGAGGTGTCGCCTTAAGTATCAGGAAAGAATCATAAGATGCGGAGGGAAACTCTGCCAGGATTCCCCCTTCTGACAGAGTTGAATTTCTAAAACATCTCATTTATTAACGGAGTCAATTCCGCCCTCGCCTATCATCAAGAAGAATCCGTTAATTCAACAAGAAACTGTTTGACAAATTTCCTCGGTTCTTCAGAGCTTCATTTTCGTGAGTGTTTATGGTGTATCTCAGTTAATGCAAAGAATCAGCGCGACCGTTCAGGCGGCTGATCTCATTCGAAAGGCGAGATGTGCTCGCCAGAACATGGAGGAACAGATGAAGAATATATTGACGGCGCTGTGCGCGGCAGCATGGGTAGGAATTGCAGGCATGGCTTTTGGACAAGCAGACCCGAATCAGGTGCTTGCAAAGGTCAACAATGAAGAGATTTTGCAAAAAAGCGTGGATGAAATCGTGGCAGTGTTTGTCACGCCGCAATTCAAAGCGCAAAACCCCGATAAAGAGATGCCGGCGGAACAACGTCAGCAGGTTGAAAAACAGATTTTGGATCAATTAGTGACCGAACGAGTGCTGCTGCAAGAAGCCGCAAAACTGAATGTCACGGTTGACCCGCAAGAACTTGCCGACCACATTGCCAAGGCCAAAGAGCAGCGCCCCGATTTGACGGACGAACAATGGACGAATTTTTTGACGCGGGACATGATGATTCAGAAGCTCATTCAGCAAGAAGTCGTCTCGAAAATCGCCGTCAGCGATGACGATGTGCAGAAATTCTACGATGAACAGAAAGCGCGGTTTCACGAACCTGAGCAGATTCGCGCCAGCCATATTTTAGTGGTCGTGCCGCAGGACGCGACGCCGGAAACCAAAGAAGCCGCCAAAAAGAAAATTGACGGCGTGCTGGCTGAAATCAACGCGGGCAAAGATTTCGCGGAACTCGCCAAAGCGAATTCGGATGATCCTGGCTCAAAAGAAAATGGCGGCGATCTTGATTTTTTCCCGCGCGGCGCGATGGTCAAGCCGTTTGAAGATGCTGCATTTGCCTTAAAAGAAGGGGAAGTCAGCGGCGTGGTCGAAACGCAGTTCGGCTATCACATCATTAAAAAGACCGGCCAAAAAGCGGAACGCGACGTGCCGCTCGAAGAAGTCAAAGAAACGTTGAAAGAAAGCCTGACGAAGCAGAAAACGAATACGGAAGTGATGGCCTGGGTTGATAATTTGAAAAAACAATCTACCATTGAAATAACAAACGCCGCGCCGCAAGCTGAAGCCACGCCTGAAGCGGCGGCAACCCCGGAAGC
>CAZMEO010000390.1:0-1804 GCA_964565315.1 uncultured Candidatus Moduliflexus sp. | reverse complement strand
ACAATATGGGATTACAGGTTTACAACACGCTCTCAGGACAGAAAGAGCCGTTCGAGCCGCTGACGCCGGGCAACGTGCGCATGTACGCCTGCGGCGTGACGGTCTATGATTATTGTCATATCGGCCATGCCCGCAGCGCGATGGTCTTTGATGTCATCCGCAGTTACTTTGAATACAAAGGGTATGAGGTGACGTTCGTCAAAAATTTTACCGACGTGGATGATAAAATCATCAAACGTTCCCTTGAAGAAGGCATTCCAGCGCAAGCTGTGGCGGAAAAATACATTGCCGCGCATCACGAAGATATGGGGCGGCTTGGGCTGCGTCCGCCGACAATCGAGCCAAAAGCGACCGACCATATTGCGGAAATGCTGGACGTCATTCAGACCTTAGTTGAGCGCGGGTTAGCGTATGAAATCGATGGTGATGTCTATTACGCGGTCAAAAAATTTCATGGTTACGGCAAATTGTCTGGCCGCAATGTGGATGACATGCGTTCCGGGGCGCGGGTTGATGTGGACGAACGCAAGCATGATCCGCTGGATTTCGCCCTCTGGAAAGCGTCAAAACCGGGCGAACCGGCATGGGACAGCCCCTGGGGAACAGGCCGTCCGGGCTGGCATATCGAATGTTCGGCGATGTCGCGCAAATATCTCGGCGACACCTTTGATATCCATGGCGGCGGCCAAGACCTGATTTTCCCGCATCATGAAAACGAAATCGCCCAGTCTGAAGGCTGCACTGGCAAGCCGTTCGCGAAATATTGGCTGCATAATGGGTTTGTGAATATCAACAGCGAAAAGATGTCCAAGTCGCTCGGCAACTTCTTTACCATTCGCGACGTGCTGGCGAAATACAGCCCGGAAGCGATTCGCTATCTGATGTTGTCTGTCCACTATCGCAGCCCGCTCGATTATTCCGATGCGCGGTTAGACGAAGCGAATGCGGCGCTGAAACGTTTTTTAAACACCTTTCAAGATGTCGCGCAATTGCAGACGCGCATCAATTCCACTAAGCCGATGAGCGCCGACGCCGCCGAGCGCCTGAAAGTGTTTGCCACGCAGATGCCCGAATTCAAAGTGGCATTCGAAGCGGCAATGGATGACGATTTTAACACTGCCGGAGCGATTGGCGTGTTGTTCGAAATGGTGAAAGTGATCAATTCAGTGGTGCGGATTATCGCGGCGCAGCGGGACATTTCGGCAGAGATGGTCGAGCCGCTGATCGCGGCAGTGAATACGGTCAAAACGCTCGGCAGCGTGTTAGGTTTCACGTTTGCGCAGGGCGAAACAGGCGGCAGCGAACATGCGCTGGTTGAGCAATTGATGAATGTGCTGCTGCAACTCCGCAAAGACGCCAGAGCCGCGAAAAACTGGGCAATGGCGGATCAGATTCGCAACGGCTTGACGGCGCTTGGCATTCACGTCAAAGATTTGCCCGACGGAAAAAGTTCCTGGACGTTGGAGAAATAATAGAATCCATCAATCCAGAGGTTGATGAAGATAAAGAAAATAATCCGGGAAATGGAACGCCAGGCTTCAGCCTGGTGAGAGAGCCACCAGCCGTTCCCTGAACACCAGGCTGATGAAGATGAAGAAAATGATTCGGCAATGCTGCACAACACCCCACCCCCAAGCCCCTCCCCAACGGGGAGGGGAGTTTCCCCCTCTCCTTCGGAGAGGGGGCAGGGGGTGAGGTGAAAAAAGCTGTGACCGACATAATTTTTTCATGTTCATTAACCTCCACACATTGTGAGCGATATTATCTGGGGGATTCATCCGGTTCAGGAAGCGTTGCGCGGCGG
>CAZMEO010000389.1:0-3553 GCA_964565315.1 uncultured Candidatus Moduliflexus sp. | reverse complement strand
GAGCAATTGACCGTTCACTTTACAGGAAGCGCTAACAATATCTCAATCATCATGCAATACAATGGAATTTCTAACGAACGAGAGAATTTGTGGCGCGAGCAGATCGAATCGTTGAAGATTCCAAAACGTCTTTTATTAGAGCCATATCAGGAATGTGGCGCCAAATAATAGAATCGAAACAACTCTTGAAAACTTGTGAGGTCTGAGTCGAGGTTATTTTTTACCATTATTTCCTATGAAAAAAAAGATCTGTGGTTTGTGTCTGGTGATTGTTGTCGTGATTGCCGGAATATGGGGGGGAATGCTCTGGCGCAGCGGAAACCTGCCATTCCAGCGAGAAACCATCTATATCGCCGTTGCCGGCCCCATGACCGGCCAGTATCAGGCTGAAGGACAACGCATGTTGGCGGGCATCCGCTTATATTTAGAGCATCTGCGCCAGCAAGGCGGATTGCCGGGCAAACACTTCGAACTCCTGCTCTACGATGATCAAGAGGACCCGCAACGCGCCGAAACAGCGGCGAATCAAATCATCCGCGACAATAAAGCGCTGTTCGTGTTAGGACATTTTAATAGCAGCGCTTCAATCGCGGCTGGCGCTGTGTACAAGAAATATGAAATTCCCGCCATCACGGCCTCAGCGACCTCTGAGGCTGTGACTCGTGGAAATATCTGGTATTTCCGGGTTGTGCCGCATAACCAGATTCAGGCCGCGTTTATTGCGAATTATATCAAGCATTCTTTGCGCAAGGATGTGGTGGGGATTGTTTTTATCGAAGATGACTATGGCCGTTCGCTCTTTACGAATTTCGAATATGCCGCCCAGAAAATCGGGCTGCGGATTGTCAAACGATGGAACATTCCGAACGCTCCGGCAGCAGATCAGGATGCCCAATTGACGCCAATCATCACAGAATTAGGCACGTTAGAAAATCCGCCGCAAGTTATCTTTTTGGCGACGTATGCTCAGGATGCCGCGAAGATAATCACGGCGCTGCGTCAGACTCAACAGAATTATTTGTGGATCGGCGCTGATGATATTGCCAGCGAGGCGTTTCTTCAGGCCGTCAACACGCAGCCCAACGAGCAAACCGCTTCTGACAAACAGTCTGACGGAGTGTACGGGACATCGCCGTTTCTGGCCGAAATTGCCGGAGAGCAAGGGTATGAATTTGTCCAAGATTTCGAGCGTCAGTACCACAGGCCGCCGTCATGGGATGAAGCCTATTATTATGATGCCATGCAGGTCGCGGTCGAAGCCATCAAACGCGCTGATTTGCAAGGGAAAGGGCATTTGTACAACGACCGAAAAAAACTGCGCGAAACCTTGCTGCAATTTTACAATGAAGATACCGCCATCGAAGGCGCAACGGGCAAAATTTTTTTTGACGAGCAAGGCAATGTCATTCGCCCCTATGCCATCGGTTGCTATCAGCGCCAGCGTTTTCTGCCAGCCCCTACCCAATATTACCCCATCCCTGAGCCGGAAGATCGGCAAAGCCTGTTTGCCAAAGTCCAGCAAGGCCAGATTATTGTGCTGAACGGACGGTTTATGGTAAAACGCGAGATTGTATATACCGGCGTCAAAATTCATGAAATCTGTCAGTTGGATGTCGAAAACTCCACCTATACCGTTGATTTTTCGGTCTGGTTTCGCTTTCAGGAAGGCGCGGAAGTGAATGACGCCCGCATCACTCTCCAGAATACTGTCAGCCCTGTTCGATTAGGCCAGCCGGTTTTCGACGCCACTGAAAATGGCATGACGACTCGCATCTATCGGGTCAAAGCCACCTTTCAAGATCAATTCGATTTCAAGGCATATCCGTTCGACCGACATGAATTGCGCATCAGTTTTTCCCATGCCGAGCTCCCGTTGGAAAAACTCGGATATGTGGCTGACTATTTGGAACCGCCTCAGGTCTTGCGCGATCCGGTTGAACCTGCGCAACCGTTGTGCTGTCAGGATAATTGGAAACTGGCCGACATCGTGGCGTTTCAGAATATGAAGGCGAAATTGACAACCTTTGGACTGCCGAAGTATTTTAGCAAACCGCTCACCGTGCAATACTCGCAATTCAATATCGTCATGCCAATCGAACGCGCCACCCTGTGGTGGTTCATTCTTCAGGCGTTGCCCACGTTCGTCTTGATTGTGTGCGTCTTCATGTTTCACTTTCTCCCCGTGCGCTGGTTCTGGCTGCGCATGCTGATCAGCGTGAGTGCGCTGTTGACGAATGTCTATTATCATCGGCTGTTTGCTGCCGAGTTTGCGACAGACTACCTCACGCGCTTCGAATACGTGATTCTCATTGCGTATGGCGTGATCATGCTCTCGATGCTGCTGTCGTTTTCGGAATACAGCCTCTATCAAAAACGCCTGCTGGCTGTGCAGGGCATTCATTTGTTCGCCCCGCTTTCGGATCCGCTCAAAGTCGCATGCAGCAAAAAAATCCAGAAGCATCGTTTCCGCAAGCCAGGCAAAACGATTTTCGCGCAGGGGCAGCCGAATGCGTCCATCTTTGTCATTCTGCGCGGAGAGGTGAGCTTGCAGAAAATGCACACCGACGGCACGGCGCAGGAAATCGCCCGGCGCGGCGCTGGCGATTGTATCGGGGAAAATGCGCTGTTCGGCGAAAAAATTCATGCCGTGTCCGCTGTTTCCGCCGCCACTCCGGTGGTTGTCGGAGAACTGACCTGCGCCGATCTGATCGCCGCGCTCAAGAAATATCCCGCGCTGCTTGAGCAACTGAAGCAGCACGCGGAACAAACGCGTCTGACGTAAGCAGAGAAAAAACTATCGTATTCATCAGGAATGACACAATTCACCTTCAAAGACGCAACGCGCGGATGTCAATGTCAGAGAGCCTTGACAACGCGCCATGCGCACCTGACACATGGAACCAAAACCACAAGACACGAAGGCGCAGCAAGCTCAGGAAACTCAGGAGAAACAGATCGTGATTGCCAAAAGCGTTCCCAAAGAACGCCTGGATACGCTGATCCGCCACCATGTATGGAGCGCGATGGCATTAGGACTGATTCCGCTGCCGTTAATCGATCTGGCTGCCGTGACTGCCGTGCAGTTAAACCTGCTGCGGAAATTGGCGCAGGAATATGGGATCAAATTTTTCGATGAAAAAGGGAAAAATATTGTGTCTGCCCTTGTGGGCGGGGCAATTCCGGCGACAGCCGGCCCAACGCTGGGCGCCAGCCTGAGTAAGCTGATTCCCGGCCTCGGACAAACCTTCGGCGTGATTACGCTCCCGATCCTGGCTGGCGCGACGACGTATGCCGTCGGCAAAGTCTTCATCCAGCATTTTGCGTCCGGCGGCACGTTTTTGACCTTCGACCCGGAGAAAGTCAAAGCCTATTATGAAGACATGCTGAAAGAAGGGCAGCAGGTTGCGGCAGCGATGAAGAGCGAGCCGCCGAAGCGAGAAGAACAGCCCGCAGCAATGGCGATGAAGAGCGAACAACCTGCGAAAGAAGGCCAGCCTGTGATCACGACGATAAAAAACGAGCAGCCCGCCAAAGAAGGACAACCTGTGGCAGC
>CAZMEO010000388.1:2283-3580 GCA_964565315.1 uncultured Candidatus Moduliflexus sp. | reverse complement strand
GGCAGGCCAGCGCCAGACGAAACGCGCCATTTTAGAAAAACTGCCGGAAAATACGTTGATGGCATTGCTGCAAAATCCGGCAACTCCTGCTGATATTCGAGAAATTTTAACGCAAGCCCGCTCACCCAAAAGCCAGGGAGGACCTATGCCGAACGCACCGTCTCAAGCGGAAGAATTCAAAATCAAGATGAAGGTGTCGAAGTTGTTGAATGATCTTGAAGCGAATCTTGGGGTTTCGATTGAAGCATTCATGGCGATTCGCGGGCGAGACGACGAACAATCAAAAGAATTCGTGCGCGAGGTATATCATGCGCTGCCGGAAGAAAACGTGTTGATCGTCGCGAGAGATGCCACGACAACGACAAAAATTTTAGACTATCTGAGTCAACTCTTTGACACGAATCAGAAAGTTTTATACACGATCCTGCATAATCCGATTGCGAACGAAAAAACCAAACGCTTTATTTTAAGCCGTTTGCCTGAAAACGCCGTCATGTTGGCGGCGAAAAATCCGAAGACGCCGCCTGATTTGCTGGCATTTTTGGCCGATAATTTTGAGAAATCCGACGAGCTGCTGGCGCTGCTGCTGATGAATCCGTCAACGCCGACAGCGGTGAAAGAAAAAATCGAGGAGCAATCGTCATCCGAAGAAAGCGGCGGCGCTGACGATACGCTGGATTTAGAGGAATTTCCATCTGATTTCACCCCCCAGGCGTCTGCGCCCTCAAACGATGTGGAAGCGAAAATTACGCTGTGCGTCGATAAATTATACGACATTAACGCCGACATCGTCACTGAATTCATCAAACAGGCGCGCATCGAAATTCTGAAGCGGCTGGAATTGATTGCCCGAGCGAACCGCCTGATTCTACGGACGATTATGCGGACGCCGTCGCTTTCGATTCAGGATATCGATCATATCAATATGGACCTGTTCGTGACGCTGTTGAAAAAATTGCCTGAAGACCTGGATGATAAGACGATTTTACAACTGATTATGCAATCCAAAACCAGCAAATAAGCGCAGAATGCCCGCGTTCGATTAAAGACTCTGTCGCTCGAATGCGGGCATTGCTGTCATAAAACGTATGCCGATTTTTGAATATCAATGCGGACAATGTGGAAAAGAATTCGAAAAACTGGTGCTGAACCGGTCGGAAGCAGTGACATGCCCGACATGCCAGACGCAAGACGTCAAGAAAAAATTTTCAGTATTCGGCATGAAAAGCAGCGGGGCGTCCACGTCGTCTTCCGGCTCATCATGCGGGTCGTGTTCGTCGCATAACTGCGGAAGCTG
>CAZMEO010000388.1:0-2183 GCA_964565315.1 uncultured Candidatus Moduliflexus sp. | reverse complement strand
ATTGTGCCGCATTACGTCCATCCCGGCGATTCCGGGATGGACGTGTACAGCATTGAAGATGTCACGATTCCGCCGGGCGAGACGGCGCTTGTGCGAACCGGCCTGAAAATCGCCGTGCCGGAAGGCTTTGAAGCGCAGATGCGCCCCAAAAGCGGGTTAGCGCTGAACCACGCGATTTCTCTGCCGAACACGCCCGGCACGATTGACAGCGGCTATCGCGGCGAAATCCGTGTCATTTTGATCAATCATGGCCGGCAGCCATATCATGTGGAAAAGCAGAGCAAGATTGCGCAATTGGTGATTTGCCCGGTCATTCGCGCCGACATTCAGGAAGTCGCCGAATTAGACGACACGGCTCGCGGCGAGGGCGGTTTCGGCTCGACCGGACTGCGCCATCCCGACGCTTCTGCGATGCCATGAAACACGGCGGCGACCTGCTTAGCTATCAACATCTCTACGACGGCGACTTGCTCGACTTCAGCAGCAACATCAATCCGTTCGGCTATCCGAAAGCGCTTGACGAGGCGCTTCGCAATGGCTTGCACGCGCTGACGGCCTACCCGGATATCCGTTATCGCCGACTGCGGCAGGCCATTGCCGATTATCTCGCCTGTTCGCCGGATGAGGTGATGGTGGGAAACGGTTCGATTGATCTTCTCGATTATTTCTGCCGCCGGGGAAAACGAGTGATCGTCTGCGTTCCGTGTTTTATCGAATACAGCGAGCGGGCGCATCTGCATCAAACGCCGGTGGTCAGCGTCCCGCTGCCTGAAAATTTTGTCCTCTCCGCTCATTTGTTAGAACAGTTTATTGCGCCTGATGACGTGCTGCTGTTAGGCCATCCCAATAACCCGACCGGACGCCTGATTCCGCAAGCGGAATTGAAGCGCTTACAGCAGATCGCAGAAGAGCGCGGCGCAATGCTGGCGCTGGATGAAGCCTTTGTCGAATTCTGCGATGCAGAATATGACAGCATCCGCCTGTTTCGCGAGAAAACGAATGTCTGCGTCATTCGCGCCGCCACGAAATTTTTCGGGCTGCCGGGGATACGGTTGGGCTATGGCTGGGCTGCGCCGGAAATCGCGCGCGATTTCGACCGGCAGGCGCTTCCCTGGCGCATCAACGCCCTGGCAGAGCTTGCCGGTCAGGTCATTTTCCGCGACGCGGAGTATATCGAACGCGCGAAAGCGTACATGCGGCAGGAACGGCAATTCGTCTCTGCCGAATTCTCAAGAATGCCCGGAATGCGCGTCTTTCCGACCGATACGAATTTTTTGCTGATCAAACTCTTGACAGCGACAGAACAGGACGCATTCGAGTGGTGCATCAGGCGCGGCCTGGTGATTCGGAAAGCCTCGACCTTCGAGGGACTGGATGAAACGTTCATCCGCGTCGCCATCAAAGACCACGCCAGCAATCTGCGGCTGATCGCCGCGTTCGAAGAGATGTTTTCAGAATTTCCCCTCCAGGGAGGGGTAAAGGGTGGGTGAACGTTTTTCGAACAAATGTTTGACGCCGAACTCAAACAAAAACTGCGCGAACTCAAACGCGCCGAACAGCGGATGCGCTGCCGCTATCTGACGGTTCATCCGAACGCGCCGCTTGTCTGGAATGCGTATTTTTCGACCAAACCGCCCGCAGAAACCGCTGTTTCAATCAAATATCCGCTCACGCATCTGTGCGGTCTTGACCGCGAAGCCCGCCGCCGCATCTTTGAAGAATTTATGTGCGCCGTCTTTCTGCAACATGCCCAGGAAGAAGGTTTTGCGGTGATTATGACCAGCCTGATCTACCAGCCGGAATTGCTGACCTTCATGGGCTTGCCGCCGTATGCCACGCCGGAAGAAATCAAAAAGCGTTTCCGCGAATTAGCCCACCAATTTCACCCCGATAAAGGCGGCGACCCCGAAAAAATGATTCTCCTGTTAGAACTCTACGAACAGTTTTCCCCGAAAAAACGGGCGTAAACGGCGCTTTCACCGTCAACATTTCTCAGCGCCCTCCTCTTCTCCCACCAATGCGTGCAGCGCATCAAGATTATCCTGCTCGTCGAATATCGCCCGCACCGGAATCGCGAACCCCGCAATCGCCTCGCTTTTCAAGATGCCGGAGTCCGTTTTTTTGATCAAGAGGTATTCTTCGTCGCGCAGCAGGTATTGTTCCACGACTTCGGCGTCAGGGTC
>CAZMEO010000387.1:0-3583 GCA_964565315.1 uncultured Candidatus Moduliflexus sp. | reverse complement strand
GATCTGTTCCACCAGCCGGTCAGGATGAATCGGTTTGGTCATGTAGCCGATGCAGCCTGATTCGCGGGCTTTTTGCTGGAACTCGGTGGTGGCGACCGCGCTGCATGCGATCACGGGGATCGCTTTGGTGCGTTCATGGGTTTTCAGGCGGCGCGTGGCCTCGAATCCGTCCATATCATCCATGATCAAATCCATGATGATGACGTCGGGCGTGTTGGCAAGCGCCAATTCGACGCCTTCCCGTCCAGATTTGCCGGTATAAACGGTGTATCCGGTTGTGGTCAGGGCGTCTTGCATCACGTCCAGCGTCATCTGATCGTCATCAACGAGCAAAATTGAACGGAGCGTTTCCGGGGACAACGCGGCGACCGCCGCTTGCTGCGGCTTCAGATCGGATTCGCCGCGTTCCGCCGCCATGCCAGGGAGATGCAGCCAGAACAGCGTGCCTTTGCCCGGTTCGCTGCTGACGCCGATGGCGATGCCAAGCATCTCGCAGAAACGTTTCGTGATCGCCAGCCCTAATCCCGTGCCGCCATACTGTTTGGTGATCGTGGCATCCGCCTGTTTGAACGGCTCGAAAATCTGGCCGAGTTTTTCCGGCGGAATCCCTGCGCCTGTGTCGGCGACTTCGACGCGAATCGCGGCGCGCTGCTCATCTGGATGCACCCGCAGCGTGACCTGCCCCTGCGTGGTGAATTTGATGGCGTTGCCAATCAAATTGTTGAGGATTTGTTTGATTTTGGTGTAATCGCTCTGAATCTGCGGCAGATGCGGCGCGATCTCTTTCTTGAATTCAACCGTTTTGTTCAGCAGCAACCCCTCCGCGACCACGGCAACTTCTTCGATGATTTCCGTCAAATCAATCTCTTCGAGCAGCACTTCGATATGCCCGGCTTCGATTTTCGAAAAATCGAGGACATCGTTGATCAAATGCAGCAGGCTTTTGGCGGATTGTTCGGCTTTGCTCAAATGGTCTAGATGTTTGGGCGGAAGCGAATCTCGGAGGGCGTTCAGCGTCAGCGCGGTATAGCCGATCATCGCATTCAGCGGCGTGCGGAGCTCGTGACTCATGCGGGAGAGGAACTGGCTTTTGTGCTGGCTCGCCACCTCCAATTGCTGATTCAATTCCCGGAGCGCCTCTTCGATTTGCTGGCGGCGCTGAATTTCCTGCTGTAACAATTGGTTGGCAGCGCGGAGTTTCGCCGTGCGTTCCTGCACCAATTCTTCAAGATGATCGCGATGCTTGCGCAATTCTTCTTCCGCCAATTTCCGCTCCGTAATATCGCGGGCGACGACAAGAAGCTGGCCGTCCAGAAATGGGAGCAGCCGAATCTCTTCGTAATGTTTTTGCTTGTCCGGCATCGGAAAAGCGTATTCAATTGCCATGAGCTTGTTCGACGCCCGCACTTTCGCCATCGCTTGCTCGAACTGGCGTTCCACTTTTTCCGGCAGCAGCCCCGACGCCCATTTACCCATAAAGGTTTCTGACGACAAGTACATATCCTCGCCGTGCGCAATATTGTAATCCAACACGCTTCCGTCGGCAGCCAGGCGGAAATATTCGTCCGGCAGCGATTGAAAGATGGCGCGAAGGTCTGAACTTGTTTGCCGCAGTTGTTTTTCCATCGCGTCTCTGGCGATGGCTTCGCCTAACCCCGCCGCCAACGCCATCAACACCGCCTCTTCTTCGTCGCGCCATTGCCGCTGTTGGTGGCAATCCTCGAACCCGATAAACCCCCAGAATCGGTCGCCGATAAAAATCGGCACTAACAGAATCGCCATGATATTCTGCGGCGCGAGAAATTCCTGTTCATTCGGCGGAAGCTCGCGATACAGGCCGCTGATGGTCAGTCCGGCATTGAGCGTCTCATGCCAGCGCTGCAAGCCGGTGGCGCGATAGGGGATATTCTGAAAATCGGGATGATTCTTCTGCGATGCGGAGGTAAAGCGATCCCATTCGAACCGCTGGCTCATCAGCGGCTCTTCCGTTTCCGGGTGCGCGTGGTTTTCGAAAAGATAAATGCGATCCACGTCGGCGGCGAACGCAAGCGTTTTGAGCGCCTGGATAATCGCGGTCTCGAACTCCGAGACGACGATCAGATGTTCTAACGCGCCCGCCACGCCGAGCAGCAGGCGATCTTGTTTGATCAGCGCGTCTTGAATTTGTTTGTATGAGGTAATATCTTCAAGGATGAAGACGGCGACCGTTTCGCGTTCATTGGCGGCGCTCTCGGCCAAAATCGGGCGGAGCTGCATTTTGAGCCATCGCGCAAGCGGCGCGTCGAAGATTTCCTTGTCGCTGGAGATTTTTTGCGGCAATTTCTCCCAACTGCGCTGTAAAAATTCGTTGAACGGGCATGTTTTTAATGGACAGTTCGGATGAAACAGGTGATGCGCATTGGTGTTGCTGACTGATGTCACCTGACCAAGCCCCCAGGTTTCAATCGTCCGATTGGCGCGAATCACGCTCTGTTTGTCATCTAACAGGCAAACCACATGCGAGAGCGCGTCAGCGGTGGATTCCCATTCTTTTTTGGCGCGTTGCACCATGCGAAAGCCTTGTTGAAGGGCATTTTCGGCTTGCTGGCGCTGGACGAGCTGCTGAAAGCGCTGTTCGATGATAATCAACCGCACTTTGAGTTGTTCGAAATAGATCGGTTTGGTCAGAAAATCGTCAGCCCCGGCATCCAGCGCTTCTTCCAAATCGCCGGGCTGGTCGCGTCCGGTGATAATCAACACCATTGCCAGTTGCCCCTGCGGCATCGAGCGGAGACGGCGGCAGAGTTCGATGCCGTCCATGTCTGGCAGCCCCAAGTCTAACACAAACAGGTTGAAGGTCTCTTCCTGGCTGATGGTCAGGGCTTCCAGGGCTGTCGAACAGGACTGCACCTCATGTCCGAGCGCGTGGATTTGCTTCTCAAACAAGAGACGAAGCGGCGCTTCATCTTCGACAAGCAGCGTTTTCATGCGTGATTCCTTTAGCTAAAATCAGGCGTTCCTCTGTTCTGCAACGCAAGAAAAGTCATGCGGCATGACGTGAAAAGTCAAGAAAAAAAGCGCGTCTTCGCAGATTCTCACAACGACGACAAGGACTGCTATTGGTGAGGAATTGGTCACGAATTTGCGCGGAAAACTCTTGACAAGAACACTGGTTGTTCGCATGACACACGTTTGTCGTGAATGAAATCTTGCGAAGGTTCGCACTTTTTGCAGGGTAAATCAAACTGATGGACTGGAGGGAAAATATGATACATCCGATCTTACTGCCCGCATTAGCTCTTGTGGCGGGCATTTTGATTCTTATTCGACCGCAATTGCTGAATCATATTGTCGCGATTTATTTGATTGTGGTCGGCGTCTTAGGCTTGCTGGCGAGCGGCGGATTGCGCGTGAATCCGACGGCAGTGCTGGCGCTTGTGGCGGGCATTCTGATTCTTGTGCAACCCAAATTCTTGAATTACATTGTCGCAGTGTATTTGATCGTTGTCGGGATTTTGGGGTTGGGGTTGTTTTAACCCAAAAGCAGTCAGACACGTTGAACGTGTCTGACTGCTTGTCATAAAATGGGGCGTTTACTTGAACG
>CAZMEO010000386.1:1226-3586 GCA_964565315.1 uncultured Candidatus Moduliflexus sp. | reverse complement strand
TCGCGGCGATGCGCCCTGACGACGCGCTGATCATCACGGCGGATCATGGCTGCGATCCGACGACGCCCAGTACTGATCATTCCAGAGAATACGTGCCGCTGTTAGTGTATGGCGCGTCGCTGAAACCCGGCGTTAATCTCGGCATTCGCGAAACGTTTGCCGATGTCGCCGCCACGATTGCCGAATTCTTTTCGCTTGAGCCGCCCAAATGGGGGACAAGCTTTGCCTCGTTATTGCTATGACGCCTCGCGAAGAAGACGAAGTTCAGGAAGTGGTCGAATTGCCGCTTGAGGATGTGCTTGATCTGCATCCGTTCGCGCCGGACGACATCAAATATCTCGTCAGCGATTATCTTGATGCCGCCTACGAAGCCGGTTTTCCAGAAGTGCGCATCATTCACGGCAAAGGGATCGGCGTGCAGCGCGAAATCGTGCGTTCCGTCGCGTCGCGCCATCCGCATGTCGCCAGCATTGCGGCTGCCCCGGAAGAGGCAGGAAGCTGGGGGGCGAGCATTATTACATTCATGCAACGAACGGAAGAAAACGCCGTTTAAAGATAGGCTTTTCTTGCTGTTGGCTGGAAACAAAAAAAGCTGTCAGACACCGTTAAGGTGTCTGGCAGCTTTTTCATAATTGGGCATGTCATTCCAGTTACTTTTTCGCCATTTTGCGCCATTTTGCCAATCCCAATAAGCCAGCGCCAAGCAGCAGCAGCGTCCCCGGTTCCGGAGTGGCAATCGTGCTGATTTCATACACGCGCAAATCATGTTCGAACGTCATGTAAATTTTGCCATTGCGATACGCTAATCCATCCGGGTCTGGAATATACCGAACATCGCCGTTATCAGCAATCGTGACTTTATATTCTCCGCCGTTCAGTTTGGCGTAATCGCTACCAGCGCCGACAAACAAATCGGCTAAACTGATTGTTTGCGTCACTTTGCCTTGTGCGACATCATACATTAAAAGCGCATGATTCGTAGAGTCGCCGATAATCAGTTGGGTTTCGGTTGCGCCTAAGCCAAGCAAATTCGCGTCGAATTTGATGTCAAACGGTTTTCCGGTGGCCGGGTCAATCACAAGCTTGCCGGTTGCCGGGTCAATTTTCACGATATTCTTCGTGTCTTCGCAACTGACATAAATAGCCCCGTTCAGATACGCTGCGCCTTCTGGCTCTTTACACACATTCACGTCAATTGCCCCCATTGAAGCAACCTTGCCATCAATCGCCGCGCCATCTTTATAGAGACCACCGGAAGTCTTCAAATTGTTTGCGATAAACAAATCCTGACCATTGCTGGCTAAACCAACAGGATTAAAGCTGCGTTTGAACAGCTTAGTTGAAAATGCTGAAGTAATTGAAGGATTCGTATATTCGAATGAGCTTACGCTCTTCGTCTCCAAATTGACGCCAATAATAGTATCAGCTATTGAAGAATCATTCGGAGCGCTGGTAATCCAGAGCGTCCCATCATTCGTAAAATCTAATCCTTCGAACGATACTTTTGCCGCGTCAAACTTATCGCGGAAATCATAAATCGCGGTTAAAGAAGCCGCCTGCGCGGACAGCGCGCTTAATGTAAGAAGGCCCGCCAACATCCCGACTGTTGTAAATTTTTTCATGCGTGATAACTCCTTATAATTGGTTAATAAAATGTTTTTGGCGCTATATTGAACATTTACTATAAGCAATAATTATGCCAAAAACGCCATCAGGATCAGACATCATAGCAAATCGTTTTTTTATAACACCTTATACAAGATTGCTGCATACGGGAAGAGGCATTCTCTCGCACAGACATGTGATTTTCCGTAAATATTTTCGACAGCGCCGCCGGCACGCGCAACGCTCACATTCCAGTTTTCCCTGTAACACCAGGGAAAGTCAGCGGTTATCATTTGTGTAAAATTTTCCGACATCAGGCGCGGTATTTTGTTCTTTGTGTTGTCGAACCCCGAAAAAAAACGCTGTCTCTCTTAGAGAGACAGCGTTTGAAAACACCAAAAAGCAACAGCGACGCCCCTAAAAACAATGTACTACGCGGCAAGCAACGCTTTGACCTTCACGGACAGGCGCGATTTTTTCCGCGCGGCCGTATTTTTGTGAATAACCCCTTTGCTCACAATTTTATCAAACACAGAAATTGCATCTTTCAACGCAAGCGCCGCCGCGTCTTTGTTTTTTTCTTCTAAGGCAGCTTCTACCTTTTTCGCCGCTGTTTTAAATCGCGTTTTATACATCCGATTCCGCAAGCGACGCACTTCATCCTGCCGCGCTTTTTTGATTGCTGACTTATGATTTGCCATAAATTTCGATAAACCTCCTCACAAATATTCTTGATGTAGAACCCTCAACTCATG
>CAZMEO010000386.1:0-1126 GCA_964565315.1 uncultured Candidatus Moduliflexus sp. | reverse complement strand
AACCGCCACGAATGAAAAAAATTTAACGAATTCCTTGATATTTTTATGTTGCAAACGGCGTAATTCGTTCCATTTTCAGATTCGCTGGAATTTTTGAGGGTCACTATTTCATGATTCAGATTGGAAAATTTCAATCGCTGCCAGTGTCGAGACTGGTATCCATCGGCGCGTTTCTCAGTGCCGAAACCGGCAACGAAGCGGATGATATTCTGCTTCCCAATAATCAGGTGCCGCCGCAGACCAATGTCGGAGATGTTTTAGACGTTTTTATTTACCGCGATTCCGAAGATCGCCTGATTGCCACCTGCCAGAAGCCATATATTCAGGTTGGAGAGTTAGCCAATCTCAAAGTCGTCGAGATGACAGACATCGGCGCATTTTTGGATTGGGGGCTGGAAAAAGATTTATTTCTGCCGTTTCGCGAGCAAAAAACGCTTGTGCGCGAAGGAAAACGCTATTTAGTCGCGGCGTATCTCGATAAACAAGATCGAATTTGCGCGACAACTGATATTGAAAAATATCTCCTCACCGAAAGCCCATTTAAAAAAGATGATATTGTGCATGGCAGCGTGTTTTCGGTCAAGCCTGATTTTGGCGCATTCGTCGCTATCGAAAACAAATATCTCGGATTGATCCCAAAAAGCGAATATTTTACCTCGCTTCATGTGGGCGAACAATTAGAATTGCGCGTGGCGGTCGTGCGCGAAGATGGCAAAATCACCCTGTCACCAAGACAGGTTGCCTATAAGCAAATTGAAAATGACGTGGCGTTGATTTTGCGGCAATTAGAAGATCATAACGGCGTGCTGCCGGTGAATGATGATAGCCATCCCGGCGCGATCAAACGCCATTTGCAACTGAGCAAAAAGGCGTTTAAACGCGCACTTGGTCGCCTGCTGAAAATAAAGCGTGTCGAACAAATCGAAGGCGGCATTCGCTTGCTGCCGGAAACCGAGGAAACTGAGCGCCTGCGCCGCGAATCAGAAGAACTGGGCAAAACCAAACAATCAAAACGGCGCGTTTCGTATGTCCCTGAAGCCTTGCGCGAACCGCACCGCGAGCCGAAGCGATTTGATGGCGACCGCCCCAAATCGTTCCGTTCAGGTTCGCGACGACCTGATTCATC
>CAZMEO010000385.1:0-3588 GCA_964565315.1 uncultured Candidatus Moduliflexus sp. | reverse complement strand
AAAATATGCTGCACATCAATCACGAGGCAGACCTCCTTTCTAAATAATGCACGAACATCGAAAGCGTGAACGTCAGGCTCAAATACAGCAACGCGCAGACAAAGTAGAACTCGAATGGCATCAAGCTCGTCGTCGTCGCTTCGCGTGCGGCTTTGGTCAGATCGCGAACGGCAATAATGCCGAGCAGCGAAGAATCTTTGATCAGGCCGATAAATTCCCCGGCCAGCGGCGGCAGAATGCGGCGCAGCGCCTGCGGCAGAATGACATGGCGCATGGATTGAATATAACTCATGCCAAGCGAACGCGACGCCTCGATTTGTCCGCGATGAATGGATTGAATCCCGGCGCGAACGGTTTCCGTGATGTACGCGCCCGCAAAAAACGAAAGGGACGCGATGCCAAACCAAAGCGGCGGAAGTTGAGTGATTCCCCGTTTGTCGAGCATGGTATTGATCACTGTGCCTAACACGAAATACCACAGGAGCATCTGCACCATCAGCGGCGACCCGCGCACGAGTTCGACATAAGTCATGGATGTCCATTTAAAAATCGGGTTCGGCGAAATTCGCGCAATACCGCCGCAGACGCCGATAACAATCCCGAAAAAGATCGAATAGACGCTGGCTTTCAACGTCAGCCACAGCCCTTGCAGCAGCAGGCCGGGTTTCCAGTGCGTATATGAGGCCAGCACGTCGCCTGTGGAAAGCATGTCGCCATCGGAGACGCGCACCTCAGCGTTCGAAGGAATCGCGTATTCAACGGTCTTTCCATCCAGGTCTTTTACCTGAATGACTGTCTTTCCGCCGTCAGTCCGAATCTCGTCAACATCTCCGTCTGTTTCCGCATGCGTTTCGACCGTTTCCTGATAGACGAAATATTGCGGCACTTGATACCAGCGCCAGGTATAATCAATCTGGCGCGTGGCATAATATAACGCGCCGATCACCCCGAAGAGAATCAGAAAAAATCCGAGGATGGAAAGATAATAGGTGGTTCGATTATGAAATCGTTGCAGATTGGTTGATACTTTCATCCGCATTGCGCAGAAACAACAAACCGGCATCCCTACGGAAGGAACGCCGGTTTGCTTGTCTGTTTTTCCAGGCCGTTAATCGGGCTATTGTTGAATTTCTTGGATCCAGTCGGTACTTTTGATCCATTTTTCATAAATCCGATCATAGCGGCCATCGTTTTTCAACTGGCTCAGGAAGTTATTCAGCCAGTTCAGGAAATCGGGATCGCCTTTGCGCACAGCCCAGGCCAGCGGTTCGTAGGTAAACGGCTGATCTAAGAACACTAATTTGTCTTTGCCTTGCTGCGCCATGAATGTCGCGCAGAAGGGCAGATCGTAGATCGTGGCGTCGGCGTTGCCGTTAATGATTTCCATGGCGGCTTCCGTTTCGTTTTCGAACGATTTATACGTCGCTTTCGGCAGCAAGCGCTGGATCGCCTGTTCGCCGGTCGTGCCGAGTTTTGACGTCACTGTAAATTTCGGATCATTCAGGTCTTTATACGAGGTCACTGTGCCTTCATGTTTTTTGCTTAACAGGATGGTCTGACCGACAACAATGTACGGCTCGGCAAAATTGACTTTCAGGTTGCGCTCTTGCGTCACGGTCATGCCGCTGATAACAATGTCGAATTTTTTCGTCAATAAGGCCGGAATAATCCCATCCCAGGCAGTGTTGACCGGCGTGAACTTCACGCCCATCGCTTTCGCCATTTCTTTGGCAATATCCACGTCAAAACCAATAAAATCTCCTTTTTTATCGGTCATCTCGAAAGGCAAATATCCAGCTTCGAACCCGACCAATAATTCGCCGCGCTTAAGAATCTCTTCAATCACCGATTGAGATGCCTGTTCCTGCGCGAACACGCTTCCTGCCGACAAGACAACTGCTGCCATCAGCACAACCATCAACACCCGCTGTTTTAACATACACTCCTCCTGATTGATAAATGAATAACCAATATTACCCTTCCCCTCCGAGTTCACAAACCGGAAATGTATTGTAACAGGCGACGATTTTGTCAATAAAAAGTTGCGACTTTTGTTGAATGACCGCAAACTGTCAGGAAAAATGGAGTGGCGTCACGCGTGAAAACCTCACAGGTCTCGAAGACCTGTGAGGTTTCGGGAAATAATTGAGAATTGATATTATTTGTTTCCCTGCGTTCTGAGACGGCAGACGACGAAGATGAGTCCTCCTCCCAGGAGAAGCATCGTGGATGGCTCTGGCACGGGAGTTGGCGTGACCGTCGGGTCAACAACTGGAGCAACTGTCGGCTCGATTGTTGGAAGACTGGTCGGGATGGCCGTCGGGGTTGCGGTGGCTGTTGGCATAGCGGTCGGAGTCGCCGTCGGAGTCGCATCCCGCGTTTCATCTGCGCCAATATCTGTCCCCATGCCTTGCGGACGGGCGTCGCAATCAATATCATCCGGCACGTCAGAAAAATTGCGCCCCTGATCGATGACAAATTGCGGCGCGTTGCGCAGATGTAAATCGCCTGCGGTCGGATTCACAAACCACGAAGCCTGAGCGTCTTCCACATTCGATTCAACAGTGGCCGACGCGCCGTCGCGGCGATAGATTCTGCCGTTCGTGAGGTTGTTGGCAATATAATTGTTCTGGCTTGCGGTAAAGCGGTATTCAATCGAATTGGCGTATTGTTCCGTATATACCGTGTTGTTATATACCTTGACATTTTTGGCGCTTTCCAGCGAAATCCCGACATCTCTGCTCGTATGCACCATGTTATTGCGAATGATCAGGCCGTCCTCGCCGCGTTCTCCCATGCCGAAGCCGATACCGCGATCACTATCGATAATCACGTTTTTTTCGACAATCGTATCTTTGGCATCCGACCAGAAATGGATTGCATGTTCGGCTAAGCGGGCTTCGGGGCTGCGGATATGCTTGAAGGTGTTGTTGCGGACGATCCAGCGGTTCGTCTGATGCCCGTCAATGCCGCCGATGTAGTAGCGCGGGCCGACACCGTCGGTATATTCGAACAGCGACCATTCGACAACCCCGCCGTCTGATCCTGCCCCATCTCCCGACGTATATGAAATCTTGAGCATTTGCTCGCCGGTATTCACAAAATGAATATTATGAATCAACGGATAATCGGCGTCCTGTTCACCTGCGATCTGAATGCCATGATAGCGCACGTAACCAACGGTCATATCCGCCGCCGTAAAATATTTTCCCGCCACGCGAAACACATGCGGCACGTCTCCGTTCATGCCGTCTCCGCGAATCACCACCGCCTCGCGATTGCCGGAACGGCTGCGAACCGTGACGTAATCGGCGGTAATGTGCAACATTCCGCTCAATTGATATGTCCCATCGTTGACAAAAATCGTCAGATGTCCCTGTTGATTGGCCTCCGCGAAGGCGCTGACCAGCTCATCAACCGTGCTGACCGTGATTGTCCGACCTTCAGGCGCAGGCAGCGGCGCGCGCGAACAGGCTGATTGCGCCTGCGCAGCGCTTGATAGAGCAAAAAAAATGAGTGCGGTCATTACAACGAATCGCGTTTGTGTTCGATATTTCCGGCAGCTTGCATGTAATTTCATAGAATCCT
>CAZMEO010000384.1:1565-3605 GCA_964565315.1 uncultured Candidatus Moduliflexus sp. | reverse complement strand
TGAAAACGCGAAGGGTTGTTCTCCATGATGTTCTGCCACTCTGCCTGCGTGACTGGATACTTTCCCATCCAGAATCCTGCGGAAAAATGGATTTCGTGCAGCGGGCTTTCATGATCACATCGTTCTTCTTCCGTTTCAGGACTCCCCATCATAAACCGCCCTGCCGGAATATAGACAAATTCCATCCCAGTCAGCGGTTCGCGCCAGATGTCGCCTGGCGATGGTTCGTTCGATTCGCCGAATGTTTTTGATGAGACGCCCGCGTCAATTTCTAATCTTGTCTCCGTCGTTTTTATCATGATATTCCTGTTTTCAATTCACGCTCAAACCCGAATTTTTGCATATTTGTATTCTTGTCGCGACTTACACCCGGCAAAAGCAAGCGTTTGCGCTCCTTTTTTATTCCTCGAACAGTGCCTCGACAAAGTCTTTGGCGTTGAATTCGCGGAGGTCTTCGACTTTTTCGCCGATGCCGATGTAGCTGATCGGGATGTTCATTTCGTTGGAAATGCCGACGATAATGCCGCCTTTGGCTGTGCCGTCGAGCTTGGTGAGGGCGAAACTGGTGATGCCGATCCCTTCGTTGAAAATCTGCGCCTGCTGAATGGCGTTCTGGCCAGTAGTGGCATCAATCACCATCAGGACTTCATGCGGCGCGCCGGGCATTTCGCGGGAAATCACGCGCGTCATTTTGCGGAGTTCTTCCATCAAATTATGCTTGGTGTGCAGCCGCCCGGCGGTATCGGCGATCAGCACGTCCACGTTGCGGGATTTCGCGGCTTTGACGGCATCAAACAGCACCGCTGACGGGTCTGCGCCGGACGCATGTTTAATCACCTCACATCCGGCGCGTTCGCCCCAGATTTCAAGCTGTTCGATGGCGGCGGCGCGGAAGGTGTCGCCAGCGGCGATCAGCACGTTTTTGCCCTGTCCTTTGAATTTGCTCGCCAATTTGCCGATGGTCGTGGTTTTGCCCGTGCCGTTGACGCCGATGACGAGAATCACGAACGGCGTGGCGCGGCTGACATCAATCGGTCGTTCATGCCCTTCTAAAATCGCCTGCACTTCGCGTTTCAGGTAAAATTTCACCTGATTCGTGTCTTTGAGTTCCTTTTTCGAGACGCGCTCCCGCAGGCTGTCGATGATGCGCTGCGTCGTCTTCACGCCCATGTCGGAGAGAATCAGGATTTCTTCCAGATTTTCAATCAACTCTTCATCCACGTTCGCGCGGCTGGCGAGAAGCTGCTCGATTTTCGACACTAAACCGAGATGCGTTTTCAGCAAGCCCTCTTTCAGGCGCTCGAAAAAGCCTTTTTCATCGAGAATCTGGTCAATCAATTCGACGAGCCGTTCCTGCTCTTCGGTGCTGATGGGCTTCGGCGGGCGTTTCTCGTCTTGCGCGGCCTGCTGCTGCGCGGCTTGCTGACGCTCAAGTTCCTGAATTTCTTTTTTGAAATCCTTGCGAAGGGTTTTCAATTCCTGGCGGGCGAATTGCTCCTCCTGCGATTCTTTGTATTTGGCGAGAATCGTGCCATACGCCTCAATCGCGCGTTCCATCTCCTTGCGTTTCGCGTGGCATTCCCCTAAAAGGCGATAGACCGACGCGGCATGCGTCGGCTCTTCCGCCGCATGTTCAAGGGCGTCTTTGATGTTGTTGATGGCCTGATTCAGGCGGTCTTCGCGCAGATAGATGCGTCCGATGGCGGCGTTCAATTTGCTGGCGAGGAGATTGCGCTTGCTGAATTTCAAGCCTTTGCGGTAGGCGTCCACCGCCTCTTTGTCCTGCTGCTGCTCTTCATGCAGATTGCCGAGCCGCAGCAGACTTTCGGCTTTGGCGTCGTGGTCATGCACCGTGTCGAAATACTGGTCTTCATAGGGAATCGCCTTGTCGTAGGCTTTCAGCGCGGCGTAGCCCTGCGCCAATACTTTCAGAACGCGCTGGCGGGCGGCTTCGGTTAATTGCGGGAATTGCAGGGCGCGTTCGGCATATCCGACCGCGTCTTGCTGCCAGTGATGCCGGAAGCGGATTTCGCTCAGATT
>CAZMEO010000384.1:0-1465 GCA_964565315.1 uncultured Candidatus Moduliflexus sp. | reverse complement strand
CTCTTTCTGGTCGAGCGTGATGTGCTGGCTGGCGATTTTCAGATGCGGCAGCGCCTCATCCTGGCGCGAAATTTCGCAGAGCAGATTGCCAAGCAGAAATTCGGCGGTCGCGTGTTGTTCCGAGCCGCGCTCAATGGCCTGTTGATAGTGATCGAGCGCCCGCTGCAAATATTCGGCATCGAGACGTTCCCGCTCGTTTTTCCAGGAAGCTTGCCGCCAGAGATGCTCGTTGACCTGCGCTAACGCGAAATGCACTTCCGGGCGTTTCGAAAAGGTCGGGCAATCGCGGAGAACGATTCGCAAGCGCTCTCTGGCCTGCTCGAAGGCGTTTTGTTCGATATGAATCAGGGCAAGCCCATAAGCGGCGTCGGCGGCGGTCTGCGGATCCGCGCCGAGTTCAGCAGCGCGGGAAAACGATTGCTGCGCGTCGCGGTATTGCCGGCTTTCGGCATAGAGCCAGCCAAGTTCGACATGTAATTTCGGATCGTTCGGCGTCTTATTGATTGCTTTCAGCAGGAATTTCTGATCCCGGTTTTCTTGTTTTCCAATTCCAAATATGCGCATATCTTCTCCGTATTTCGATAAATAGCGGTCAGGCACGTCGAACGTGTCTGACCGCGTGTATATTCACGTCATGCCAATTAATCGAGATGTGCCAGTCTTGTTCAGCGTTAAAAATTCCTGACTTCATGCAATCGTCTCAATGGCAATTGGCGTCATTATGCTCCCCCTTCATTTTTATGAGGAAAAAGTTTTGCAAGAAAAAAATGTTCGAGAGGCCGGGAAATTTCTTGCAGCGCTTTCTGTTGAGAATAATCTTGACAGAGTTCAGGAAACGTAAAATTGGAAATTATGATACGCGGATCATGCCGAAAAGACGCCTGATGCGCCTGAAATCATTCTATCAACATGTTGAGAGGTGTTTTATCGTGAAACAGGTTCGTTATTTAAAAAATATCATATTTTTGTGCATGTTTATCTCTGGAATCGCGGCATTCTCCCGCCTGCTCATCGCGCAAACGCCAGAGATCGCGCAGCAAGAAGACGACACCACGGAAACTTCGGATGACACCATCGAGGCGGAGTCTCCTGACGGCGAACAGACACCCCTCCCCAATCTCGACCAGGAATCGGCGATTCAGCGCCCGATGCGAAATTTTCTGTTTATTCATGACACCTCAAAAAATATGCGGAAGCGGAAGCGCATTGCGATGATGCAAGACGCGATTCGCCGCCTGCTGAATAACGCCTCCCCCGATTCTCGCGCAGGCTTGTACGCTTTCGGGCATCGTTTTGATGAAGACGGGCCGGATGCCTGCCAGGATGTCGAAGCGATTCTGCCGGTGGATGAGCTGCAATTTAATCGCGAAGATTTCGATACGCAGTTAAATCTGCTCTCCGATCCGCCATTGGGCGGCGGCGCTCCGATTGGGCTGGCCTTGTCGCAAGGGATTGACGCGCTGCG
>CAZMEO010000383.1:0-3606 GCA_964565315.1 uncultured Candidatus Moduliflexus sp. | reverse complement strand
TAATATCAGGTCTTGACAAAATTGACGTTTATTAAATCCTGTTGATTGGCAGCAGGAATTTCCTTGACAACCGCAAAAAAACGCTTGACGAACTCGCCTGATTCGGCTATCATAGTTGCATTATTCGTATTGTCAGCATGTTGTGTCAGCCGTGCAGGGAGAATTGGAGTATGTTATTCGGAAAAAAGAAGCCATCGGTGCGCGAGCCAGTTTTTAAGCTGAGCGCCAGGGATTTGATTAAAAGTACGTATGAAATCGGCCTGGTCATGTGGGATGCGGGGATTAAAGAACGGCTGCTGCAAGAGCGAGCGGTTGCCGTCGTGCAGCGCGAGGAAGATCAAACGCGGGATTCGGTCTATTACCGTCTTTCCAATGAAGTTGACCTGTTTCTCGGCATGGAACTCAGTACGAAAATCCGCAAAACCCATAAAACGATTCAAGACCTGATCCGCGCGCTCAATGACAAATATGCGCAGCTCGTGGAAGGCCACGCCGAATTCGACCCGCGCGACCATCAGGAAGGCTTGATCGTCAATCTGCTCCCCTCGATGAAACTGAAAGCCGCGCAATTTTCGCTGCGCCTGAAAGAGCGCGTTCCGGATGATGCGTTCATTATCGGCAGGCTGATGGAAATCGGGCCGGACAGCAGCGGCGTGGAGTTGGAATGCCTGAATCATCAGCAGGAATACGTCATCGGCAGCGACGAGATGACGGCGGATTACTATATTCAGGATTTGGCGGAGGAACATTTCGGCCTTTCCGTGCAGAACGGCAATTTTTTTATCTATCAGATTGCCAAAGAGCGCGACGCTGTCACGGAAATCTTTCAAACCGAAAACGAGCGGATTCAGATCAGCCGCCAGTATCAACTGCTTCAGGATAAAAACTATATCGTCGCCCGTTATAAAGGCCAGGTCAAGCGTTTTCAATTTCTCGTGCCGCGCGAATTATCGGACGCCGGAGAAATGGCGTCGCGCTACCGTCTTGTGGAAACCGGCTACTACATTTTGCGCCGCCCGGACGCCGTAAAAAAAATCTATCACTACCCCACCGTCTTTTTTGCCGAGCAGGATACGATCATTACCGGCCTGAAAGACGCGCAGTACATCCCGTTGCCCGGCGTGAAAAATATCGGCACGCCCGCCCGGCTCAGTTTCAAAGACGGCGAATATTATTTCCGCAAGCTCCATACCGTGATGCCGCTGCCGGTGAAGGTGAACGACCAGGAAATTGACGACGACACCGACATCAAGCTCACAGGCGATGGGGATAAACTGGAAATCGGCAGCATTCAATTTACGTATGAAAAGCTCGGCAAACGCCAGGACGTGCCATTGGCGATCTTGGAAGTCTCGACGCCCGGCCAGCGCTCCCGGCGGTTTCCGCTGTTTCGCAAAACCCTGATTCTCTCCGGCCTGAACAAGCGTCCCGGCTACACCGAATATCTCTTCCTTGAAGAGCCATCGCTGCCGCACAATGCGATGCGCCTATCCATCACCGACGGCGTGCTGTTCGTGGAGCGCGGCAAAGATACGCCGCCGCTCTATGTCGGCGATAAGAAAGTGACGAAAAAGCATCAAATCGCTTCCGGCGATACGTTTACGATGGGTGACGCGCAGATGAAAGTCGTGCGGAAAGACCTGCCGCCGTCGTATTTTGCGAAACTGACGCTCAGCGCGGAATCGAAACGCCCGATTCATCCGCTGCGCGACCTGTCGAAAGGAAAAAGCTACACGTTAGGCCGGATCGAGCCGGATGGTCGAAGCGACAACTTTATCGCGATTTCACAGGATTTGCATGTCTCCGGGAGTCATGTGCTGCTTGGCCTCGCGGAAGGTAATGTCGCGACGCTCACCAATATCAGCCAGAGCAATTCGACGTTTATCGTCTCGTCAGACGGGCTGCTGCGAGCCGACTTGCCGCAAGTCCGCGCCGATTTGCCGCGAGACAGCATCCCCTCCGAAATTTTGCTCCGCTGGGATCGCGTGATTATCGGGCCGGTGGAACTTGAATATCGCGGCCCCGGCTCATCTATCGTCATACCAGATAGTTACGACGCTTGAAAAGATAACCCTGCCAGGGTTTTGAACCCTGGCAGGGTTAAAAAATATCTATGACCCTGTTTTCCGCATATCCTCTGCATCTCTGGTATCTGCTGCTGTATGCGTTCGGCCTGTTTGTGGCGTTTGTCACGATTGTGTGGAATATTCCGCAAAAGAAAGCGCGTTTCGGCACAATCGCCGTCTATGCGCTGATGTTCGGCATTGTCGGCGGGCTGTTTGCGCTTGGCTATCATGCGCTCGGCGGTTTCGAACGCGACCGCGATTCCGGCATTATTGTGCTGGCGCTGTTCGGCGTCATCGGATTGTTATTTGCCAAACATGTCAACGGGCGCAATATCGCGCTCTTTCCGCTGGTTTTGATGCTCGCGCAGACCGGTTTTCTGATGCTCTACCGTCTGAGTTTGTCATCCGCCAAAATCGTTGGCACGGAGTTTTCCAAACAGATTATTTTCACAGTCATGGGCATGATCTTGTTGTTCGGCTCAATTTGGCTGACAAAACTCTACTTTCTGCTCGATGTGCATGGCGACCGGCTCGATTTGATTGGACAGCCGAAAATCAACGTGTGGGCGGGGCATCTGATGTATGCCGCCTGTGTGCAGCGCAAACTCTCCTATCATCTCTGGCTTGTGCTGACGCTGATTCTGTTAGCGATTCCATTAGTCTTCGGCGCGGGAATGCGGATGAGTTTGGGCGCAATTCAGGTGCAGCCCAGCGAATTCGTCAAAATGACGCTCGTCGTGTATCTAACGCACCATTTGACGCGCTATCGCCAGAAAATCGGCGCGTGGGATGAGCCGATTTCCAGCCGGATCGCGTTTTTGATTCCGCCGCTGCTGACGTTGATGCTGCCGTTTGGCGGCTACGTGCTGCAAAAGGATTTCGGCCCGCTGATGCTCTATTCCATGCTGATCGTCTGCATGTTTTTCGTCGGCACGTCGCGCCTGCTGGAAGTCGGCGTCATCTTGCTTGTGTTTCTCGGCACGATTGTCGCCTACAATCAGTTTTTCCCGTATATCACCGCCGCGATGCCGCGTTCCGCTACGATTATCATTGACCGCATCAATATCTGGCAAAACCCCTGGCTTTATACCAAAGGCGAGCAATTGGTGCGCTCGCTTTGGGCGATGAAAGCGGCGGGGCTTTGGGGCATGGGCTTCGGCACGGGACATCCCGAATTTTTTGCCTCCGAAGTGCAGCACGATTTTATTTTTACACTGATTGTGCATGAATTAGGTCTGGCGGGTGGCCTGTTGATTATCTTGACCTACGCGCTGTTTCTCTGGCAGGGGATTCGGATTGCGGTTGCGACGAAATACGACGGAACCTGGAACGAGGAATGGGCGTGGTTTCGGCTGCGATTGGCGCTCGGCTGCACACTCGTGCTGTTCTTTCAGGCGATGATCAATATCGGCGGCGTCACGAATTTCAGCTTGATGACCGGGATTACGCTCCCATTTGTCAGCTATGGCGGCACATCCATTTTAGTCAGTTATTTGCTGGCGGGCATTCTCTCGTTCTGTTCCCTGACGCAGCATGAAAT
>CAZMEO010000382.1:0-3627 GCA_964565315.1 uncultured Candidatus Moduliflexus sp. | reverse complement strand
TTTGTTCACCATGACGATTCGATGAATTGTCAAAATAATGATGCCTCGAAACAGCAATTTCGTCAAGCTTTTTTTCAAAACAGCGCCAATTGCGGCGAGGCCGGTTTTGCGTTCTCCATTTTACGCTGCTCTCGTTCTTTTACCTCTTTGAGCGCGTCTTCGATGTCATTCAAAAAGCGCGATGGCGCATGTTCGCGTGTTTTGCCGAACAGAAAGCGCGTCTGCGCTCGCGTCAGCAGCAATTTTTCCCGCGCCCGCGTCATACCGACATAAAACAGTCGCCGCTCTTCTTCGATGTCGCACGGCTCGCCGTCGCGCTGATAAGGAATCACGCCCTCTTCGCAGCCGATGATGAACACGACCGGAAATTCCAGCCCTTTCGAGGCGTGCAGCGTCATCAGCGTCACGCGGTCGGCGCGGGGATCGTAGTCGTCGGCGTCCTTTTGCAGCGCCGCGAATTCGAGAAAATCGCGCAGGCGGCGCTCGAACGGTTTGGCGCGTTCGATGAGGCGTTTCAGGCGTTCGGCGCGTTTGGCATCGGCGGCAGGCGCGACGCGCTCGCTGATTTTCCGAATCAATTCCGCGACGGCGAGCGTGTCGGTGTCTTGCCGTAATTCTCCCAGAAAAAGATCGCGTTCTTGCGGCGATTTTGCCAGCATATCGAGATGAAAGCGGGTGTCAGGGTTCGCCAATGCCCACAAATACGCTAAAATCTCCCGCATGTCTTTATACGCGCAAAGCGGCGTCTGCCCGACGACCTGAAACGGAATGCCGGAGCGGTCGAACGCCTCGATGAGCGCGGCACTTTGCGCGTTCAGCCGATACAGGACGGCGATGTCGCCGAAGGCGCGGGTTGCGTCCTCGTGCGATGCGACGCGCCCGGAATCTAACGAAAAATGCGTCGTGCCGCCGACCATTTTTTCGACTTCATGCACGACATATTCGGCTTCGGCTTTGTAGGTGGGCGCGTGGTGAATTTCGAGCCGCGTCTGGCTGACGAAGTCCGACCATAAGTCAAGCGGCAGGCGTTCCGCGCTTTTCGCGATGACCTGGCGCGAGGCGTCGAGAATCGTCTGCGTGGAGCGATAATTCTGGCGCAAGCCCAGCAATGCGGCGTCGGGGTAATCCTGCTGAAATTGCAGGAAATATGCGCGATCCGCGCCGCGAAAGCCGTAAATCGCCTGATCCGGATCGCCGATGGCGCACAGGTTGACTTCCGGCGTTTTCAGCAGCTTGAGCAGGCGGTATTGCGGAAAATTGACATCCTGATATTCGTCCACCGCAATCCAGCGAAACTGCCCTTGATAAGCCACCAGCACGTCCGGCGCGGCCTCGAACAATTCGACCGTTTTCGCGATCAAATCGTCGAAATCAACCGCCTGATATTCCCGGAGCGCGGCCTGATACGCCTCGAAGATTCGCGTCGCCGCCTCGTCGTCTGGCACAGCAAGCCGATTTTTCGCCGCCGAAATCTGTTCGAGATACGCCGCGATTTCTTTGTCTTTCATCGCCGGAAAAAGCCGTTTCAACAATGTTTCGCGGTCTTGTTCAGTGCAGATGACGAAATTCGGAGATAGGCCGATCCGCTCGCCCTCTTGCCGCAAAATCATGGCGCAGAAGGCGTGAAACGTCTTGATCACAATCTGCTGCGTCACCGTTTCGCCGAGCAGCCGCGTCAGGCGTTGCGCCATTTCTTCGGCGGCTTTGTTGGTGAATGTAATGGCTAACAACTCGCGAGATGCGACCTTTTTTTCAACGACAAGATGCGCCATGCGATGCGTCAGCGTCCGCGTTTTGCCCGTCCCCGGCCCGGCGGCGATAATCAGCGATTGTTCGACGCAAAGCGCGGCGGCGCGTTGTCCGGTGTTCAATCCGGCGAGCATATCGGCTTCGTTCGTCGAAACGGCGTTTCGCTCCATGACAACCGGAATCGGCGGCGTTGCTTGCTGTGGCGGAGAAACAGCGTTTCGCGACACAACAGATTGGCGCGGCTTTTTTTCAGCGGCGGTGACGGCAATCAGCGCGGATTGCTGGCCGAACGAAGCGCGTTCGCCGTCGCGAAAGAGTCGAATCACGCCGTATTCGCCGTCATATCCGGCGTCGGCGATGACGTGTCCGGCTCGCATCCGGCGAAGCGCTTCCGCGAGCAATTCGCCGCCCGCCCGTTCGAGATCGTCCAGCGGAATCTCGCGCAAAATTCGTAACTCTGCGCCGAATTTCGCCAGCAGCGCCTCATACGCCTGTGCGACTTTTTTCGAGGTTGCTGATGTGTCGAACAATTCCGCTAAAATTTCCGGCAGCGGAATCAGGCTGTAAAACGGCGCGGCGTTCGGTGGTTTCGCGCCAACAGGCCGATCCGCGAGGGCGTTGACGCGATGCAGCACGCCGACTGTCACCTTTTTGCCGCATGTCGGGCAGATGCCTTTGTGCAGCAGCGTCGTTTCCGGCTCCCACGCGATCTCGCACTTGCGATGCCCATCCAAATGATATTTGCCTTCTTCCGGGAAAAATTCGATTGTGCCTGAAAAGCCCTGATGATCGGGGCGTTTCAGCGCGTCGAAGATCGCGTCGTAGGATAATTGGACATCAAACAAATTTGCTTCGCGGGCGAGTTTCTGCGGCGAATGCGCGTCGGAATTCGACACTAATGCAAAGCGATCCAATGCGGAAAGCCGCCAATTCATCGCCGGATCGGACGACAGGCCGGTTTCGAGCGCGAAAATATGCGGGGTCAAATCCTCGAAACAGTCCTCAATCGAGTCGAAGCCCGATTTCGAGCCGAAGAGCGAAAACCAGGGCGTCCAGACGTGCGCCGGAATCAGATACGCTTGCGGGTCAATTTCCAGCAGCGTTTCCAACAGCAATTTCGAATCCAGCCCAAGAATCGGGCGGCCATCGGAGCGGATGTTGCCGATTTTTTCAAGACGCGCCTGCATTTTTTCCACCACATCGAATGACGGCGCGAAGACGACATGATGCACTTTCCGCACCTGATCGCGCTTTTTGTAAATCGTGCTGATTTCGCCGGAAAGGATGAAACGCACGGGCTGGCGGCAGGCGGGAAACACGTCGGGCTGCATAGCGCGGGCGAATTCGTCTTTCAGCCGAAACAGGCCGCTTTCCGCCGGTTCGAGCTTCTCGCGCATCTCCTTCAGCCAGCCCGGATGCGTCAAATCGCCCGTGCCGACGACCTGCACGCCTTTCAACTGCGCCCATTTATGCAGGTGTTCGAAGATCAAATCCTGGCTGGTGGCGCGGGAAAAGTGGGAGTGGATGTGAAAATCGGCGATGAATTTCATGTTGAGCAGCTACCACGAAACACACGAAATACACGAAAGAAAATAGAACACTGATTGGGCTGATTATACTGAACAAGCCTGATAAAAAACCATAAAAATCAGTGTCAATCAGTCTCATCAGGTCATCAGTGTTCTATTTTTTCGTGTATTTCGTGTGTTTCGTAGTCTTAAATCAGCCGATCCGGAAGATTAGTCGTGATACCATCTACAACGCCTTTCCAGCGGCGCAAATCGTCGGGCGCGTCAATCGTCCAGGGATGAACGCGATAGCCACGCCGCTGCGATTCGGCGACGACTTCCGGCCAGATGTAGTGATAATCGGGATGCA
>CAZMEO010000381.1:0-3632 GCA_964565315.1 uncultured Candidatus Moduliflexus sp. | reverse complement strand
GGGAATGTGGAATTGATCCAGAATGGCAATCAATATTTGATCAACCCGCACGAAATTTATCTGCTGCGCAAAGGGAGCGAGCATTATTATCGCACCGGCCCGGCGGGATTTGTGGTGAAACGCTTTGCGCAAATCGGCGGCACGAGCGTGGATTATTATCTGCGGTCGTTGGGATTATGGGGGAAAGAGCATATTCGCCCGGAACAGCCGCGCCGCTTCGAACGCTTGCTGAAACAGGCCACCACGCTGCTCTCTCATTCAATGGATGATCAGGATCATCCAGAGGTCGCGATTCAGCTCAGTTGTTTAGCCTATCAATTCTTGTTGGAACTGAGCCGCACGAACCAATCCACCGTGCCGCCGATGATTGATAAAGCGTTGACCTTTATTCATGAAAATCTGCATCGCTCGCTGACGCGGCAGGAGATTTGCGACGCGGTCGGCATCAGCGCTCCGTATTTCTGCCGGGTGTTTAATCAATATATGGCCTGTTCGCCTGTCACCTACTTTTTGGAGCAGAAATTCAACTGGACGGCGCAACTCCTGAAAACCACGTCGCTTTCCATCAAGGAGATTTCAGATCGCGCCGGATTCGAAAGCCCGCTCTATTTCTCAGCGCAATTTAAAAAACATTTCGGCGTCTCGCCCAAACAGTATCGCGAATATGAACATTCGCACACCATGCGCCAGAGCAGTCCGGATTTTCGCCCTTGCGCGTGAGGGAAAAATTTATAGCGCCTAAATTTCACTTCCTAACGTTTTTTGCTCACCCACCCCTTGCCCCTCCCGGGAGGGGAATCCTGGTTCGAGGCGGCTCTGCGCGGAATTCCCCTCCTGGGAGGGGCAAGGGAAGTGACGCTTCTTAAATAATAACGCAACAGGCGCAAGAGACGCAAACGCCAAAAAGCTTGACGTTTGCGTCTCTTGCGCCTGTTGCGTTGGATAGTCGCCTGCCTGCCTTACCATCGCGGGCCATGCGGGCCATGCGGGCCATGCGGGCCATGCGGGCCGCTTCCTTGCGGATCGCACCATGTCTGGCCGTCATGCCAATAGCCTGAACCGGGGGCCGCGCCTTGAAAGCCGTTCCCCCAATGGCCGCCTTGCGCCATCTCATCCCAGCACGAGCCTGCTTCCTCCGACCAGAGGCAGTCGCCAGACATGACCCGTCCGTACACGACAACAGTCTGATTCGACGTAATCGTCACGTGATCATGAATGACAGCGCCATCCGGCGCGACGGCGCGAACGTCGTATTCGCCCGCCGGAAGATCAAGAAACTGAAATCGCCCGTATTCATCCGTGACAGTCGTTGCCACCACCTGGCCGTTTTGCAGCAATTCGACCGTGACGCCGCTTAACGGATACACTGACGTTGATGGCGTGGTTTGCGCGGCGAGAGAGACTTTGCTGAATTGCGTGCCGGCATTCGCGACAAGCTGCCCTTCCAGTTGACCATTCCCGACTGCAAGCGCTGTCGGGGCTGATGAAGAAGAGGAATCGCTGCTGCATCCGCCTGCGATCAGGGCGATAACAGCCATAAGTATCAGAAGAAATGATTGTGCAGATTTC
Organism: uncultured Candidatus Moduliflexus sp.; assembly: GCA_964565315.1. Classification (GTDB taxonomy): domain Bacteria; phylum Moduliflexota; class Moduliflexia; order Moduliflexales; family Moduliflexaceae; genus Moduliflexus. Next base: position 2,063 of record CAZMEO010000381.1, on the reverse strand, counting down.
ATAGTGGGATGAAACGTCATGGATAAGTTGTTAAACACCTCAAAAATGTCTATCAACTTGTCATGACGCCTTGTATGTAATGAATTATGCTTGCTGCCAGACACTTTTACCGCATCCGGCAGCGTGTTTTTCGTTCGCATTCTTGCGGAAATGCAGTTCCGCGCTGCTGTGGCCGTGTTATTCGGTCACGGGAAAGACATGCATCACCTGACCGGAAAAGCCTTGAATCAACATCGTTTGCTGTACGTCATTCGCGCCTTTGATGGTGACAAGGTACATCGGACGCCAGTTATCTTTTGCCACTTTTTCAATCGCATAGCCGCTCAGATATTTGTCAATGTAGGTCTGCGCTGCTTCTTTGGCTTTCTCCTCGGTGATCAGTTCCGCGGTCGCTCCATTGGCAAGACACGGGCAATTTTGCCGCCCTTTGCCGCCGCGTCCGCCCTTGCGCATCATGCCGCCATGTTTGCCCCATCCTTCGTGATTCATCATGCCGCCGCGCATTCCCATGCCACGTTGACCGTACATCGGCGCTTGTTTGGTCGTGTCGGTGGCCGTATCTGTCGTAGTGGTGGTGGAATCCTGCGCAAATGCGAGGCCGACGCTTAAGGCCATCGCGAACATCAATCCAATTGTAAAAAGTTTTTTCATCGTCGTCTGCTCCTGTATGTGCGTTATCGGTGATGCGCGTCGCCTGTGCGCTGCGCATCACCGATGAACGCGAGTGAATGCGTGTGTTCGTGTGATTCGTTTCGTCGCTGTCATGACATTCTTTTCTATAAGCACAGGTCATGCCAACCGAAGAAACTGGAACAATCATTCACCAGAATTGGCTGTCAATAAGGGGAAAACGCGAGAAAGGATTTGATTCAGGCGAGAGCGCTTCACAGGAGTTCTGCGAAAATTTTGCCCGATCTTTATGCGGACTGCGCAAATTTTTCGCAGTTCATAAAAACCTTGCGAAGATTACGAACCTTCACAAGGTTGAGCCGCCATCATTTTTTCTTTTTCAAGAAGAACAACACAACCGCAATCACGCCGACGACGAACGCGAATGATACGGCCAACCCAATGGCCTTTTTTATCAATGACAGCGCGAGCAGAATTGCGAAAATAATCAACACGAATTTCAAGACGTTCATGCCGATTTCATCAGAACGTAAGAGGCTGCGCCAGGTGCTTCCCGATGCGGCCTCTTTGCAATGACGTTTTCAACCATACAATTTTTTCAACCGCGTGGCGTCTGCCAGCAATTGCCGGATAATCGGATTTTGCGAGTCAAGTCGTTCTGCGGCTTTCAGTTCTTGAATCGCGTGATCGTAATACTTCGAATTGACGTACATGACGCTGAGATCAATCCGTGCCTGCACATTGTCGGGGTTTTCGGCCAGCGCCTTTTTCAGCATCGAAATCGCGCGGTCATATTCGTTCAATTTGCCCCACGCCCGACCGATTTGATAGAGCATGTCTTCGCGATTCGGGAACGCCGCCAACACCTGATCCCACTCATGAATCGCCTTTTCCCACTGTTCTTCCTGCGCATAGACGAAGCCGAGCATCTGATGCCCGCCGGGATAGTTCGGATTCAAGCGGATAACGCGCTGAAAAATCGCTTTGGCGCGCTCAAAATCTTCGCTTTCGTAATAGACGCGGCCAAGACTGTTCAACGCTTCGACGTTATGCGGCGCCATATTGATCGATTTTTCTAAATAGGTAATCGCTTTCGGCTTATCGCCGACGGCGGCGTAGGCGATGCCCAAATTCAGATACAGTGCGGGCGTCGGGTCTTCGTTAAACTCCTCGATTTCATGGTAAATCTTGATCGCTTCTTGCGGCTGATTCGCGGTTAAATAGATGTTCCCCAGCGCAAAGTGAATCTGCACGTTCGACGTGTTGTAATCGCGCGCCTGCGTCATGTGTTCCAGCGCGATTTCATGATTCCCCTGCTTGTAGTACATCATGCCGACTTCGTAGTGCGCTTCCGCGCAGGTCGGATCGAGTTCGAGGCATTTTCGAAAATGCTGAAGCGCAAGCAGCCAATTCCCTTTGGTATTGGCGTGAAG
>CAZMEO010000380.1:0-3634 GCA_964565315.1 uncultured Candidatus Moduliflexus sp. | reverse complement strand
AAGGGCGAACGGGCGGGCATTTCTTGAACTCCTGAACTTCATGACATTGAGGGCAACGCCACATCAGTTCAGCATCAACGTCTGCATTTCGTAGAGTTGTTTATAGAGGCCGCCGCGCTGCAAGAGGGCGTCGTGCGTGCCTTCTTCGACAAGCTCCCCTTTGTGCAGGACGAGAATTCGATCCACGCTTTTGATCGTGGAAAGCCGGTGGGCGATGATGATGGCGGTTTTTCCGGCGAGCAGGTTTTTGACGCCCGCTTCGATCAATTGTTCGGTTTCGGAATCGATATTCGAGGTTGCTTCATCAAGCACGACAATCGCGGGCTTGCGCACAAAGGCGCGGGCAAAGCTGAGAAGCTGGCGCTGCCCGACGGAGAGCAATTTCCCTTCTTCCAGAATATTTTCGTCATAACGCTGCGGCAGGCGCTCGATATAGCGATCCGCATAGACCTGCCGCGCCGCAAATTCCACGTCTTCGCGCCGGATGCGCGGATCGTGCAGGGCAATATTTTCGGCAATCGTGCCGGTGAAGAGGAAAATGTCCTGTGGCACGGTCGCGATTTGCCCGCGCAATGCGCTGAGATCGTATGCTTTGATATTGACGCCGTCAATCAGAATTGCGCCGTCTGTCACGTCATACAGCCGATTCAGCAGGTTGATCGTCGTGGTTTTACCGCTGCCGGTATGCCCGATGATTGCGACTTTTTCGCCGGGCTGAATCGTGAATGACACGTTTTTCAGCACCGGATGCCCGGCTTGATAAGCAAATGTGACGTGTTCGAACCGGATTTCGCCGCGCATATCAGTCGAAAGTTGTTTCGGCGACGGCGCGTTCAAAATCGCGACCGGATGATCTAACAGCTTAAACACGCGATGCGCCGCCGCCATCGCGGATTGAAACGAATTGAAGCGCTCTGCCATGTCGCGCAGCGGCTTGAAAAACATATTGATGTAGGAAAAAAACGCGAAAATCACGCCGACCTGCAACGCCCGTCCTGCCGCGAAATGGGCATAGGTCAGAATCAGCAGCATGCTCACATTTGCGACGATTTCGATGACCGGAAAATAGAGCGCATAGGCGTTGACGACTCTGGAATAGGCATCGAGGTAGTTGTGATTGTATTCCGCAAACGTCTGCTCGCTGCGGCGTTCGTGATTGAACAAATGAATCTCTTTGATGCCGGTGATGGTTTCCACAAGCGCGGTATTGATTTCCGAATTCGCCTTGCGGATGCCGTCGTAGCCGCTGCGTATGCTGTTGCGGAACAGCGCGGTCGCGCCGAGATACATCGGAATCGTCAGAAAGGCAAACAGCGCCATGTTCAGGTCAACCAGCATCATCGCCACGAGAATCAGCGCGAGCTTCAGCACGTCGCCGAGCAGCGACACAAGGCCGTCAGAGATGAATTCGCGAATCGCTTCAACATCGTTTGTCACGTTCGTCAGCGTTTTGCCGACCGCCGTCACATCGAAATAATCATTCGACAGTGCGAGGATTTTTTTGAACAAGTCCATCCGCAAATCGAAGAGCAGGCGTTGGCCGAGATATTCGACGCAGTAAGTAAAGCCCGCCGAAAGGACGAAGTTGCTGACCAACACGGCGGCCAATATCCAGCAGATGCGAAACAGGCCGGGGAGGTCGCCTTTGACGATATGCTGGTCAATGCCGATTTTTAACAAATATGGATGCAAAATGCCGGTCACGTCGAACGCGACGAGCAGCAGCAGCGCCACCGCGAGCAACGCCGCATGTTTGCGCACATACGGAAAAAGCCGTTGCAGCAGCCCCCAATCCAGCATTTTCTGTGTCTTCGCAGCGGCATCGTAGCCACGCTCTTTTTTGATGTGGCCGCCCCCTTTGCCGAGTCCACCTCTCATCGTTGTATTCCTCTTCTGTCAATTTCGTACCGCCGACGTCCTCGTCGGCCTCTCTTCGAAATGCCGACGAGGACGTCGGCGGTACGATGCACTTTTAAAAATTACGGTCATCATTCAGGAGTTCGAAATCTTGATTTCGCTTTCAAACAGTCAAATCAAGATTTGACACTCCTGATGCGTTCGTGTCATCGCGCAATGACTCTTCCATCTGCTGCATTTTGGCGAGACGGGCGTATAAGCCGCCTTGCGCCAATAATTCGGCGTGCGTGCCGCGTTCGAGAATGTTCCCCTGATCCAACACGTAAATGACATCAGCGTTGCGCAGCGCGGAAATGCGGTGCGAGATAATTATCAGCGTTTTGAATGAATGCAGCGCGTTGAGATTGTCGAGAATATGCGCCTCGGTTTTGGCGTCCACGCTGGACAGCGCGTCGTCGAAAATCAGCACCGGGCTTTGCTTCATCAGGGCGCGGGCAATCGCCGTGCGCTGCTTTTGCCCGCCAGAAAGCGTGATGCCGCGCTCGCCGATCATCTGGTCGTATTTGTCGGGAAAGGTCTGAATATCGCCATGCAATCCGGCATTCTGCGCGGCGCGTTCCACAAACTCGCGCTTCGTTTCTCCGTCCATGCTTAACGCGATGTTTTCCGCGATGCTGCGGGAAAAGAGGAAGGTTTCCTGCGGCACGACCGAAATCTTTTGCAGCAGGCTCGCGGGCTGGATGTCGCGGATGTCCACGCCATTGATGAACAACATGCCGCGTTCCGGTTGAAACAGGCCGCTCATCAGATTGATCAGCGTGGTTTTGCCGCTGCCGATGGTGCCGGTCATCGCGATGGTCTGGCCGGGAGCAATCGTGAAATCAAGCCCGCGCAGCACGAGCGGGCGTTCTTCCGGCGAGGGGTAGCGATAGGTCAGATTTTTCGCTGTAAACGTTAATTCGTCCGTCTCTAATTGCTTCCAGTCGGCGCGTTCTTCGACCGGCGCGTCAAGAATATGATTCATCCGCCCCATCGCGGCAATCCCCTGCTGAATCACGGTCATCACCCAGCCGAGCGCCATGACCGGCATCGTCAGATGCGCGACCATCACGTTGAATTGCAGCAGTTGGCCGATTGTCATGCCGCCGGAAATCACGGTTTTGCCGCCGATCCAGAGAATCAGCAGTTCTGAGATCGAAAAGACAAAGAGGAAAAACGGCCAGAGGATGCCGCGCGTTTTCACCAGTTTCATCTGACGGCGGATATATTCCTGATTCAGCGTCTCGAAGCGCCGCGTTTCAATGGTTTCGAGCGTGTAAAGCTTCAGCGTTGTGATGCCGGACACGACCTGCCACACGCGGTTATTGATTGCGCCGACATGTTCCTGCACCTGTTTGTGCAGCGGGCGCAGGCTCGGCATGATGACGACAATCAGCGCGGAAATGAAGAGCAGAATGCCGAGCGTGATGAACATCAATTGCCGATTCAACAGCAGCAACTGCGGCAAAAACAAGGCGAGGCGGCTCAGGGAATTCGGCACGTACATGATGCCCGGCCCTAATAGCGCCCGGACGGCGTCGAGATCGTTGGTGCAGCGCGACGAGAGGTCGCCGGTCTGATTTTCCTGAAAAAAGGACATTTTGACGGTCAGAATCTTGCGATAGAGCCGCTCCCGCAGGTCGAATTCGATTTTGCGCGACACGCCGATAATCAGCTTGCGCATGGCGTACATCGCGCCGAACGTGACCGCCGTATAGAACGCAATCGCGATCACGTT
>CAZMEO010000379.1:0-3641 GCA_964565315.1 uncultured Candidatus Moduliflexus sp. | reverse complement strand
GCGTGCCGTCGTTGGCGATGCTGACGTGCGCGGTCAAGTCTGACGCATAAAACGATGCGTAATCGCGCTGGCGATAGTTATTGCTGATCTTCAGATCGTGATCATGGACGAGGCTATGCGCGATGAGCAGATAATGCGGTTCGTCTCCCGCGAATCCGGCGCGAATCAGCGTATTTCTGCCCAACAATCCATACACGATGAGGCTGAGAGCAGCGAGCGCGATGATTGTGCGAAGGCACGGCTGAAAAGTCTGACGGCGGCGCGGCGGCCAGTGCTGCGCTTTGAGGTAGCCGGTTGCCATCACGGCAGCGGCAAGCCAGAGCCAACTCGCGCTGAATGCTGTCAAGAATGGGAGTTCGAGCGGAAGGCGGCTGAGCCAGGCGCAGAGCAGCAAGCCGCATGGGGCGAATGTCGCCGCGTCTTCTCGAAGAACATCCGAAAAACTGCGCCCGGTTTTCAGAGACAGCAGCCACGCCCAACCGCCCCAGATTGCCGCGATTGCGGCGATTCCCAACGCGCCGTATATCAGGAATGAGGCGAGCCGGACGCCGAGCGAAAAGGCGCTCGCCGGATATCCGGCGTGATATGCGGCAGTTTCGGCGCGAAGCAGGCAGAACGAACCTGCGCCGACTCCTGCGCAGATGACCATGCCGATGGGCGCAATCCAGGATTTACAGATGCTGTTCATCGGAAAGCGTCACCTCGATATGGCGGATGCGGATGCCGTATTTGTGGCTGCCGTTTGCGGCGGTGCTGATGCGAATGCGATTTTGTCCTGGACGCAGCGCCCCCGCAGGCAAGTGAACAGCCTTCCATTCGGAGGTCGCGGCGGCGCTGCCGAGCAACGCGCCGTTCAGCGAAACCGTGAACGGCTCTTCCGGCTGTTGCGAGCGGATGGCCTCGAAACGCAGTTGAATGGCGTCAGCCTGCTCAAGATTCCAGACGATCAAATCGGCGTCATGCGTAAGCTGCCGCTCTGGAATCCCATCTTCCGAAAACGTCAGCGGAAACATGCCGAACGCCGGAAAGATCAGCGTGTTGGTCGGCGCGGCGGGCGGAACGCGATAGAACGTCACCAGATCGCTCGCGGCGGCTGGTTCGCCGAAAATCTGCCGCAAGCGCCGCTGATTTTTCTGATAATTTCCATACCAATAGTCATTATACAGCGCGACATAGCGGACGTTGTAGAGATGCAAAATGGCGGACATCTCCGCCGCGTCGGTCGCCGCCAGAAAAGAGGGCGCGGCATTTTGCCTCGTCCGGCATGTTGCCAGATCGTCCTGCGACAGCGTCAGAAGGTCGTCGAACATCGCGTAAAGCGCGTAGGCTTGCTGGTATTTTTCGAGCGGAACGCGCGAGACATGGCCATGAAACAGCTTTTTCTGATGCGTGACCTGAAATAACGAGGCGCGCACGGACGAATGCTGCCAGTTGAACAGCGGCGTCAGTTCCAAAATCACATACTCGTCGGCGTCTTGCGCTAATTGCTGGTAAAAGTCCGGCACAGGCTCCGGCGCGCTGAAATAGTATTCGCGATAATGCTCGCATAAAATCGTCGCGGCAAACAGCAGGAAGATGACAAATTTGAACCGGACGCGCCGGAAAATATCCCAGCAGGCGTAACCGGCAAGCACGCCACAGGAGAGCATAACTAAGGCCATGAACCGCACCGGAATCCTGACGATGTTCAGCAGCGGGAGTTTTTGCAGCAGTTGATACGGGAGCGGCAGCGATTCATAAATGGTCGAGAACAGCATCGCGTTCGGCCCCATCGCCAATATCAGAAACACGGCGAAGGCCAGCAGCCAGAAATGCGGTTTCAGGCGGCGCAGCCTCAGCAGCGTGTAGAGACAGAGCAGCATGGTCGCGTATCCGAGAAACGAACCGCCGGGAATGCCCCATTGTAACGGGTGATTGTGATTGAAATACCACCGCTGCATATATTTGCCGAAAATATCATGGTTGATGCTTGGCAGCAGCAGCGTATTCAAGCTGACCGCCTCGTTTTTATACACGTCGGACACCATGAAAGTGCCGCCACCGGCGATTTGCTTGAACATCGGAAGCAAAATCGGCAGCATGATCAGGAGAAACGTTCCGGCAAACAGGGCGAACCGCTTGAGAAACGCGAGCGTCCAGACCTGCTTGCGTTCGGCAATGGCGGCATAGAGCAGGAACAGCGCGGCGAACAAGCTCATGTAAATCGCGTAATACCAGGCCGTCAGCGCATTGATGATGAAAAAGAGCGCTGCGAGCAGCGGAGCGCGGCATGATGGCTCGCGGACGGTTTTGAGGAGATAGATGGCGCAATATGGAAACCACTGGATTGACGCCAGGCTGAGGTGATCGACGTAATAGGCGCGCCCGCCCCAGAAGGCGAAAATCAGGCCGGAAATCACGCCCGCCAGCGTGCTGCCGGTCAGATAGCGCAGCAGCAGCACGCAGCCGAAGCCGCCGACGACAAACGAAGAAAGGAAAAGGAGATTATAAATCTGCGTCAGCGTGAAAACGCGCTGCAATGGCACGGAAAGGAGCGCGTTAAACAGGCTGAAATCATGGAAAGACAGGTCAATCCCTTCCGGCTGAAACAGGTAATTTGTCGCGAGCGGGTTCACATGCAGTTCGACCAGCGCTTTGTTCATCCACCACATATTCCAGAGATGGATATAGCGGTCGCCGCCGAGGCCGAACATTTTCGCGGAAAATTGCGTGGTCAGCGGATGCGTCCAGGCGAGGCTCAGCAGCAGAAATCCGGCAAACGCGGCTAACAGCGGCCAGCGGCTGCGCGATGGCGGCGCTGGCGCGGCGATAGCGGGAACGCCCGGCCTGAGCAGCCAGCGTTTCAGGCGACGCGCAAGGCGAACGGGCAGCGTATGGCCGAACATGCGCAAGAAAGCGGCGCGGTTGAACAGCATCAGCATGGCGAGGAACGCCAGCGCAATTAGCCCGAAGAATTTTCCGAGCATGACGATGACGTCGCAAATCCGCCCGATGAAAAATTCGGCAGGCGAGGGCTGCCGCGCAAGCAACAACGCCGTCGAAAGCGGCTGCCATTTTCGGCGGGGCGGTTTCCATGACACGTGAAACTCTGCGCCGCCAGTGTCTTGGGCGTATTCGACGCGGAGCGCATGAAAGCCTTTCTCAAGCGACTTCGCTCCGGTTCGCTCTTCAAGGCCATGCAAACCGCTGTTATCCACGACAAGCGTTTCGTCAAGCCAGAGCGTCGAGCCATCATCCGACGCGGCGCTGAAGCGATATTCGCCGGAGGTCGGGATATAGACGCTCCCGCTCCAGCGGATGCTGTACTGTTGCGTGATCTGCGGATAATAAGCCTGCATTCGCGAGAGGTTCAGCGTCGTTTCGCGAACAGTCATAAACGGAGCGCCCGACCAATTCGGCGTTTGAAAATATTCGCCGCGCAGCCCGCGTTGCAGCGGATTGAAAAAATATGCCAGCAGAAACAGCGCGAGTGCGGCAAGCATGGCAAAGCGGAAGCGAGGCGGTGTCTGCATGGAATTACTCATGTCGGATGACGCGATCTATAATAAAGTGCGGGCGTTTTTTGGTTTCGATATGAATTTTGGCGATATATTCGCCGATAATGCCGAGCATGACGTAAATCCCGGAACAGAAGAGCGACA
>CAZMEO010000378.1:0-3647 GCA_964565315.1 uncultured Candidatus Moduliflexus sp. | reverse complement strand
GGCAACGCCGCGAACCGGAATTTTACGGCGAAAGTGTTGGTGCAAAACCCTGACTTGGCGATTAAGCCGGGCATGTTTGCGCGAACCAGCGCAACGGTAGAATCGATCCCGAACGCGCTGCTGCTGGATAAAAAAGCGCTGCTGCAAGAAGGGGAAAAATATTATGTGTTCAAAGTCGCCGACGGGCAGGCGCAGAAAGTCGAAGTGACGATCAAATTCCGCGATGAAAAGAATGTCGGCGTGTTTTCCACAGAACTGAACCCGAATGATCACGTGGTGACCGAGGGCGCGCGCATGTTAAGCCCGAATGACCGCGTCAAAACCCTCTAACCTCGTCTTATCTCTGCCTGGAATGCGCAAGCGTTTCAGGTAGTATCACACACCTTCTGGCAAACGCCAGTTGAAAATATCACGTAGTTTCGATGGAATGCGGGAAATGCCCGCATTCTGTCAAACTTCCAAGAATTTATGAATTTTGTGCGCGTATTTACCCGCCGCCCCGTCGCAACGATTATGCTCTGCGGCATGATGATGATGTTCGGCATCTATTCATACCTCAAATTATCGAAAGATCAATTCCCGAAAATCGATATTCCGTATGTCATGGTCTCGACGGTCTATCCCGGCGCTGGCCCGGAAGAAATCGAATCGCAGGTCACGAAAAAAATCGAAGAAGCTGTGGCTGGCGTCAGCGGCTTAAAAAGTCAGAAATCCATTTCACAGGAAAATCTTTCTACCGTTGTCTGTGAATTCGAACTCTCGGTGGACGGCGATGAAGCCGAAAGCGACGTGCGATCAAAAGTCGAGCAAATCCTCAGCGATCTTCCCGATGAGGTGCAAAAACCGATTATCGCGCAACGTGATCTGAGCGCGCTGCCGATTGCGCAGATCGCCGTGATCGCCCCGCGTCCGGTCGAAGAAATTTATCAGGTCGTAGATGATAAAATGGTTGACCGGTTTACGCAGATTCAGGGGCTTGCGAAAGTCCAGGTCTCCGGGCAAAAAGAACGCGAGATCATCGTGTCGGTCTCATCGAAAAAATTGGAGGCGTTCGGGTTAAGCATTCTTGATGTGGATAACATGATTTCCTATTTTAACATGAAATTGCCTGCCGGTCATGTCGTGGAAGGCGAACAGGAAATCAACATCAAACTGCATGGCGAATTTCCGTCATTGGAGGCGTTAAAAACGCTGGAAATTCCGACGAGCAATGGCGTGATCCGTTTAGCGGACGTGGCGACGGTGGAAGATACGTTCGAAGAAGTCCGCAACATGGCGAAAATGAACGGGAAAACCGCTGTCGGTCTGTCGCTCACCAAATCCGGCAGCGCCAACACATTGGAAATCATGCAGGATGTGAATAAATTGATCGCGAACCTTCGAAAGGAAATTCCGGCAGATTATGAAATCATTCTGGCAAGCGATAAATCCGGCGTCATTCAGGATTCCATCAATGACGTGCTATCGAACCTCGGCGTCGGCATTCTTCTGACGGCGGGCGTGCTGCTTCTTTTCCTCCAAAATGTCCGGCTGACGCTGATTGCCACAGTGACGCTGCCGGTGGCCGTGATTTCGACCTTTTCGTTGATGTATGCGTCTGGCTATACCGCGAACATGATGTCATTAATGGCAATGGCCTTATCGGTCGGCGTCTTAGTCGCAAACGCGATTGTCGTTCTGGAAAATATTCAGCGACATCTTGTGGAACATCAGCTTTCGCCGCTCGATGCAGCCGAACAAGGCACGTCAGAGATCGTCGTCGCAGTCATTGGCTCGGCCTTGACCAACCTCGCCGTCTTTTTCCCGGTCGCGATGATGTCCAGCATGGTCGGACGCTTCTTCAAAGAATTCGGCATGACGACCGTGTTTGCGACGATCATTTCGTTATTTCTGGCCTTTACGCTGACGCCGATGTTAAGCGCCAAATGGCTCAAACCGCATGATGACGCGAAGAAAAGCCTGTTCTCCTGGTTCACGCGCAGTTGGGAAGCGATGTATGGCGTCTGCGAACGCGCCTATCGGGGAACGCTGCGCGTGGCGCTGCGCTTCCGCTGGATGACGGTGATTGCGGTGATGCTTCTCTTTTTCGCGTCATTCGTCTGTCTCAAATGGATTGGCGGCGAATTCATCACAGAATCCGATCAGGGGCAGATTAGCATCCAGATCGAAAAAGCGGTGGATGAATCGCTCACCGGCACGAGCGATACGGTGCTGCTGATGGAAGAGCGCTTAAAAACACGACCCTACATTCAGCAATTTTATACGGAAATCGGCGGCAGCGAAGACAGCACGACCGGCGTCAACGAAGCGGCAATTACCGTCAAGCTCATCAACCGCAAGCAGCGCCAGCAGAACACCTCGCAGATTGCGGCGGAATTCCGGCGCATGTTTGCCGACATTCCCGGCGTCAAGTTGACGATCAAACCGGCGTCAGGAACGCCGGGTTCGGGGAGCGAGAAGGCGGTACAGTTGGATATCAGCGGCGCGAATATGGATGACTTATTCGCCGTCACGGAACAGGCAATCGCGTTTATGAAGGCCGCGCCCGGCGCGGTGGACGTGGATATGAACTGGCGGCTCGGCAAACCGGAAGTGCGCGTCACGCCAGATTACCGGCGCTGCGCGGAGTTCGGAATCACGCCGACCTCATTAGCCGCGATGCTGCGCGCGTCGTTTACCGGAAATGTCGGTTCCGTCTATCGCGTGGAAGGCGAAGAATACGACATTCGCGTCAAATTATCAGAAGAAGACCGCGCCGATACGTCCGCGATTGGCCTGCTGCCGATTCAAACGCCGAAAGGCATGGTGCGCTTAGAAACATTAGCGCGGATTGAAACCGTCGAAGCCCCCAGCCGCATTTACCGCACAGACCGGCAGCGTTCCGTGACGGTCGGCGCAAACATCGCGCCCGGCGGGAACGTCACCGCGTTGACGCAGGCAGTGAATGCGAAATTAGCCACCATGCAGCTTCCCGCCGGGGTGTCTGTCTCCTGGGCAGGCGACGCGGAAATGATGCAGGAAGCGTTTATGGATATGGCGACCGCCTTGTTCCTCGCCGTGGCGTTGACGTTCATGCTGCTGGCCATTCTTCTGGAATCGGCGGTACATGCGCTGACAATTATGTCAACAATTCCGTTAGCGCTTATCGGCGTGTTCGTGTCGTTAGTGTTAACCGGCGCGACCCTGAACATTTTCTCGATTATGGGCGTGATTATGCTGGTCGGCATCGTCGTGAACAACGGCTTGCTGATTGTGGATTACGTGCAGGAATTGCGGCGCAAAGGGGAAAACTGGCGCGACATTCTGCTGCAAGCGAGCGTCGTGAAACTCCGCCCGATTCTGATGACGAACATTGCGATTATGGTGTCCATGATTCCGATGGCGTTGGGGCTTGGGCAGGACGGCGAAATGCGCGCCCCGATGGCGATTGTCTCGATTGGCGGTCTTTTCTCATCAACCTTTATGACGCTGTATCTTGTGCCGGTGCTGTATTCGCTGGTCGAAAGCATTCGTGAGTTTTTGGCGCGGCGGCGCGTGACAGCAAAAAGCGGCGCGGATGCTGCGCAGACCGCAGGACTGAAAATCACGCCGGAAAACGTGTAAGATCGAGCAAAAAACCTCACAGGTCTTGGAGACCTGTGAGGTTT
>CAZMEO010000377.1:0-3660 GCA_964565315.1 uncultured Candidatus Moduliflexus sp. | reverse complement strand
TGCCGAGAATGGCTTTAAAGACACAGTCCACTTTGGGGTCAATATGTGGTTTCATCTTCTCCTCCTGAACAAGCGAATATCACGTCAAATGATCGATGTGTCAATGAAAAAATATGTGCCGATTTGCCAAATATCCTTAATATCTCGGCACAAAAAAGACCTCATGGAAATTCTCTTGACATTCTCTTTCCCTCAAGATAAATTCTTTCTGAGTTCGTTCATTCTATTTTCCCTTTATGATAAGGAGCGATATGCAATTACTTTTTGTCAATTGTCAGCAGATCATTGAAGAAAAACTCGCCTCTCTTTCATCAAGCGAAGCTGTTCTTGCGATTTTTCTCAAGCAAAATCATGCGTTATTAGGCGCGTTAATCCAACTTCTTAAAATCAATTTAGCCGACGTATTATTAGGGAAAGCGTCAACTGAAAACGCGGATGTCATGCTGCTCGCATTCCCTTATGCAGAGGACGCACGCGCCGCTTTTCAGGCGATTCCCGCGCAGATCGAATTGGAAGGACAGCAAACCGCCTTGCATGCGCAGCTCTGGCACGACGGCATTAAGCAGGCTGAAACCTCCTGCACTACCTGTCCCAAAACATCCGCCTTCAGCCAACAAACCATGTCATCTCAGGAATGGGATGTTTAGACGGCGGCAATTCCACATAGCGCAGATAGGTCAAAAATCGGCTGAACACCTCATTCGCCGGTTCTTTTTTCTGCGAGCCTTTCAGGTATTGCAGGATGCCCCAGGCCGACGTGACCTGACTGACATCGACTTGAAGCTTTAAAAAGCGTCCGATGCGTGCCGCGCCATATTGCGCCATCGCTTCTTCCAGCATTTCTTGAATATGCGAGCAGGGACGCCCGCCAAGCCCTCCGCACGGGCGATTGTTGTTGGTGCTGCAATAAAAATCGCCCGTGTCGGCTTCGATAAACGCGACATACACCCGGTTAATATCCGAGCCGCTCGACACGACGCCCTGAACGCGGCCATTAAATAATTCCACAAACGGTACTTTTTTGACATTCCGCTTCTGCGGCAGCTCTTCCGGCTGATACGGCCAAAACGATGATTGCAGCATTCGAGCCTCCTCCTGATATTCTTGAAAGAAAAAGGTTGCAAAAATCTTACGCACGATTATGGCTGTTTTATGCGCGATAGCAGACCTCACAGGTTTCGAAAACCTGTGAGGTCTAATAAATATTGCAAATGACGAAATTCTTTGTCAAGCGATTTTCTTTGAAAGGATATATCCCATGAAAACACTCGGCATTCTCGGCGGAATGAGCAGCCAATCAACCATTCCGTATTATCGCCTGATTAATGAAGGCGTCAACCGCATCTTAGGCGGGCATCACGCGCCTGAAATGCTCATTTACAGCGTCAATTTCCACTATATCGAAACGTTTCTGCGGCAGGGGCAATGGGACGACGCAGCGGCGTATCTGTCAGAAAAAGCGGTGAAATTGGAGAACGCAGGCGCAGATTTTCTGCTGCTTGCGACAAACACGATGCACCGCGTCGCGCCGCAGATCGAGCAGGCGGTGTCGATTCCGCTGATTCATATTGTCGATGTCACGGCAGAGGCGATTCTGAAACAGGGCATCAAAACCGTCGGCATTTTAGGCACGAAACCAACGATGGAAGCGGAGTTTTATACGGCGCGGTTTCGCGACAAATTCGGCATCACGCCGCTTGTCCCTTCTCCCGAAGAACGCCAGCGCGTTCATGCGATTATTTTCGATGAATTATGCCGCGATGTCGTGACTGACGCCTCGCACCAGGAATATTTGGCAATCATGCGCAATCTGGTCGAACGCGGCGCAGAGGGAATCATTTTAGGCTGCACGGAAATCGGCATGTTGGTCGCCCAACAAGATTTTCCCGACGCGCCGTTATTTGATACCACAATTTTACACGCGCAGAAAGCGGTCGAACTCTGCGTAGAACGCGAACCGCTGCCGGTAAGATAATGGGAGATGTCGCGTTACACGGCTTTGTGTGATGGCAAAAAGCATTTAGATCGCAATTTACATCGGCGAACAGGGCTGTTCGCCGATACATTCACATTGCAGCGAGGCTTCGTATGAAATCAGATCAATCGCGAAACGAACTCCCGCCAAAAGACACCGTCCTTGCCAGTCTTCCTGGAGTGATCGGATTTATTTTTATTAACGTCGGCGTTGTTGGGTTTATGGCGTTCAAATCCTATACCGCCGCGACGCTCGGAGCGATTGGCGTGTTGATTATCTGGCTGTTTTACTGGTAAATGAGTGAACGTCGTCCCGTGCGATGGTGATTATTTTTTTCTTTTTAACAGGAACACACGTATGTCAAGCATCATTTCAGAAGCATCGACAGAAGTTATTCGTCAGGAAACGCTTCGCTATCAGCAGCTTTTAAGTCAGGCACAAGAAACGACAGAGCGAACGATTCCGATCCATCTCACGTTAGGAAAATTATACGAACGCGCTGGCGAAAAACAGGCGGCCATTCAGGAGTTTGCGACCGTCTCCCTGTATTACGCCGATCACGGTCAGTTTGTCAAAGCGATGGCAGCAGCGCAGATGATCGTCAATGTTGATCCGGACAACGAAGAGCTTCTTGACCGCCTGCGCGAACTCTATTTCATGCGCCGCACGGTGTCTGACGATCAACTCGCCGATTATCACGAATCTGTCAGCCACATTGACGCCTTGCAGGAAGAGCAAGAGCCGGTCGAAGAGACGCCGCAGCCTGATGAGATGCAGGAGATTTCCGATGTCGTGCAATTGCTGAAGCAGGTGCCGCTGTTCGAGAAAGTGTCTGTTTCGGAATTGCGCGGCATTCACCAGAATTCGACGCTGCGAACCTACGTGGCAAACGAGACGATTCTGGCAAATGGCAACGTGCAGCGCTCGCTGTTCGTCATTTTGCAAGGCAGCGTCAAAATTTTCGGCAAAGACAAAGACCGCCGTCCCATGCATTTAGCCACATTGGAAACCGGCAATTCGTTCGGCGAATTTGCCCTGTTCGGCAAGGTTGATCCGAATCTGTCGGTCGTGGCGGAACGCCCCAGCGCATTGCTGGAGATTTCCAGAGAGATGGTGTTGAAACTTGCCAAAACCCGCCCGCAGGTCACGCAATCTCTGAAAGATTTGTTCAAACAGCGCATTTTGGATACCGCGTTGGCTCGCGTGCCATTGTTCAGCCAGCTTGCGCCGCAGGATCGCAAAGCGGTGGTCGCCCGCTTCACGCCAGTCAAGGCAAAAAAAGGCGTCACGATTATGCGCGAAGGGACTCCCGGCGATTGTATGTATTTTCTCGTCTCTGGCAAGGTCGGCGTCTTCGCCTCGCTGATTGATGCCGATGAAAACGGCACAGTCACGCTTCCAGACGAGCCGCTGTTGTTAGCGACGCTGAAAAGCGGCGATTTCTTCGGCGAGCAGGCCATTGTCAATGACGAGCCGCGTTCCGCAACGGTTGTCGCGTTAGAAGATGTCGGCTTGCTGCGGTTGGTTAAACGCGATTTCAAGGAAGTCATTCAGCAACATCCTTGGATTGAATCCGCGCTGCAAATCGAAGCGTATGAAAACCGATTCAAGAAAAATATGAAAATTCTCGATAACCTCGCGCCGAAATAGCCTTTTCTACGCCAAACCTCACAGGCTTGAGAAAC
>CAZMEO010000376.1:1897-3670 GCA_964565315.1 uncultured Candidatus Moduliflexus sp. | reverse complement strand
CAGATGTTTACCAGCGGCAAGCCGGAATTCGTCACGATTGCCATGAGCGGCGGCCTGAGCCGCGAGGAACGGCTCGCGCTTGAGCAGCATTCGCTTTATGTGCTGCCGACCGCGCTGATGTATCAGGAGAACGTCGTCACGCCGGTCAAATACGTCTATTATCCGCTCAACGCAACGCGCGGCGTCGTCGGCAAAGCGGTCTATGCCGGAAAAGATAGTTTAGGGCGTCCCGGCAATTACTTTTTTCATAACCTCGTGTTCGAGTATGACGACTTGCAGCGGGAATTCGACCTGAATCCGGCGGCGCTGATTTGCGCCATCGAGCAGCAGAACGGTTTTCAAACAGCCGCGCCGCCAGCGCCACTGACGCCGCTTGAAATCGCGCCGCCGTCCCGCCTGCCGGAAGTTACCGCGCCCGCCGTCAATCAGGCGGATTTGGAATGTGTGCTGTATGCCGCTCTTCATCATCACGCCTTTCAATTGCCGATCATGCTGCATGGAACTGACCGCGAGTGTCTCGATTTTTTGGAACGCCTGTTCCCGCTTCTGCCTGAGCAGCAGCGGCGCGAGTTGTCGTTCGACACCTGCGCTTACGGCACGGGGCTGCCGTTTCGCATTCAGGGCGTGCCGAAACAGCCGGAATTTCGGCAGAACTTGTCCCCGACGCTGACACTTTCTTGCGCGACAATGCAGATTAAAACGAGCGTTCAGCGTTCAGAAGCGGTGAAATGGGCAGCAGCGTATCTTGTCAAACAGCGCGATCTGAAATTATTCGACCTCTTTCAGACTTCTTTCACCGCCGACGATCTGGCCGTCCTGTCGGCTGCGCCCGATTTGATGCGCCGTTACGCTGAACAAGCTGACGAGCGCCGCGCCGCGATTTTTGTGGAATGGATGCGCAAGTTCCAGCAGGTAGAAGCGGCCACGCGATACGCCGTAAATACGCCAGAATTGCTGCTGTTCGCCCTCAAGGCGTTGACGCCGAATGCTCTCGATCAACAGAAACGAGCGGCGTTGAAACGCCTGTTCGATGCGCTTCCAACCGCAGCAAAATCGCCGCAGATGCTCGCGGAAATCGAGCGCGTGATGCAGCCGCCCGCATCGTTTTTTCAGCGGATTTCAAAAAAGCTCAAAGGAAGTTGACGCAAAAAAAAATGACAAAAAAAGTTCGCCCGAGAGAAAAAATTGCTCTTGAACAATGTCACAGCATAACATCAGTTAATTAACATGAAAACAACCGAATCATTTAACGATCATGGAGGAATAGACGATGGGAGCAAGCGCAGAATCACGAGTAGGGTTTGGATTACGGTTAGTGTCCAGTTTGATTGATGCCATAATAATGACGGTTGGCGGCGTGGCCGTCGGGTTAGTGTTTGGTGGCGCATTAGGCGCGATGTTCGGCGGCGCTGCCGGAACAATTGATGTTGACGGGCAGGCGATGTCAGGAACGCAGGTTGGCGGTATGGTTGGAGCGTTGGCAGGCGCGGTCATTGCGCTTCCCCTTGTCGGCTTTATTTATGCGCTGCTCGAAGCCTTTACCGGAGCAACGCTTGGAAAGATGCTCTTAGGTTTCAAAGTCGGCGCTGCTGACGGCACGAAAGCCGGTCTCGGCCAATTATTCTGGCGATTTGCCTTAAAAAACGGCGCGTTTCTTTGCGCAATGGCGGCGGGCTTGGTTGGCATCGAATTATTTCAGACGATTGGAGGCCTTTGGGGAGCTATCTGGTTTTTCGGTTGTTTCTTAGCCTTAACCCAGGCGCGTCAGGGATT
>CAZMEO010000376.1:0-1797 GCA_964565315.1 uncultured Candidatus Moduliflexus sp. | reverse complement strand
CGAACGGGTGCGCGAATCGCTGCCGCACTCGTTAGAAGCACTGCGCCGCTTTCCGCGCATCGCGGATCAATATGACATGCGGAAAGCCGCTGTGCTGGCCTTTCTTGACGCGCATCAGATTCCGCTGTCGTCGCTCTCTGCGGTCGTCGGGCGCGGCGGGCTGCTTCCGCCCGTGCAATCCGGCGCGTATCGCGTCAATCAGGCGATGCTGGAGTGCCTGCGCGATCATCCCGTTTCCGAACACGCCTCGAATCTTGGCGCGTTGATCGCCCATGAAATCGCCGCGCCGCTTGACATTCCGGCGTATATCTACGATTCAGTCGCGGTGGACGAACTGCAAGAAATCGCCCGCATCAGCGGATGGCCGGAACTGCCGCGCCGCAGCCTGATTCATGCCCTGAACATGCGAGCGGCGGCGATGAAAACCGTGCGGCGGCTTCAGCGCCCATATCGCGAATTGCGCCTGATTGTCGCGCATCTCGGCGGCGGCATCAGCATGAGCGCGCATCAGAATGGCCGCATGATTGACATCGTGTCGGATGATGAAGGGACGTTCTCGCCGGAACGCGCCGGGCGCGTCCCTTGTATCGCGCTGGCGAAACTGTGTTTCAGCGGAAAATATGCGTTGCGGGAAGTCATCAGCATGTTTCGCGGACAGGGCGGCTGCGTCGCCTATCTCGGCACAAACGACACGCAGGAGGTTGAGGCAAGGATTCAGCAGGACGACCAGCAAGCTGCGCTGATTTATCAGGCGCTTGCCTATCAGATCGCCAAAGGGATCGGCGAATTGGCAACCGTGCTGTGCGGCAAGGCGGATCGGATTATTTTGACGGGCGGCATCGCGCATTCCGCGATGCTCACCGACTGGGTTCGCGAGCGGGTGGAATGGATCGCGCCGGTGGAGATGCTGCCCGGCGAAAATGAACTCGAAGCCCTCGCGCTCGGCGCGTTGCGCGTCTTGCGCGGCGAAGAAGCC
The DNA here is from genome assembly GCA_964565315.1 of uncultured Candidatus Moduliflexus sp. Taxonomy (GTDB): domain Bacteria; phylum Moduliflexota; class Moduliflexia; order Moduliflexales; family Moduliflexaceae; genus Moduliflexus. The sequence continues at coordinate 821 of CAZMEO010000376.1, read as the reverse complement.
GCGCAGGAATTTGTGTATTCGGCAAACTGAATAGAGGCGGGAAAAGTTGTCAGACACGTTGTAAGTGTCTGACAACTCAATTGAGCTATTTTACGAATTTTCCGGCAGGCGGCGTCTCGCGCTTTCCAGAAGCAAATTCGATGGATTTTGTCGGGCAGACCTCCATGCATGTCCCACAGGCGAAACAATCCGGGATCGTCCGATTTTGTTTCAAAATCGCCTCCATCACGATTGACGGACATGCGTTCACGCAGGCGTTGCAGGCGGTACACGTGTCGTCGTTGACCTTGATTTTGTACACGCTGATTTTTTCGACCAGCCATCCCGCCAGCCCGAACGGGCAAAACAGGTGGCACCAGGGACGATAAACAAACAGCGAGGCGATCAGGATGAGCGCGATGCTTATGATGCCCACCGTTCCCAACACCGCAGGATTGAAAATTTTAAACGGGTCAATCACGCCGATCACATCAAATGCCCAGACGAACGCGACAATCGTAAAAATAATGAAAAACGCCACGCGAATCGTATTCGTGATGATAAACGGGATTTTCCATTGCGGCAGCACGCCTTTTCTGTCTTTGGCGTCGCGTCCGAAGCGGAAAATGACATCCTGCAACGTCCCGAATTGACAGCCCCATGCGCAGACCAGCTTATTCGCAAGCAGCGTGCCGCCGACCAGCATCGCCATCAATACAATCATGCGGGGCGGAAAGATAATGCGGTTTTTGGCAAACAAGACAATCGCATCTTTCACCGTGCCCATCGTATTCGGGTCAGAGCCTAAGATCACGCCGAACAGCGTCACGGCGGCCAATAGC
>CAZMEO010000375.1:0-3674 GCA_964565315.1 uncultured Candidatus Moduliflexus sp. | reverse complement strand
ATTCCGGTCATTCCGGTGCATTCGGAAGGTTTTAAAGGCACGAAAAAAGATGGCTACCGCGCCGCCTGCGAAGCGCTGTTTTCGCTGATTGGCTCTGGCTCGACCGAAGGCATCAGCCCGCACAGCATCAATATTTTAGGCGAATTTAACATCGGCGGCGAAGCCTGGATTATCAAAAAGTATTACGAGCAAATCGGCCTGCACGTCGTGTCGGTGATGACCGGCGACGGGCGCGTGGATGAGATTCGGCGGGCGCATGGCGCGGCGCTGAACGTGGTGCAATGCTCCGGCTCGATGACGACGCTCGCGAAAATGATGCAAGAGGCGCATGGCATTCCGTTTATCCGCGTCTCATATTTCGGCCTGGAAGACATGTCGAGCGCGTTGTACGACGTGGCGAAACATTTCCCCGACGCGCCGGAATTGATGGAGCGGGCGCGGGCGTTGGTGCGGGATGAAATTCAGGCGATTGCGCCGGAATTAAAACGTTATCGCGAGGATTTACAAGGAAAAAAGGCCGCCATTTACGTCGGCGGCGCGTTTAAAGCATTTTCATTAGTCAAAGCGTTGCGTTATTTGAGGATGGAAATCGCGCTCGTTGGTTCGCAGACGGGCAATCCCGACGATTACCGCCAGCTTGAAGCTATGTGCGACGCCGGGACGGTCATCGTGGATGACGCGAATCCGTTAGAACTCTCGAAATACGCCTTAGAAAAAGATATTGATTTGATGATTGGCGGCGTGAAAGAGCGCCCCATTGCCTATAAATTAGGGATTGGTTTTTGCGACCATAATCACGAGCGCAAGCTGCCGCTCGCGGGCTATGTCGGCATGATGAATTTTGCGAAAGAGGTCCACGCCAGCGTCACCAGCCCGATCTGGAAACTCTCGCCCCGACGGTCGAAAGGCCGCGTGCCGGGACAACAACAACGAATATGAGAAAGGAACGAATTTGTCGGAATTTGCGTCATGCCTATTCGTTCCCTTCTTTGATTCGTTGTTGTTTTATTCATTATGACTGACTACAAAGCGACGAAAAATGCGTGCAAGCTCTGTTCCCCGCTTGGCGCGTCATTGGTGTTCAAGGGAATTCGCGGCGCGGTGCCGTATCTGCACGGCTCGCAGGGCTGTTCGACCTATATTCGCCGCTACATGATCAGCCATTTTAAAGAGCCGATTGACATCGCCTGCTCGAACTTTTCGGAAGAATCGGTGGTGTTCGGCGGCGGCGCGAACCTGAAACGCGGCCTCGCCAACATTGAGCGGCAATACGCGCCGGAAGTGATCGGCGTGGCGACGACCTGTCTGAGCGAAACCATCGGCGATGATGTCGCGATGTTTCTGCATGAGTACCGCACAGGGCGAGAAGAGGAGAACGCCACGCCGATTGTGCATGTTTCGACGCCGAGTTACAAAGGGACGCATATTGACGGCTTTCACGGCGCAATCAACGCGATTGTTTCGGCGTTCGTCGAAAACGGCAAACAGGGCGAGCTTATAAACGTGCTGCCGGGCATGGTGTCTCCGGCGGATTTGCGGCATTTGAAGGAGATGTTCGAGGAGATGCGCCAGCCAATCGCGCTGCTGCCGGATTATTCCGACACGCTCGACGGAGGGCTGTGGGACGAATATCAGCGGATGCCCGAAGGCGGCACGCCAGTCGAAGCGATTCGGTCAATGGGCTCGGCGCGGGCGACGTTTGAATTCGGGCGGGTGTTGGCGCAGCAAGACATCCGCGCTGGAAACACGCTGCAAACGCGGCACGGCGTCCCGTGCGTCAATCTCGGCATGCCTATCGGCGTCAGCGAAACCGACCGCTTTTTGATCGCGCTGGAAGACGCAACCGGCAAGCCGACGCCTGAGAAATATGTCAAAGAGCGGGCGCGGCTGTTAGACGCTTACGCTGACGGGCATAAATACGTGGCGGGCAAACGCGCTGTCATTTACGGCGAGGAAGATTTGGTCGCCGGTCTCGCGGCGTTTCTCGATGAAATCGGCATGATTCCGGCCTTATGCGCCTCCGGCGGCAAAAGCGGCCATTTAGAGCGTGTGATTCATGACATGATTCCGGACTGGGAACGGAAAGGGATTCAGGCGCTTGACGGCGTGGATTTCGTCGAGATTGGCGACATCGCAAACACGCTCGCGCCGGATGTGTTTATCGGCAATAGCAAAGGCTATTCGATTACTCGAAAAATCGGCGTTCCGCTCGTGCGCGTCGGCTTTCCGATTCATGATCGCATCGGCGGCTCGCGGCTGCTCCATCTCGGCTATCGCGGGGCGCAGCAGTTGTTTGACCGCATCGCGAATGCTTTGTTGGAATATCGTCAGGACGGCTCTGAAGTCGGCTATTCATATATGTAAAGAGATAAGTGTCAGACACCTTCAAGGTGTCTGACACTTAAGAATATTATGGAACTATTCGAAAAACATCCCTGTTTTAATGATGCGGCGCGGAAACGCTATGCGCGGATTCATTTGCCGGTTGCGCCGCGCTGCAACGTGCAGTGCAAATTTTGCAACCGCAAATACGATTGCGTGAATGAAAGCCGTCCGGGCGTAACCAGCGGCGTGCTGTCGCCGTATCAGGCTGCGGCGTATTTAGACGAGGCTATGCTGCGCCAGCCGAAGATATCGGTCGTCGGCATTGCCGGGCCGGGCGATCCGTTTGCAAATCCCGAAGAGACGATGGAAACGCTGCGGCTCGTCGGAGAACGTTATCCCGACATGCTGCTCTGCGTTGCGACGAACGGGCTGAACATCAGCATGCATATCGAAGAATTGACGCGGCTGAATATCAGCCATGTCACGTTGACGATCAATGCAGTCAACCCCAAAATCGGCGCGGAGATTTATGCCTGGGTGCGTTACGGCAAGCGCCTCTATCCGGGCGAAGAAGGCGCGATGATTCTGCTGATGCACCAGCTTGAAGCGTTGCAGCGGCTGAAAGAAAAGGGGATCACCGTCAAAGTCAATTCGATCATTCTTCCCGGAATCAATGACAAACATATCGTGGAAGTGGCCGAAAAAGTCGCGAAATTGGGGGCGGACATTTTCAATTGCATTCCATATTATAAAAATGCCGGTTCAGCCTTCGAACACCTTGACGAACCGCCGAAAGAGATGGTTCACGCCATTCGCGCCGACGCCGCGCAATTTCTGCCGCAGATGGCGCACTGCGCGAGATGCCGGGCGGATGCTATCGGGTTGTTAGGCGAAGGCACGCCAACCGAATTTATGAAACTGCTGCAACAATACGAAGCCATGCCGAAAGAAGCGGCGCAATCAGCTGCGCCGCTGTCTGAGCATCGCCCGTATATCGCGGTGGCAAGCATGGAAGGGATGCTTGTCAATCAGCATCTCGGCGAGGCGGAAGAGTTGTTGATTTTCAGCAAAGATGGCTTGATCGAAAAACGGAGAACGCCGGAATCAGGCGGCGGGATGCTGCGATGGCAGGCGCTGGCGACCATGCTGGGCGACTGCCGCGCCTTGTTAGTCAGCGGCATCGGCAAAAATCCGCAGGAAACGCTGAAAAATAACGGCGTGAATGTCATGGTGGTTGAAGGCATGATTGATGACGCAGTATCGCTGTTGTTCAGGGGGGAACATATCAATCATCTCGCCAAACGCCAGCGCACGGTTTGCGGCGAAGCCTGCTCCGGCACGGGCGGCGG
>CAZMEO010000374.1:0-3685 GCA_964565315.1 uncultured Candidatus Moduliflexus sp. | reverse complement strand
ATTCTGTGGGATACCTACTCCTGGGCGGCGTTTCACGACGATGCGCACGGCTCGTATTTCTGGACGGAGATTGACGACGAGATGGATTTCTATTTTCTCTATGGCCCGGAATTCGACCAGATCGTCGCCGCAAGCCGCATGTTGACCGGACAAGCGCCGCTGCTGCCGAAATGGGCGTTCGGCTATGTGCAATCCAAAGAGCGGTATGCGTCGCAGTCCGAATTGCTGGACATCGTCAAAACGTATCGCGAAAAGCAGCTTCCGCTCGATTGCATCGTGCAGGACTGGAAATCGTGGCCGGAAAGGGAATGGGGACAGAAAAGTTTCGACGCCGAACGCTTTCCCGCTCCGAAACAGATGACGGACGAGTTGCACGACTTGCACGCGCGGATGATGATTTCGATCTGGCCGAATATGAACCGCAACACGCCGAATTACGCCGAAATGAAGGCGCAAGGCTTTCTGCTGGCAAACGACAGCAACTACAATCCGTTTCTGCCTGACGCAAGGGCGTTATACTGGAAACAGGCATACGACGGGCTGTTTCAATATGGCGTTGACGCCTGGTGGTGCGATTGTACCGAGCCGTTCGAAGCCGACTGGAACGGCTCGTTTAAACCTGAACCATCGAAACGGGCGCTGATCAACACCGCTGAAGGCAAAAAATATCTCGACCCGGAATATCTCAACGTCTATTCGCTGCTCCATTCGCAAGGCATCTACGAAGGCCAGCGCAGCGTCACCGCCGACAAGCGCGTGGTCAATCTGACGCGCTCCCATTTTCCGGGGCAGCAGCGTTACGGCACAGTCGTCTGGTCGGGCGACACGACCGCGACGTGGGACACCTTCCGCAAACAGCTTGCGGCAGGGCTGAACCTCTGCGTCACCGGCAATCCGAAATGGACGTTTGACATCGGCGCGTTTTTCGTCGCCCGCAAGCCGGAACTCTGGTTCTGGCATGGCGATTTCCCGCAAGGCTGCGACGATGAAGGCTATCGCGAATTGTATGTGCGCTGGTTTCAACTTGGCGCGTTTCTGCCGATGTTCCGGTCGCATGGGACAGACACGCCGCGCGAAATCTGGCGCTTCGGCAAGCCGGGCGAGGCCGCGTATGAGACGCTCGTCACATTCGACGCGCTGCGTTATCGCCTGCTCCCCTACATCTATTCGTTAGCAGGCCGGGAAACGCATAACGCCTACACCATGATGCGGATGTTGGCGTTCGATTTCCGTCACGATCCGAATGTCTATGACATCAAAGATCAATTTATGTTCGGCCCGGCGCTCATGGTCTGCCCGGTCACAACGCCGATGTATTACGCCCCGAATTCGACGAAATTGGAAGGAACTAAGAAAACGCGCAGCGTCTATCTTCCTGCCGGATGCGATTGGTACGATTTCTGGACGGGCGAGCGCTATCGCGGCGGGCAAACGATTGACGCCGCTGCGCCGTTAGAGATTCTGCCGCTCTTTGTGAAAGCCGGTTCGATTCTGCCGTTGGGTCCAAAAGTCCAATACGCTGACGAGCAGCCGAACGCGGCATACGAATTGCGCGTGTATCCAGGCGCGGACGGGCATTTCGACCTGTACGAAGACGAAGGCGATAATTATAATTACGAGCGCGGCGCGTATGCCTGGACAGGCATTGCCTGGAATGACGCGCAGAAACGTTTGACTTTTGACGACCGGCGAGGAAATTTTGACGGCCTGACCGCGCAGCGTGATTATTATCTGGTCATTGTGCACTCAGGGCGCGGCGCGGGCGTTAAACCGGCGGTGGATGCGGAATGCGTGATCCGATATGCCGGAAGCGCGATAAATCAACAAATTCCCGCCAGATGTTGAAACATCTGGCTTTGTTCCATTGTCGCTTCGCGACAGGTTTTCGCCCTGAAAGGGCGGTGGGATACAGACAGAGGTTTCAACCTCTGGGAACGTTTATGGAGTAGGGACATAATGGCTGCAACGGTTCGTGACGTGGCGAAACAGGCGAATGTGTCGCTTGGGACGGTCTCCCGCTATTTGAATGGCTATCAATTGCGGGAAGAGAACCGGAATAAAGTAGAACAGGCGATTCAGGCGTTAGGCTTCAAGGAAAACATGTTAGCGCAGGCCGTGCGCCGGAATCGCTCAATGATGATCGGCGTGATCATTCCGCAGTATCGCTCCGTCTTCTTTATGGCCGTCACCACGATTTTGGAGCGGATTTTCGAACGGAAAAATTATAGCCTGCTCCTCTGCAATTACGAAAATGACCGCCACCGCTTGTTACAAAAATTGCGTTTTGCCAAAGAGCGCTTAGTTGACGGGCTGATTGTTTTTCCATCCTACGCCGACGCGGAAAGCCTGCCGATTTTGAAAGAATTTGCGTCAGAAGACATTCCGGTCGTGTTTGTTGACCAGTTGCTGCCGGGCTTCGAGACCGATTCCGTGATTGTCGATAACGCGCATGCCTCGTTTCGCGCCGTCGAACAGCTTGTTTTCAACAAACATACCCGGATTGCGATTGTGAACGGCCAGCAAGATGTCTATGTCTATCGCGAGCGGCTGCGCGGCTATTACGATGCCATGCGCACCTATAACCTGCCGGTCGAGAGCCAGTGGGTGAAAGAGGGAAGTTTCGTCGAACCGGGCGAATATGTGATGATTGAAAGCCTGTTCGACCTGCCGCAGCCGCCGACTGCGATTTACGCCACCAATTATTTCGCCACCATCGGCACGGTGTTGGCGCTCCACGAATTGCGCCTGAAGATCCCGAACGATGTCTCGCTGATCGGTTTCGACCGTTTTGATCCGATTGATGTCATCGAGCCGCCGCTGACATTAGTGGAACAGCCGATTGAGCGGATGGCGCAAACTGCCGCCGACTTGCTGCTCCAGCGGATGCGCGGCGACCGTAAAGATTTTCCGCAAGTGGTGACGCTCAACACGAAAATGGTGATGCGCGAGTCTGTGCAAGCGGCATGAAATCGCGCTGAATAACCAGAAACACGCCTCTCAAACACCTTCATAAAAAGGAAACTTGACAATTTTGGCGATATGTGCAAGGCATATTGCATGGTCAAGATACAGCATTTTTCATCAACATGAACCGCAACACCTCACAAGTCTTTGAGACCTGTGAGGTATCTTCCCTGTTCAATCATTCTGAATCGTGCTGTACCTCTCATTAGACCGCACAAGTTTTGGAAACCTGTGCGGCCTGTCCGCGTCTCTATATGAAGGGAGGAAAATATTTCACATGAGTCATCACACCACAGCTTCTCAATCGGAAACCGCATCGTCGAGCGGCGATTTGTGGGGCGGGATTGCGGCGATGTTAGTGGCGCTGCCGTCATCCATTGCCTTTGGCGTGTTAGTCTATACGATTTTAGGGAGCGAATACGTCGGCCAGGGGGCGATGGCTGGCGCAATCGGCGCGGCGGCTATCGGCGTGTTTACGCCATTATTCGGGCGAACCGACGGCCTGATTTCCGCGCCCTGCGCTCCCGCCGCCGCCGTGCTGTCCGCGTTAGCGACGAGCCTGATGGCGGGACAGGCGGGAACGAAACTCATGCCGGGTCAGATCGTCGCGTTGTTAGCGCTGACCGCGCTGCTTTCCGCTGCCCTGCAAATCAGTTATGGCGCATTAGGCGGCGGAAAGCTGATCAAATTCATTCCCTATCCAGTCGTCAGCGGCTATCTT
>CAZMEO010000373.1:0-3691 GCA_964565315.1 uncultured Candidatus Moduliflexus sp. | reverse complement strand
GGCGTCGGGTCTGCCACTTCTTCCATCTTCATCACATCCGGTTCGCCCGGTTCCTGCACTCGAATCGCTTTCATAGGTTTTTCCTCCGTATTGTCAGCATAAATGCTCTGTCCGTCCATGAATTCGGTCAAGATTATTTGGCTCTGCCGAGATCGTTATCTTATCTACGGCTTACGCGCATAATTGCCGAATTGCCGCCGCGATAGCAGGATTCACGTCGAAATGCGCTTCTAAAAACGCTAAAATGGCGAGCGCCGATTCGCGGCTGCGTTCGTAGCCTTGCACGAAATCCGGCAGGCGTTTCGCGGTCTGCGGAAAGCGCTGCTCATAACGGCGTTCATTGGAAAACTGGTCTTTCCGCGCCTGCTGCTCCTGCTCAAGCTGTTCCGATAATTCTAAAAGACGATCAACGGCGTAGTGCTGAATAAAGCGGCCTGCCGAGAGCTTTTCGCCGCGATTGAAACGCCCAAGCCCGACATAGAGATTAGTCAACGCTTCGCCGACGCGCCACGCCGTGCTTTTCGGCGCAGGCGGCGCGCTGGCGATGGCCGGAACGCAGATGTCGCCGCTGATGTGCGGCTGTTTCCAGACGATGCGGCCTCGCGCAAACGCGATGGCGGGAAGCTCGCGCAGCTCGAACACGGCAAATTCGCAGAACACGCCGTCTTCGTAGAGCAATTTATAACCGTCGTCGGTATTTTTGAAACAATACGCCACCGGGCAGAGGTCGCTCAACCATTCGATCCGGTCAATATATCGCTGTTTCCAGCCCTCCTCGACGATTGCGAAAAAGTCGAGATCGGAAAATCCGTCAAGCCGGTCGAGTTCCGTGCCGACTGATCCTAAGCCAATCAACGCTAAGGCGTGACCAGAGCGTTCAAGCGAGCGGCCAATCTCGTCAAGTCGCTGTAACAGAAGTGTTGTTCGCTGCATAATTTTTCTCCAAATTCACGCCGAATTCCTGCTCAATGCGGCGAGCGTCCTCGTCGGACAGTTTCAATGTTTTGCGTTTCAGTTTCAGCACAAGCGCTTCTTCCGGCGTAAGCGCGTTATCAATCACCGCCATGCGGAGCAAGTCCCGATATTTCTCGAATCGTTCGGCCTGGCCTTTCAAGCAAACGTGCAGAGTGTGACCGAATTCCTCCGCGGATTGAAACCGTTTGCCTGGTTCTTTTTCAAGGCAGCGCAACATCAGAGCGTCAAGATCGGTTGAAAGGCCGGGCGGCGCAGGCGGCGTATAAAGATGATGATAGGCGATGTCTCCGGCGAGAAACGGCGGCTGGCCGGTCAGCATTTCATACAGGACAATCCCGACCGCATACAGATCGGACGCAGGCGTCAGGCGCTCGCCGCGCACCTGCTCCGGCGACATGTACGGCAGCGTGCCGATTTGCGCGGACATCTGGGTAAAATCGTTCTGTTCAATTTGAGTCGCGTGGGCAATGCCGAAATCCCCCAATTTGATCTGTTTTTTCTTTGTGATAAAGATGTTGGCCGGTTTGATGTCGCGATGCAAGACGCCGCGCTGATGCGCAAAATGGAGGGCGTGGCAGAGTTACTTAATGATCGTTTCGGCGTGTTCGAGCGGAAGCCGCTTGTGCTGGATTAACAGGTCTTTCAGGCTGCCGCCGTCCACAAATTCCATCGCGATAAATTCGGCGTCGGTATCCACATCGTAAATTTCGACAATGTGCTGATGATGCAGTTGCGCCGCCATGCGGGCTTCTTGCAAAAATGCGTTGCGAGCGTCCCCCTTCTGAATTCCCTGCCGGTGCAGCAATTTGATCGCCACGTCGCGTTTAAGCTTGTAATCGACCGCCTGATAGACCACGCCCGCGCCGCCGCGCCCTAACTCCTTCACAAGCTCGTAGCGGTTTTGCAGAGACAGGTCGAGTGCTGCTGGCGTTGCTGCGGTCAAGATGGTCGTGTTCGCGAACACCACTGTTTCCGCCTGTTTCTGGCTGAGGCGATTCAGGCGCGTGAGCGTGTCCTGATAGGAATAATCTAAGGCCAGCACGCGCTCGTAGCATTCTCGCGCTTTATCGGCGGCGCCTTTTTTCTCAAAGCAATTCCCTAACAGATAAAGCGAGTCTTTTTTGAGTTTCGGGTGAGCCTGGGTCATGCGGAGTTCCGAGATCGCGGGCGCCCACATCTGGCGGCTGAGATAAATCCGGGCTAATTCGAGGCGGGGCGGCAGATCGAGGGCGCTTTCCGCTAAGGAGCGTTCAAGGAAAATTAACAAGTCATACACCGTCCGCCCCTGCGCGTCGCGGCTGATTTTGACATCGCCGTCGGCCTGGAGTTTCAGCAGCACGTCATCCAGGATTCCCGCCGGAATCGGCAGGTTTAACGTCGGCAATTCTTCCCGAATCAGATACGCGTTGTTTCGCAACGCATGCATCCTCAGCACCAAATACGCCCGCTTATAGATGCGTTCCTGCTCAGTTTGCATAGATGTCCCCTACCTGCTCAATGCGTCGTTAGACGGATATGCGGCAAGCCATGCCTGTGCTGCCTCTCGCAGTTGCGCCATTTCCTCCGCGCTGATGCCTGCCGGGTCGAAGCGATAGCGATAATGCAAATCTAACAGCGGCAAGAGCGCATCCAGCGGCAGCGGCGCGGATTGGCGCATGAGGCGCTGCATCCACGCCGACAGCGTTTCCCAGTCGTAGCGCACGAATCCGGCTTCCCGCAAGCGGCGTTCGATGTCGTAAAACGCGGAATCAATTCCCTGCCGCAGCGCGGCGATTTCAACCGCTTCCATCTGCTGTTCTGCGGCAGGTTTGCGGCGGCGGCGTTGATACAGTCGCCAGCCTAACAAGAGGAGCAAGACGACTAATGCGCCGATTAAATACGGCTCGTTGCCGCCCTGCCGCTGCCCCCAGCGCAGTTCCGACAACGCAAACCGAATCCGCGCCCAGAGATTCGAGAGCCAGACGAACGGCGATGCGAATTGTTCCTGAAATGAACGCCACGACGCGGGCGTGGTGTCAAGATCGCGCCATGCGCCGTTGAGATAGGCCAGCGTCCAGGCGTGGCCGTCGCTGCCGCGCACGATAGTCCAGCGCCCCGGCCTGAGTTCGTCCGTCGAGTAGCCGACCGCGTATCGCGCCGGAATTCCGGCGGCTCGCAGCAGCAGCACGGTGGCGGTCGCGAAATATTCGCAATGCCCGCTGCGGGAATAGCGCAGAAAATCGGTCAGCGGCGACACGTCGTCGTTTTGCCGCCGCAAATCGAGAGAATACGTGAAATGCTCTTGAAAAAAAGCCGCCGCCCGCAGCGCCGCTTCTTGCGGCGACACGGAAGCCAGCCCTAATTCCGCCGCCAATGCGCGAAATTCGGCGGCTTCTTCGTCCGGCAAGGCAACATCGTCCTGGTTCGGCGGGCTGTCTAAGGAAACATCAAGATTAAACGCGGCGTCATACGTAATCAAACCCGGCCCTTGCTGCACTTTGATCGCGCCGAACGGATTTTTGAACATGTCCCCGACTAAGAGCCGTTCGATGAGAAACGTGCCGTTCGGGATTTTCAACATGCTCTTGCCTCTGACCATGTATTGCGCGACGGTGACGCGCTCGGCGGGCGTTTGCGGGCTGCCGATTTTCCAGGTCGTGTCGTCGGCTTCGACCTGAATCGGCGTAAATTCCGCCTCCGGCGCAAGCCATTTCGTCTTATGATACGCCGTATAACT
>CAZMEO010000372.1:0-3693 GCA_964565315.1 uncultured Candidatus Moduliflexus sp. | reverse complement strand
ATGCCAATCACGTATGACCGCGTCGTCCCCTGGGGGCGTTCGTTCGATGAATATGTCAGAATGTTCAGCCTGACCGAGCGCGATTTGACGCGCAAGATATTGGGCTGCGGCGACGGCCCGGCGAGCTTCAACAAAACGATGCGCGAGCGCGGCAATCCGGCGGTTTCGATTGACCCGATTTATCAGTTCAGCGCGGCGCAGATTCGCCAGCGGATTGACGAGACGTATCAAAAAGTGATGGAACAGACGCGCCAGAACGTCGAGAAATTCCTCTGGACGACGATTCCGTCGCTAAAGGAATTAGGCCGCATTCGCATGAGCGCCATGCAGGATTTTCTCGGCGATTACGACGCCGGAATCGCTGAAGGCCGCTATTGTTTCGCGGAATTGCCATCGCTCTCGTTTGCCGATGGCGCGTTTGATCTCGCGCTCAGCTCGCATTTTCTGTTTCTGTATTCGGACAACCTTTCCGAAGATTTTCATCGAGAGGCGATTGCCGAAATGCTCCGTGTGGCGAGGGAAGTGCGGATATTTCCGCTGCTCGATTTAAACGCCAATATCAGCCGCTATGTCGAGCCGATGGCCGCGCATTTTTCCGCGAATGGTTTTCAGGTCGAGATTCTTGACGTGGATTATGAATTTCAGCGCGGCGGGAATCAGATGATGAAACTACACGGATGCGTGTAAGAAGGGATAACAATCGTTGCGCTTGACCAGACCTGTCAGACAGCTTAAAGGTCTGACAGGTTGCTTGATCCTTTCTTACATTTATCCGTGTCGTTCAATAAAATGTTAGAAATTAAGCACGCTCTTCATGATGACGCCGCCGAAATTTTGGCGCTGCAAAAACTGGCGTATCAAACCGAAGCGGCAATCTGGAACGATTACACGATTCCACCGCTGACGCAGACGCTTGAACATTTGCAGGCGCAATTTGCCGATCACGTCATTCTAAAGGCCGTTGACGAAGGCGTAATTATCGGCTCAGTTCGGGGAAAACAGGAACACGGCGCCTGCTATATCGGCAGGCTGATTGTCCATCCTGACCGGCAGAATCGCGGCATCGGCAAACAATTGATGACCGCCATCGAAGCCGCGTTCCCGACGGCGTCCCGTTTCGAACTCTTTACCGGGCAAAAAAGCGAGCGCAACCTCTATGTGTATCAAAAATTGGGGTATCGCATGTTTAAAGAAGAAGCATTAAATGAACAAGTAACGCTTGTCTATTTGGAAAAACATCGAGCATAGCTGTCAGACACCTTGAAGGTGTCTGACAGCTTTCGCGCACAACACAAAAATATGACAGAAACGCAAAAACGCGGCTATTATGGCCGATTCGGGGGAATGTTCATCCCTGAAATCTTGCATAGCAATCTCGAAGAACTCATCCGTCATTACGAAACGGCGAAAGCCGATCCGGCATTCTGGCAGGAATACGAAGCGTTGATGCAAACCTATTCCTGCCGCCCGACGCCGATCACGTATGCCGAAAACCTGACGGCGCATTTTGGCGGCGCGAAAATTTTCATCAAGCGCGAAGACCTGAACCATACCGGCGCACATAAGGCCAACAATGTCATGGGGCAGGGTTTATTGACGAAACGGATGGGGAAAACCCGCGTCATCGCGGAAACCGGCGCGGGGCAGCATGGCGTCGCGACCGCGACGATGGCGGCGAAATTCGGCTTCGCCTGCACCGTCTATATGGGCGCGGTGGATGTGGAACGACAGCGCCCGAACGTCTTCTGGATGGAGCAGCTTGGCGCGGAAGTCGTGGAAGTCACCAGCGGCTCGCAAACCCTGAAAGACGCGATTAACGCCGCCTACCGCGACTGGAGCGGCAGCATGGACACGACGCACTACGTGCTCGGCACGGCCTGCGGCCCGCACCCGTTCCCGGAAATGGTCGCCTGGTTTCAGTCAATTATCGGCAAGGAAGCGCGGACGCAAATGCTCGCGCAGCAGGGCAAATTGCCGAATCGCGTCTATGCCTGCGTCGGCGGCGGCTCGAATGCGATGGGCGTCTTCGGCGGCTTTTTTGATGACGCCGGCGTCGAACTGGTCGGCGTGGAAGCGGGCGGCAAAGGGATTGATTCCGGCCAGCACGCCACGCGCCTGACGGCGCCGGAAGGCAAGCTCGGCATCGCGCAGGGCATGAAAACGATTTTCCTGCAAAATGACGAAGGTCAGATGAACGACACGCATTCCATCGCCGCCGGATTGGACTATATCGGCGTCTCGCCGATTCTCGCCGATTTGCAGGAACAAGGCCGCGTGCGGTTCGAATCGGCGACTGATACGGAAGTCGTTGCTGCGCTGGAATTGACGATCAAAAAAGAAGGGATTATCCCGGCATTAGAATCGACTCACGCTTTTGTGCAAGCCTTCAAAGAAGCGCCGAAGATGGGCAAAGACGAGATCATTTTGATTAACCAGTCCGGGCGCGGCGACAAAGATATTTTCACGATTGCCGACGCCTTTCAGGATAAAAAATGGCAGCAATTCATCATCAAAAAAGCTGAACAATATCGCAACAAATAACCATCTCCCAGCGGTTGAAACCGCCGTCTGCATTCCCTTGCCGCTTCGCGGCACACCTTCGCCCTGAAAGGGAGGCGGCATACAGACGACGGTTTCAACCGCCGGGAGCATATTTATGCTTGAACAATATATCCGCGAGCAGCGGGCGAAAAAAGAGATATTATTGATGACGCACCTCGTTCTTGGGTATCCCTCATTTGAGGCGAATCGCGAGGTGATCGCGCAGATGGCCGACGCGGGCGTCGAATTGACAGAGTTGCAGATCCCGTTTTCCGAGCCGACTTCCGACGGGCCGGTGATTATGCAGGCGAACGACGGCGCGTTGAAACGCGGCACGACGGTCGCGGCCTGTTTCGAGTTTGCGCAGGAAGTCTGCGCGGCCTATCCGCAAATCAAGTTTCTTTTCATGACGTATTACAATATTATGTTTATGCGTGGAACTGACCGTTTTGTCGCCGACGCGAAACGCGCTGGCGTTCAAGGGCTGATTATTCCTGACTTGCCGCCGGAAGAAGGGGCGGAATACCTTGAAGCGTGTCGCCGCCATGCCGTTGATCCGATTTTTATTTTTACGCCGACCAACACTCGCGAGCGCCTGCAAACGCTTGCGAATGCGACGCAGGGCTTTGTCTATTGCGTGGGACGACGCGGCGTGACCGGCATCAAAACGAACTTTAACGAGGACATATCCACCTTAGTGGAAACCTATAAACGCGCGACAACCCTGCCGCTTGCGCTTGGTTTCGGCATTCAAGAAAAGGCGGATGTGGACTTTCTGAAAGGCAAAGTGGACATCGCCGTGCTTGGCACGAAAGTCCTGAAACTGCATGAAGAGCAAGGAAGCGCAGCCGTCGGCGCATTTTTGCGCGGCGTGCGGTAAAAACATCGCTGTCAGACACTTTCAACGTGTCTGACAGCTTTTTTGAGGATGTTATTCAGTGTCATTTGAAGACGTGTTCAGACGAAAAGGAACTGCCGACGCCGATTTCAAGAAAATTCGCGCCGTATGCCTGCGTGAAACGCTGCCGGGCGAGGTCGCCGGAACAATGCGTCGGCGCGACTGCCCGGACGCCGAGTTCGCGGAAACGCGCAATGACGCCATCAATCTCGGCCTCTGTATCGTTCATCAAATGAAATCCGCCCATGACAAGC
>CAZMEO010000371.1:0-3698 GCA_964565315.1 uncultured Candidatus Moduliflexus sp. | reverse complement strand
ACACAAAATACAACGCCTGGATTCCATCAGGAATGGCGATGTCCGCCGCATACTCCGTCCACACAGTCGTAAAATCAACAGGAATTCTCCCCAACACCGGCCCATCCCATGCGGTTTTGACTTCGAAGTCTCCTTTGCAATAACCCCGAACCTTGATGGAGACCTTTCGAATGCCCTGACAGTCAAAATACTTGAAGCCCGCGCCAGCAGAATTCATCATATTCGCGACATAGCCGGGTTCTTCATCGCCGTCTTTCCCATCCTGCGTGATCTTGGGGTAACGATTATCCATGTACGCTCCAGAAGCCGTATATAAGGCTTCCTGTTTGCAAAACAGATTGCAGGCCAGATACGCCGGATATTCGCCGCGCCCAAGAAGCGCTCCGCCATGAGGACCACACGATGTCATTTCGACCTGGGGGATCGTTCCAGCGTCACGAAAGCGGATCGGCTCAAGGCATCCCTGACGGCTAAAGCTTGTCCCATTGGTATGGCGATGATAAAAAATATACCAGTTTCCGTTGATCTCCACAATGCTGCCATGATTATTCCCGCCGTAATACATCGGCTTGTCCGCCGGTTTGTAGGTGTCAATATGCAGATCGTTATTGCTGACAATTACGCCCCGATAAGTAAAATCTTGCGTGGGATACCGGCTGGTCGCGTAACACAACTCATGCATCGCGATTGAAGAATAGATGAAATAGTAGGTCTCGCCTTTTTTGCGAATGGATGGGGCTTCGAAGAATTCATGCCCTTCGAAGCTGCTTCCTTTGCTAAATGGCTGACTCGGCGCGATGAACACCGGCTCTTCGATGATCGTGAGCATGTCAGCGCCAAGCACCGTCGCCATCGGCCCGCTCCGCGAGGCGTCCCCCGGCATGCAAAACCCTGTATATAAATAGGTGCGTTCTCCCTCAGTCAGCACCCCCGGATCAAATTGTGGCTGATCGCCTGATCGCTCGCCAAGCCGCGTCCCGTCTGAATGTCGAACATAGCCCAAAAACTGATACGCACCCGCAGGCGTATCGCAAACAGCTACTGACACAATGGACACCTTATCAAGCACATAGTACAAATAGTATCGTCCATCCGGCCCAACTGTCACATCCGGGGCATACAGGCACATGCGGCCATCCGGGTTGAGGGGATCATCCGTTTTTCTGTAGATAACGCCTTCATAGCGCCAGTCGCCTAAATTGTCAATTGGGGCAGACCAGCAAACATAATCATTCAAGCAGAACGCATGCCCATTAAAGCGATCATGCGAACCGTACACATAAACCCTGCCGTTAAAAACATAAGGTTCCCCATCCGGGATGTATTCCCATGACGGAAGATATGGATTGAATCCTTGCTGTTGCATACTTAATAGCGCCCCTCCATCAGCGCCTTCATTTACATTGAATATCATTATTCTGCATCACGAAAAATCAATTGAATACGCGACTCCTCCACAAGAGAATTGCCTCTTGTCAAGTATTTTCCGACGGGGAGGCATCCGAGATGAAATCAAACCGTACCGATGTTTAAAACCTGTGCAGGCAAGCAGAATCTCTCATTGCCGGAGGTTTTTGTTTGACAAATTGCCGCTGCGTCACGAGAGACTGACACCATGATGCCATCGGATTGATACGATAAACAGGAGTGCAAAAGCTTGCTTTTGCCGGGTGTGTCGCCTGACTTCGTCAGGCCGCAAAAGCAAGCTTTTGCACTCCTGGATATGGATAATGATAATACGACAATATCCCTGTCAGGGTTTCGAACCCTGACAGGGCTGGATGTTGTTCCTTAAACTATGGGACTCTTGCAAAAATTATTTGGCGGCGGCTCAGCCAAAACGCCGAAAGATGAAACCTCCGAATACCTGTTCATTTACTCGAAATGCGCCAAATGCGGCGAACTGTTTCGCAATCGGATTGATAAACTCTATGACGTGCACATCTCCTATGAAGAGGGCGATCAGAGTTATCGCGCCCACAAAGAACTTGTCGGCTCGCGTTGCCGCAAGATTGTCGTGATTGATCTGAAATTCGATCAGCAAAAACGCCTGATTGCGAAAGAAATTCAGAACGGCCAATTCCTGACGCGGGAAGAATATGAGGCCGCCCAGAATGTGAACACCGCGCCCGAAAAACCTGCATGATCGGTTGCTAAAATTTTCGTCCCGCAAGGGACGCCCGCAAATAGCCCGCCCATTTATGGGCGGGAAAACGTGGCGGGAATACGAATTGTTACGCCGATTTCCCCGCCGATAAATCGGCGGGCTATCGGCGTTTGTCCCTTACGGGACGGAAAAAGGAGACAAAAACATGGAATATTGTTATCGCTTCATTGGAAGCATTTTTGTACTAATATTATTTTTTTTCCATTCTCCCGCATTCGGCGAATCGGCATTAGAACGCCTGACCAGCGAGCTTGAGCCGAAAGTGGCGCAACTGCGCGGGCTGCCGTTTCAGCAGGAAGTCGAAAAAGTCTTTCAAACGCCTGCCGAACTCGGCGCGGTCTTAGATCGCGAATTCGCCCGCGCCTATCCCGGCGACGCGCTGCATTATCTTGAACAACGCCTGCTGAAATTCGGCTTCGTCGTCAGTCCGATTGATTTGCGCAAAACGTATGCGCAAATGCTGACGCAGCAGATCGCCGGATATTACGATCCCATCACGAAAAAGCTCGCGCTGATGACCGGCAGAACGCAGGTCGCCATGCCGATCCAAATTCTCAGCAACATGCTGGTGCAGCAATTAGGGTTGACGATGGAACAGATATTGATGTCGCACGAATTGACGCATGCCTTGCAAGATCAGCATTTCCGGCTGATGTCGCTGCCGCTCGAAGATTTGCAGCAGGAAGACGCCGGTTCAGCGGCAAAAGCGCTGATCGAAGGGGATGCGATGCTGGTCATGGTTGATTACATGCTGGATCATCAGCAGCCCGGCCTCGACGCGACGCGCGTTCCCGGCGTTTCCGAGAATATGCGGGCGTGGTCGAATCATCCGCTGATGCGCGCCATGATGATGATGCAGGCTGTGCCGCGCTATTTGAGCGATAACCTCATGTTTTCCTATATTGACGGCTTTGACTTCGTACTCGCGTTAAAACAGCGCGGCGGCTGGGAAGCAGTCAACAAGGCGTATGCCGATCCGCCGCGTTCCACCGAGCAGATTTTGCATCCTGAAAAATACTGGGGCGAACGCGATCTGCCGGTCAATGTGCAAATTCCAGAGTGCGCCGATCTTCTGGCGGATTGGGAGACGATTGAAGAAAATACGTTGGGCGAATTCAATATCCGCCTGCTGCTCGACGGTTATCTTGCGGAGCAGGCCGCGATTCGCGCCAGCGCGGGCTGGGGTGGCGACCGTTTCGCGCTGTATCGGCATAAAACAAGCGGGCAATTGCTGCTGATCTGGCAGACCGTCTGGGACAGCAAACGCGACAGCGCCGAATTTTTCAGAACATGCCGCCAGATGCTTGAGAAACGCTACGTTCCGCCAGCGCCCGCCGCAGTTCCAACGGCGACGCCAGCCGACACGGCATCGACATCGTGGCAAGCACAGACGCCCGCCGGAATCGTCAGCCTTGAGCGGCGCGGCAAAACTGTCTTCCTGATTGACGGAACGCCGGAAAACCTGCTGCCGCGATTGCGCGAACGCATCCGCACAAGATGACAAATTCTCGCGTTCTCGCTTGACAGAAAT
>CAZMEO010000370.1:1498-3704 GCA_964565315.1 uncultured Candidatus Moduliflexus sp. | reverse complement strand
GGTCGAATACGGAACAGTACGCCGCCTTTTTCAACGCGATGTTAGAACAGGGCATCTATCTCGCGCCGTCGCAATTCGAGGCCGCGTTCGTCTCATTAGCGCATTCTGATGATGATTTGGCGCGGACGCGTGAGGCGATAAAAACAGCGATGTCAACGATAAGAGGATAAGCGATGTTATGCCAATTGCTCGCTCATCCGTGAAGACCTCACAGGTCTCTAAGACCTGTGAGGTCTGAGGAGAGAAAAATACCCGAAATAAGGCATGAAATTTTATATGCATGCGTCACGATCTCGTTGAAAAATAAGATGATGCTTGACAATTCATGTTGCGCATCATCCGAATATGCCGCATATCAGGCAACGTGCATCAAGGAATGTTTTTAAGCTCTTTTTCCTCTAATAAGCCGTTTTTGCCTTGAATTCAATCCGCTCCGCATTAATTTCTCCGAGAATACTTGACCAGATACGCCTTTGGCATATTCTTTGTATTTGAACGTGAGTGATGGTGAGAGCAGAAGCACAACAATCAATCAAGATTCGCTGAGCGAAAACGCTCTGCGAAGTTATGGAGGTTATCATGATGAAACGTGTATGCAAGCAAGGTTTTTCACATACATTCGCAACAACCGCGATTTGCGCGTTGTTATTGACCGTGCCAGCCATTCAGTCGAATGCGGAAGAAGCGAAAGCCAAACTGCAAGATTTAAGTCAGGCCTTCCGCGACATTGCCAAAGAAGTTGGCCCTGCTGTTGTTTTTATTGGAACGGAGCAGACCGTAAAAAGCTCGTCCAATTCGCCGACGCCAGAGCAGTTTCGCGAATTTTTCGGCGACGATTTCATGCGCCGCTTTTTCGGAGAAATGCCGGATGGACGCGAATATAAACAAGAAGGGCTTGGTTCTGGCGTGATCACAAGTGAAGAAGGCTATATTCTCACGAATAACCATGTGGTCGCCAATGCAGATAAAATTACCGTAACCTTATCCGACAAACGCGAATTTGAAGCGGAAGTCGTCGGCACTGACCCGAAAAGCGATGTCGCTGTGATTAAAATCAACGCCGACAATTTGCCGGTTGCCAGACTCGGCGATTCCGAGACGCTGGAAGTCGGCGACTGGGTTATTGCCATCGGTCAGCCGTTCGGCCTGTCGCAAACCGTGACCGCCGGCATTATCAGCGCCGAAGGCCGCTCGAATATCGGCATTAACGATTATGAAGATTTCATCCAGACTGATGCGGCGATTAACCCCGGCAACAGCGGTGGGCCGCTTGTCAATATCAACGGCGAAGTCATCGGCATCAACACCGCGATTTTCAGCCGCAGCGGCGGGTATCAGGGCATCGGGTTTGCCATTCCGATTAACATGGCGAAAAGCGTGCAAGAAAGCCTGATCGCGCATGGCAAAGTGATTCGCGGCTGGCTCGGCGTCATGATTCAAGCCGTATCGCCGGAAATCATCCAGCAGTTCGAACTGCCGGAAGGCACGACTGGTACGCTGGTCGGCGATGTGCTGAAAGGCGGCCCGGCAGAAGAATATGGCATTCAGCGCGGCGACGTGATTGTCGAATTCGACGGCAAACCGATTGACAGCCCGTCAACGTTGAAAAACCTCGTCGCTGTGACGGAAGTCGGCAAAAAAGTTGATGTGGTCTTATATCGAGACGGCAAGAAAAAGACGGTTGACGTGAAAATTGCTGAGCAGGCTGCGACTGAAACGCAAGCCAGCGCCAAAGATTCGCCGGATGAAGCAACCGTTGAAAAATTCGGATTGAGCGTGCAGGAATTAACGAAAGACATCGCCGCTCAGCTTGGCTATGAAGACGAAAAGGGCGTGGTGATCTCCGATGTCGATCAGAACAGCCCGGCGGCAGAAGCCGGATTGCGGCGCGGCGATTTGATTAAAGAAATCAACAAAACCTCGATTGAATCGCTTGCAGATTATAATAAAGCGATGAACGCGTTGGGCGAGGAAAAAAGCTTCCTGACGCTTATCCGGCGTGGTGAAAACACCAGTTACGTGGTGGTCAGCGCCGAATAAACCTCCCAGAGGTTGAAACCGCTGTCTCTATTCCGTTGCCGCTCCGCGGCAATATCCGCCCTGAAAGGGCGAAGGCGTAGAGACAGAGGTTTCAACCTCTGATTCTTTTTGTCGCATGTCCCTGAAAACCAAATTAATCGTCCTGATGGTTGCGATTCTCGGCGCG
>CAZMEO010000370.1:0-1398 GCA_964565315.1 uncultured Candidatus Moduliflexus sp. | reverse complement strand
TCGCATGTCCCTGAAAACCAAATTAATCGTCCTGATGGTTGCGATTCTCGGCGCGACGGTCGTCGTTTCCTACGTCATTTTCGACCGGAGTAAAGAAGAATTGCTGCAACAGGTGGTGGAGCATGTCAGATCGGTTGAAAACGTCAATAACGTGCTGGAAATTCAGCAGTTGATGACGATGGATCTCGACGCCACAATTCAGCGGACATTAGCCGTGCGTTTAGGCCAGCCGGGGCGCGTTGCCCAGATTTCGCTGCTCGATTTATCCTCGAAAGTCATCGCCAGTTCGATTCAGGAAGATGTCGGCTTGTCGCTGGAAGAACTGAAAGAACGCCGGGTGCGCAACCCGAAAACATCGTTCTGGGACGCCATGCTGAAGACCTATTTGAAGACGTATGACGTCACGATTCCAGTGTATGAAAACGGCTTCAAACGCGGCTATATCAATGTCGTCTTAGTGATGAACGACCTGGAATATCTGATCAAAAAAGCGCAATATTCCAATATGCTCTGGATTATCGGCATTTTTATCGGCGGAACGCTGTCGGCTATCGTCTTAGTCAATCGGTTTATCAAGCCGGTAGATTTGTTAGTGTTGGCGTCGAAATCAGTGGCGGACGGTAATTTTGACACGACAATTGCCGCGCCGCAAAACAGCGGCGAATTGCGAACGCTGATCTCCGGGTTCAACGAAATGACCGAAAAATTGCGGGAACACAAAGCGCTTGAACAGCGCGTTCACCGCACGGAACGGATGGCGGCACTCGGCGAACTCGGCGCGCGATTGGCGCATGAAATCCGCAATCCGCTCAATTCCATCAATCTGATTATTGACCATCTGCGCGACCGGTTTTCGCCCAATGACGACAAAGACCGGCAGCGCTTCGACACGTATGTCGTCAATATCAAAACCGAATTGCAGCGGCTGAACAAGCTGGTGACTGATTTTTTGCAGGTCTCGCGCCCGCTGCACCCGGAGATGCACCCGCTTCAGGTTGCGCCGTTTTTGCGGCAGATTACGCAATTATTAGACAGCCAGGCCGCGCAGCATCACGTCGAATGCGCGGTCAGCGTGACGCCTGAGAATCTCATGATGTCAGGCGATGAAGGCTTATTAAAAACCGCTTGCATGAACGTCACGCTGAACGCAATTCAAGCGATGGAGCAGGGCGGGCGGCTGGCAATTGACGCAAAACCCGCTGCAAACAGGCGCTTCTGTGAAATCGCGTTTGCCGATACCGGCCCCGGCATTCCGCAGGAACATCGCGAAAATATTTTCCAACCCTATTTTACAACCAAAAAAGAAGGAACAGGATTGGGCCTGTCTATCGTGAACCGCGTCATCGAAGATCATGGCGGCCAGATTCGCGTGGAAAGCGCAGAAGGGCGCGGCACGAC
>CAZMEO010000369.1:0-3711 GCA_964565315.1 uncultured Candidatus Moduliflexus sp. | reverse complement strand
CTTCAAGGCGTCTGACAGTTCTGTCCATAATATTCTGTGTCATTCCAGGAACGCGCTGCAATTTCCAAAATTCCTGTCCGGGAAAGGCTAAAAATGGAAGTCTATCGAGTCAAGAGAAATTTCGAACTGCGGTCTGAAAACACATCGCGAAACATGGAAAAGCGAGATGCGGAAAAATAAATATTGACTTTTTCATGCCTCTGTTGAATACAGGCGTGATTTGAAAGCGTTGGGGGCCCATAGCTCAGTTGGTTAGAGCTACCGGCTCATAACCGGTTGGTCCCAGGTTCGAGTCCTGGTGGGCCCACTTAGATTCCCTCTCAACGCTTTTCAACACGAAAACCATCCTATGACAGATTCAATTGCATACAGCCTGATCTCTCTTTTGCTCGGAATTGCGCTTGGTTTCGGATTGCGGCAATGGTGGCAGCGGCGGGACGTTCCCCCGGCAGAACACGCCGAGGAGAACCCCGAGCATTCCGACGCCAAAGAACCCGAATTGTCGCCTGATACGAACGGCACCGCGCTCTATACGCTGGCGAACGACATGCGGGATTTTTATCAAAGCACCGCGCATCCCAAAGATTTGCTCCAATCCCAGGAGTTTTTGCGCGGCGTCGAAATGCTGATGCAGCCAACGTATTCCGATGACGAATTGCTCGATTATTACGCCGGAGAAAATCCGCTGATCGCCTGCATTGCCCTTGAAGCGCTGAATCGCCGCTCCGAGAACGGACAGTGGACGGATCAACTCCTCAGTCATCTTGACGAATGTTATCTCTGGCCGATGTATTTTGCGTTTCGACTGTTAGAACGGGCGGAAAAACCTGTCATTGGCTCAGTTCTCGCCAAAGCGCAGGAGTGGTGGGAAGACGAGCGCCTGTTTGTCAAAATCATGAATACGTTCATGAAAGAACGCCTCGAACGCGGAGAGACGCCGTCGCTGAAAGAGCAGCTTGAGCAGATTGGCGACGAAAAAGCCACTATTCTCGATACCCTGCTGAAACGATTGGATCAGGAGATCGTCAAGCCGTTGGTCGAGGAACTGAAGCAAAAGTCGCACACGCAGCTTGACGCGACTTACCTGAATACCGTCGGCACGTTATGGGAAACCAAACCGCAAGACGATTTGATCTGGGAACATCCGCATTTTCTCGAACTGTTAGAGCATTTGCAGCGCAGCCTGTTCGAAAAGCCCGCGAGATCGGTGATTGTCGTCGGCGAACCCGGCGTCGGCAAAACCGCGCTGATTCGCGCCTTTGAGCAGCGTTTGCGCGAGCGTGGCTGGCGCGTGTTCGAGGCGAGCGCGACTGACGTGCTGGCGGGGCAGATTTACATCGGCGAACTGGAAGAACGCCTGCAAAAGCTCGTCAAGCAGCTTGAACAGAGCCGTTCCGTCGTCTGGTTCGTCCCGAATTTCCACGAACTGTTTTACGCCGGACGCTACAAATACAATCCGGTCGGCATTCTGGAAAAAATCTTGCCGTTTATCGAAAGCGGCACGCTGCGCCTGATCGGTGAAACGTATCCTGTCGCCTACGACGCGCTGCTGCGCGACACGCGGCGCATCGAAACCTCGTTCGAGAAAGTGGCGATGCTTCCGCTGCATGATAAAGAGACGCTGGAGTTAGCCTATCAATGGGCGGCGCATCAGGAAAAACTGCATGGCGAAAGCGTTCGCATCGAACATGACACGATTACGGAAGCGTGGCATTTGGCGCGGCAATTTCTCGGCGACAAGGCGACGCCCGGCAATCTGCTGAATTTCCTGAAATTTACGCAGAAAACGCTGTTTTTGGATGGTAAACCCCGTCAGATCACGACCGAAAGCCTGTATGCGACACTTTCGCATCTGACCGGCCTGCCGCGCTCGATTTTGGATGACCGCGAAGGGCTTGATCTCGTCGGCCTTGAACGGCTGTTTCAGCAGCGCGTCATGGGGCAGCCGGAAGCGATTGGCTGTCTTGTGGAGCGGGTCGCCATGATCAAAGCCGGACTCGCCGATCCGACGCGGCCTTACGGCGTCTTTTTGTTCGCCGGGCCGACTGGCACGGGCAAAACCGAAATGGCGAAGACGCTGGCGGAATTTCTGTTCGGCTCGCCGGAACGGATGATTCGCCTCGACATGAGCGAATTCAAAACATCCGACGCCGAAAAGCGGATTGTCGGCGGCACTGAGCGGGACGACAACACCTCGTCGCTCATCAGCCTGATTCGCAAACAGCCGTTTTCCGTGATTTTATTAGACGAATTCGAAAAGGCGCATCCGAACATCTGGGATTTGTTCCTGCAAGTGTTCGACGATGGCCGCCTGACCGACCGCTACGGCAACACCGCCGATTTTCGGCATTCGATCATCATTCTCACATCGAACCTCGGCGCGACATTGCCGATCGGCGCGGGCATCGGTTTCAACCCCATCGCGTCGAATTTTTCCATCAAAGCGGTGGAACAGGCGATTTCGGAGACGTTTCTGCCGGAATTCATCAACCGCCTCGACCGCGTGGTCGTCTTCAGGCCGCTGAGTCGTTCCGTCATGCGGACGATTTTGTATAAAGAACTGAACAACACGCTGCACCGCCGGGGGCTGCGGAATCGCGAATGGGCGGTGGAATGGGAAAACTCGGCGATTGAATTTTTGCTGGAAAAGGGCTTTACCGCCGCGCTTGGCGCGCGCCCGCTGAAACGCGCCATCGAACGCTATCTTCTTTCGCCGTTGGCGCTCACGATTGTGAAGCATCAACTCCCGGAAGGGGATCAGTTTCTGTTCGTGCGCAGCGACAGCACGCAGATTCAAGTCGAATTCATCGACCCGGACGCGCATTTGACGCAAGACCAGCCGCCGCAAGAATTGAAAAACAGCGAGGCGGCAACGTCTGCCGCGCCGCCGATCAAATCGCTTGTGTTCGATGCGCAGGGCAGCCGCGAAGAGGTTGACCAACTCGAACAAGCATACGAAACGTTGTTGATGTGTGTGGAATCGGACAACTGGCGGCAGAAAAAGCAGAGTAGTTTGCAGCAGATGTCTTCAAAGGAATTCTGGACGCGCCCCGAACGTTACGACGTGCTTGGCGGCGTGGAATTCATGGATCGAATCGAGGCCGGTTTGCAAACCGCCGGATCGCTGCTGCATCGGCTGATTGGCACGGAAACCCATCAGCGCGCGGTTTTTCCGAAAGACCTGATTAGCCGCGTGGCTGAGCAAATGTACCTGTTGCAGGAAGCGTATCGGACATACGACGAAGGTTTGCCGCGTGACGCCTTTCTGCTGCTTGAAATTGCGCCGACTTCCGACGCATCGCTGGAAATGCTGCGGGAATTTGCCGCGAAATTGCAGGCGATGTATGGCAATTGGGCGCAAAAACGCCGGATGCATGCGCAGGTATTGCAAGAATTCACGCATCATGAACTGGAACAGACGCAATGCCTGATGGCGGTGTCAGGATTCGGCGCGTATGCGATTCTTGCGCCGGAAACCGGCCTGCACGTCTGGGAAATGCCCGGAGAATCGAAAGCGTTTGCCCGCCACCATGTCCGCGTGCGCGTCGCGCCGCAGCCGGTTGCGCCGCTTCGCGAGAACGAAGCGCTCTTAGAACAAGCCAAACGCGCCTTTGCCAGCGCGGAACAGTCGGCGCCGGTCGTGGTGCGGCGCTATCGCAACGTGCCGTCTCCATTGGTGCGCGACAGCGTGCGTCATTGGCGCACTGGACG
>CAZMEO010000368.1:0-3719 GCA_964565315.1 uncultured Candidatus Moduliflexus sp. | reverse complement strand
TACGATGTCTGGAATTTGCCGTAGGTATAGTCGTTGTAATTGAGGACTTTTTCTTTGAAGATTTTGAACCGGTCAATACGGGATTTATGCCGCATCCGGCGCAGCGCTTTTTCTTCGATCTGTCGAATGCGCTCGCGCGTGCAGGCGTAGATGCGCCCGACCTCTTCCAGCGTGAAGCCTTCTTTCAAGCCAATATGGTTCATGGTGCGATACCGCGCTAAAATGCAGTTGAACGCATACCGCCGGTCAGTCAAGCCGGTCGGATTCGACCAGTACTGGCAGGATTGATGATGACAATTGTCTTTGGAGAACATTTCGATAATTTCATCTTCGCCGAGGAAGAGAATTTCATCCCGCACGGAACGCGAGCAGCCGTAATAAATTTTCGTCCAGCCCGTGCTGTCGCGTTTTTTTAACCGTTCCTTATACCCAAAATTCATCGCGAACAAATCAAGATAAATGAATGGCGGATTCTCCCCTTTGGTAATGCGGAACGGCAATTTTTTATCATTTGTTAATTCGATTTTGACTTCATTCGAATAAACCACATTTTTATATTTTGAATGCTCCCCCACGGTTAAAAATTCGATGTCCCCATTTTTATGAATATGCATGAACCTCAATCCTCCCCTGACATCTCAAGCGACAACCGGCTGTTTTAATGAATGCGATGCTGGCCGATTCGCTTCTGAGATGGAATAAAAACGCATGATAAGATAATGAATAATCCCTGTGTACATACCGGCGGACATCCTTGTCCGCCCTGCCCCCCAGCACGATCTCTTTTGCGGACCCAATGACCCGCAGAAATGATTTTGCTAAATACGATGAAACATATAACATCTGTAAAAAAGTGCAAGTGCTAAACAGAAAAAATTTAGAAAAAATTGTAAGAACCTTGCAAAGTTCGCCATTCAGAAAATAAATCCCGCATTTATGAAATAAGGTCAATAAGCCAGATCGACGGGAGCAGATCGCGCAGCGCCGCCATCACGTTGCACCACTGCGCCACGTGATTCAAAATCGAAGAATCGGACGTGACCGCGATGTGCGGCGAACGCGCAATCGCCGCATCGGGATTGAAGAGCGTCTCTGCCTCCCAGTTCCAGCCATGCACGGCGGCGTCTTCCCGGATACGCTGCGCCATGCGTCCGCTGTTCGAGACCGGCTGATCAAAGAGCCAGAGCACGCGCTGCGGCTGAATCGTCTCGAATTGTTTCCCAATCAGTTCGATGGCGTGCTGCGTTTCTTCGACAGTCCGATAGGAGCCATGCACGCTGGCAAGATCGCGGAGGCAGCCGTCGCGGCAGCGGAGCAGCACGCCGCCGGAAAGCGCTGCTTCAAGCGTGATGAGCAGATTGAAGCCATCAATCACGATGATGCGGCCTGTCAGCGCATTCAGCGGCACGCATTTCGCCTGCCGCAACTCCCGCGCCGCATCCGAACAGGCCGCCCGCGACAGCGCGATCCGCTGCCGGGCATTCAAGGCATGGCGATCCCCGACGAGCTTCAGCGCTGACAGATTCGAATATCCACGATTCAGCAGCCAGGAGAGTTCTTCGACGGCGATGCGTAATTCCGGTATGTTCTTTTCTGAAAAGAACAGCGCATCGGCAGGATGCGCTCCGCGATGATGACGAGTATCTGGCATGTCATTCGAATGATTACACATAAAAACCTTGTCAAGCAAAGAAATCGGGCAATGACATATTCTTCTGCTTGCCGCGTGATGAAAAATTCATTATTTTCTTGAATAATTTTCCCCTCAAAATTATCTGACTTCAGTATGGAGATTGATTTTTCGAGCCATTCTTGAGTGATGTATTTTTATGTATTGACCTGCGATTGAGGCGTTTCTCAATTGCCGCGCACATCAGACGCCTTGCCGACGGTTCGGCAAGAGCTAAGGAGAACGTTATGTTAGATCAAAAAGTATTAGACACATTATGTATCAACACGATCCGCACCCTCGCAATGGACGGCGTGCAGAAAGCCAATTCCGGGCATCCCGGCGCTCCGATGGGGATGGCGCCGCTTGCGTACACGGTGTGGACGCGCTTTCTCAAACATAATCCGAAAAATCCGAAATGGGCAGATCGCGACCGGTTCGTTCTCTCCGGAGGCCATGCCTCCATGCTGATTTACAGCCTGCTCTATTTGACCGGCTATGACCTGCCGCTCGATGAACTCAAGCAATTCCGGCAATGGGGCAGCAAAACGCCGGGACATCCTGAATACGGCATGATTCCCGGCGTCGAAGCCACGACCGGCCCATTAGGGCAGGGGGTTTCGATGGCGGTCGGCATGGCGATTGCAGAACGGATGCTGGCAGCGCGTTTTAATCGCCCAGATCATACGATTGTTGATCATTATACGTATGTGACGCTCGGCGATGGCGATATGATGGAAGGAGTTGCCTCCGAAGCCGCCTCGTTAGCGGGACATTTAAAGCTCAACAAGCTGATCTGCCTGTATGATGACAACTCGATTACAATTGACGGCCCGACCAGTCTGGCCTTTACCGAAGATGTCGCGAAACGCTTCGAAGCCTATGGCTGGCATGTGCGCCGGATCGAGCATGGCGATGATCCGCAAGTGATTGCTGCCGCCATTGACGCCGCCCAGAAAGAAACGACCCGCCCGTCGCTGATTTGCATCAAAACCCATATCGGACACGGCAGCCCGAACAAACAAGATTCGCACGAAGCGCACGGCGCGCCGCTCGGCGTAGAAGAAGTCAAGCTGACGAAAGAAGCGTTAGGCTGGCCGAGCCAGGAACCGTTCTTCGTGCCGGAAGACGCGTTGGCGCATTTCAGAAAATGCGTGGAACAGGGCGCGGAAGCAGAAAAATCCTGGAACGACCGTTTTGCCGCGTATGCGACCGCCTATCCTGACGCCGCCAAAGAATGGGAATTGATGATGTCCAAAGCCATTCCCGAAGGCTGGGATAGCTTGCTTCCTGCCTTTGCGCCGGACAAACCGCAGGCGACTCGCGTCGTATCAGGACAGGTCTTGAATGCCATTGCCAAAGTGATTCCCTCGCTGGTCGGCGGCTCGGCAGACCTTGCGCCCTCGAATAACACCTATCTGAAAGGGTATGGCGACATTCAGGCGACTGATTTCAGCGGGCGGAATTTCCGCTTCGGCGTCCGCGAGCATGGCATGGGCGCAATCATGAACGGCATCGCGCTGCATGGCGGCTTTATTCCGTATGGCGGAACATTCCTCGTTTTCTCGGATTACGTGCGCCCGGCGGTTCGGTTGTCGGCGTTGATGGAACAGCAAGTCGTCTATGTCTTCACGCATGACAGCATCGGATTAGGCGAGGACGGCCCGACCCATCAACCGATTGAGCATATCGCGTCGCTGCGCATGATTCCGAATCTGCTCGTGATGCGTCCCGCAGACGCAACGGAAACGGTGGCGGCCTGGAAAATCGCATTAGAGCGGAAACATGGCCCGACCGCGCTCGCCCTTTGCCGCCAAAACCTGCCGATTCTGGATCGCTCGAAATATCCGTCAGCCGACATGGTGGCCAAAGGCGCGTATATTCTGTCAGATTCGGAAAAAACGCCGGATGTGATTTTGATGGCGACCGGCTCTGAAGTGAGTTTGGCCTTAAAAGCGCAGGAAGTATTGGCGCAGAAAAAGATCGCCGTCCGCGTCGTCAGCGTGCCATGCTGCGAATTGTTCGAGCAGCAGCCGCAAAGCTATAAAGA
>CAZMEO010000367.1:0-3740 GCA_964565315.1 uncultured Candidatus Moduliflexus sp. | reverse complement strand
CTGCAACAGGATTGACAAGATCACCAACGTCACGTTATTAAATAATGCGCGCCAGAAAATCGGCTCATGCAGCAACGTCCACCAATTCTTCAATCCAATAAATTTTCGGCCAGCATACGAGGCTTCCGTCAGAAGAGTTTGGTAATTCCGCAAATCGTCTTCTCCAAGATGAGCGGCAAGCGCGGCGACAAACTCTTTTTCTTTGGTAAAGCGCTTATTTCTTAGGGGAGAGAGTTGTTTCGTAAGTTCTTTTGGAAATCCATGTTCGTTTTCCAATTTCACCAGGATCGGAGTGGTCAATTTATATTGCGAGGGGAGGCCGTTCCATTGAAAAAAGCTGTAATAGATTGACGCAGGAATCGGGATGATAAAATAAAACAAGTAGATAAGCAAGGCTGGCAAAATAAACGCCAATGCGACGCGGAAATTATGTGCATGCTTCATGACGAAATGATTTTATGAGTATATCTTACGAAAACGACAGATTGCCGCATACGCCAATCCTGTGAAATCCGCAAGCACTCATGGTTCCTTACAACGTCTGAATGGTCATGATGGCATCCCCGCGCACTCAATTGAGCGCACGGGGACGAGAAATGATGGGTCTTGCAGATTACTTCTTTAATTCGGCTTGAAGAGCGGCTTCCTGAGCTTTTGCGGCATCTGCCGGCGTCATCGTTAAGCCAAAAAGCCCCTGTACGGCGTCTAAGTGCGCTTGCGCCACAGACGGCGGCAAGAACTGATCATAATACACCTGGACACGTTTTGCCGCTTCAAAATACTCGGCGCTTTTCTTCAGCATCGGGTCGGTCAACATCGCGGAAGCGCCTTTGATCGGCGGGATATACCCATTTTCGATCATCGAAGCCACCCAGGACTCGCTCATCAATTGTTCTGTGAAATATTTGAAGGCGGCGTCCATATTTTCGCTCGTGCTGGTTACGGACAGATAATCCTGGCCCGGGCTGCCAACCAAATTGCTCGGATCGCCTTTGCCATCTTCAACGGCTGGGAACACGAAGAAATCAAGCTGCTCCATCATGTCAGGATATTGTTCCTTTGCCACGCCAATAAACCAGCTTCCCATCAGATACATGCCCGCTTTCTGATTATAGATCAGCGACGAGGCTTCTGACAAGTCTTCATCCAGCGAATTCACGCCTTCTGGGAAATACCCTTTTTTCACTAACTCTTGAAGCATTTCGCCAGCTTTAATATACCCTGGGTCTTCAAACGAGCCGCCATCTTTCCGATACAGCGCGTTCGAGAACATATCAGCGCCGCCAACGCGGTCAGCCATATACATATAGTAGAATGATCCTGTCCATTTGTTCTTATTGGCTAACGCAAACGGAATCACGCCATTCTTTTTCAGCGTTTCGCACACCTGAAGCAGTTCTGTCCAGGTTTTCGGCGGCGTCACGCCATTTTTCTCAAACACATCTTTGCGATACCAGAAATACACGCCTGTTAAACTTGCATACGGCACAGCATACGTCACGCCATCAAAGGTTGCAGGATCAAAGGCTGACGGGATATACTTTTCCGCCAACTTTGCTTTCACAGCATCAGGAAGCGGCTCAACCAGACCGGCATTCACATACTCTTTCAGCGGGCCGCCGCCCCAGTTATGAAAAATATCAGGAGCATCGCCAGCCCCCATCACGACTTTCAATTTGGTCTTATACTGATCATTTAAAATATGCACCGCTTCAAGTTTAATCTCAGCAGTCTTATTATACTCTTCAACGGCTTTATCTACGACATTTTTCAAAAACCCCTGGGTTTGCACGTCCCACAGCAAAACTTTATCGGCAGCCATCGTCATGCTCGCCGATCCCATCAACGCAACTGCGCACAACAGACTTAATCCAAGGCGTTTCATACGCATTTTCTCCTTTTAATACCTTACGAGTTTTATTCAGAGACTTACGACTGTATCGCATCACTCAGCAGCTTTTGACCTGACCTCTCGCACGACATCCCTCCCTCATGTTTAATAAGAATTATTGTTTACTCTCTATTTTCACAATATTCATCATTGATTGTACGTATAAGTAACACATCATAATATGTCAAGCAAAAAAATATTTCCTATCATTCCTAATCGCATTTCTCCCTTTTAATAAGATGTTTTCGGCATAAAAAACTTGACGCAAATCATATTATATTTTCATCATGTATGAAACTATTTTTCAGTTGTTCGGACAAGATAATTTATAAAGAGGGTGGAAATGATATGAAAATTGATGTGGAAAATTCGCGCCCGAAATATGCGCAGTTGAAAGATATTCTGACGCGCTATTTTCGAGATGGACATTATCAGCAAGGGCAGCAGCTCCCCTCTGAAAACGAATTGATGCAAAAATTCGATGTGAGCCGCAGCACCGTCCGGCAGACGCTCGCAGAATTGGCGAATGAGGGCGTCATTTATAAAAAGCAGGGATTGGGGAGTTTTTTTTCCGGCATCGCCAGCGAACAAGACTCCCGCAGTTATTTGATCGGCGTGGTCGCTCCCATCCTGTTTGAGTACATTTATCCGCAAATCATGCAGGGCATCAATGATATTGCGCATCAACAGCATTGCAATATCGTGCTTGCCAGTTCCGAAGGAAACGCCGAAAATGAAGTCCTGCATGTCGAACAACTCATGTCCCGCAAAATTGACGGATTACTGTTCGAGCCATCCGGCAGCCCTGAAGATTTCGAAGAAACAAAAGTGTTTCACGTGTTAAAAAGCTTGCCAATTCCTGTTGTGTTTATGGATTGGGCACTTGATGATCGGAATATCTCGTATGTTTCCTTAGACGATATTGAGGGCGGATTTCGCGCGACCGAACACCTGATCGAAGCCGGGCATCGCCGCATTGCCATCGTCTATCCCGAACATCACACGCCAAGCCAAAACCGTCTGATCGGCTACCGGAATGCCCTGACACAATTTCAGATTCCATTAGACGAGCGCCTGGAAAAACATCGCACAATCGTCAATTGGGCTGAGGCGAATTCGGCGTATCTGCTGACGAAAGAATTGCTTGGCTTAGGAAGTGAACGCCCGACAGCGATTTTTTATTTTAACGACGCCGCCGCCATGCGCGGGTATGCCGCAATTCGAGAGGCCGGATTGACGATTCCTGACGATATTTCCGTAATCGGCTTCGACGACGCCTACATCGCCTCCTTAGCCGATGTGCCGCTGACTTCAGTCGTGCATCCGAAATATCAGGTCGGCAAATGGGCGGCGGAAATGCTGTTCGATCAAATCGAGCATCAGGGGCGCAATATGCCGCGCCAGATGGTGCTGCATCCCAATTTAGCGATTCGAAAATCGGTCAAATTTTTACAGTAACGGTTCACCGCGAAACACACAAAAGACACGAAAATATGTGCATTTCTTTTCGTGCCGTTCGCGTGTTTCGCGGTAAAAATATGATTCCAGTCAAAGAAGCTCGTGAGATGATGTTAGCGCGTTTTGCGCCGCTTCCGGCAGAGCGCATGGACATTTTTTCCGCATTGGGGCGCGTACTTGCCGAAGACGTCATCGCGCCGTTCGATATTCCGCCGCACGACAATTCCGCCATGGATGGCTACGCCGTCCGCTCCGCCGATCTGCGCGGTGCGTCGCCGGATGCGCCGGTCACGCTGCGCGTCATCGAAGCATTGCCCGCCGGATATGTCAGCACGTGCGTTTTACGCGCCGGAGAAGCGATTCGGATCATGACGGGCGCACCGATTCCTGA
>CAZMEO010000366.1:0-3749 GCA_964565315.1 uncultured Candidatus Moduliflexus sp. | reverse complement strand
GGGGTGGGGTGCGTCACGTCAATTATTTACTCTCAATGACAAACGTCACCGGGCCATCGTTAGAAATCTTCACCAGCATCATGGCCTGAAATTGACCGGTGGCGACGCGCACGCCGAGTCGGCGCACCTGCTCGACAAAATATTGATAGAGCCGGTCAGCTTCATCCGGCGGCGCGGCGTCGGAAAAGCCGGGACGACGGCCTTTGCGGCAATCGCCCAGCAGCGTGAACTGCGACACGACCAGAATTTCGCCGCCGATTTCCTGCACGGAACGATTCATTTTTCCGGCGTCATCCTCGAAGATGCGCACGTTGACAAGCTTGTTCGCCAAAAAGTCCGCGTCCTGCTCCGCATCGCCTTTCGCGACGCCGAGCAAGACTGCGATTCCTTTGCCGATGCTGCCGACCACCGCGCCACCCACTGTCACCGACGCTTCGGTGACGCGCTGAATCACCATTCGCATATTTTTACCCAAGCACCGCGATCAGCTCGATTTCAATATCCGCGTCTTTCGGCAAACGCGCCACCTGAATAGTTGAACGAGCGGGCGGATTGTCCGGGAAACATTGCGCGTAAATGGCGTTCATTTCGGCAAATTGCGCCATATCTTTCAAAAAGACGGTGGTTTTGACCACATTCGAAAAATTCGCGCCCGCCGCGTGTAACACGCCTTCGAGATTTTTTAATACTTGCCGCACTTGCGCCTCAAAGGATTCCGTCACTAATTCGCCTGTGGATGGATTCAACGGAGTCTGGCCGGACGCAAACAACATATTTCCCACCTGAATTGCCTGTGAATACGGGCCAATCGCCTGCGGCGCCTGTGTCGTTTTGATAATGGTCTTTTCCATAATGTGAATGAACTATTTCGCACCGGCGGACAGGGCTGTTCGCCGGCATACGGAATAATCATATTGATCAGTGATGATGAAAAATCAGTGGAATCGTCGTGAATGAGCGGTTTATACCGGGAGCGAACTGTCAAGAAAAAAGAGCCTGCCGTCTGGTCTGAGAACGATTATTTCGCTTCCATGAACAGGCATACATGAACCGCCTGAGTTGCGGACTCTTTCAATAATTCTAAGCGGCCTCTGGTTTCGAACGCGATTTTGATCAATCCTAAATGGCCGCATCCCCCAGACTGTTCCGCCAGTTTTTCAATGAAGAGCTGCTTCGTGTCATGCGTGGACTGCAACGCGGCAATGGAATCGTGCAGGCTGCGGCAATCCTCCGGGGCGGCGATATTGCAGGTTTCGACCGTAATATTCATGTGATCCACGCGAATCACGACGCCCGCCCGCGTATGTTCCTGCGTGTATTTCACGCAATTTTCAATGAGTTCGCTGCACGCATTCGCGCACGTTTCCGCAACTTTCGGCGACACGTTCGAGGCCACCAGCCAATCTTTCAAGCTTTCCCGCGCGCTCGATTTCATCTGCCATAATTGGTCGAAGTGCGCGTTCATCTTATAAAACTGGAACATATATTCGAAATCTTTTTTGAAAAACTCATGCTCCTGCTTGCAGATCGCCATGCGTTCCTCCTCTCCATCAGCGTATAATGTGAATGGCGTTTGATTTCAAATGCGTTAATACCGGAAGCGTTTCCTGCTGCCACGTGATTTCCGGGTTGATCCTCAAGTCAAATTCTTTCTGGCTGCCAAGCATGAACGCCGCCAATGATCGAATGCCGCTGGAGTTCAAAAACGTGAGGAAGGTGAGACCAAGAATACAGACGGATGCGGACAGGCTCTGATCAACATTGCGCAAAAACTCGTCCACGTTGCCATAATCCGCGCATTCCAGCTTGCCGGAAAACGTTAAGACATTGCCTGCCAGGGTCATTCGAGCGCCTCCTTCCGAATAGGTCATTGCTGCTTCCTCCTCGATAGGATGCCATTTACAAAGAAATCCGCTGAGGCCGCAATTGCGTCAACATCGTCAGACTTTGATTCTGCCAGGTGATATGTTTGTCAATGCGCAGCACGAACGTATGCCTGCTTGACAATAAATAATTGCTTAATGTCCGAAACCCGCGCGAATTCAAATACGATAATTCCGTGAAATCTATGATGCACGGTTCGGTCGGAGAAATGGCAGGCTCTAATTGTTTCAAGAATTTTTCGAACATCATATAGGCCACTTGCTCCATTTTCCCAGAGAATCGGAGCAGATTCTTTTCGAAATGAATGTCAAAGCCAGGTTCGGAATAGGTCAGGGTTTGAGAGGTTGTCATGATGCCTACCTCATGAATTGAGCAGTTATTGAGCGATCACGGTTTCCGTGTCGGCGAACAGCCTGTTCGCCGACTGCCGACGCGGCTGTCGGCAGGGACGAACCCGTCACATACAACTACTAAAACAATAGAACGTCGCCGCCATTTTGTCAAGAGAGCAATCTGTCCTCAGGGAACATATTCCATGCCAAATAGGGCGCGTTTCTGAGAACGTACCGAAAACATGACATGACGAGGCGTTCAGGCGAACAACCCGTCTGGCAAGCCATGATATGAGAAAGTTATTTAATCGTCGGAAAGTCAAATAATGTAACTGACGGTGTTCCGATGTTTTTTGAACATATCCGTTCCTCCTGAAAATTGATGAAGAGAAATGCCAACGCTTGCGTTGGCGCTCCTGAAAATTAATGTTCCCATGCGCTAAATTCGGCCACCGCGTCTTTCTTCATTTCTGTCTCGTTTCAAAAATGCTGTCAATAAAAAATCTTGAAATCATTGAAGATTTACGATGCAACGCCTGCCAACATCACGTTTTCTATAAAATCCTTGACAACGATAAAATCATTCAGGATAGCTGAGACATTCAAGGAGGCGAACGATGAAAAAATATTTTAACGTGGCCGGGCCGTGCGTGCCCGGCGAACATTACATGCTGCCAGCGCAAGAGCGCTGCCGGGATCTTATCGAGTTAATCGAGCAAAAGCAGTATTTCGTGATTCACGCGGCGCGGCAAACCGGCAAAACGACGCTGCTTCAGGAGTTGACGCAGCAGATCAACGCCGCCGGGCGATTTTGCGCTCTATTGCTCGTTAGAAGCGCTGCAAACCGTTTCGTCGCCGGAACAGGGCATCCCGGCGATTGTGCGCAATGTGCGGCATCAGTTCAGCTTTCATCCGGCATTGCGACACGAACCCTTTGCACAGAACGCCGATTATGATGACATCACGAACGTGCTTCGCATCGAATTGACGCGCGTGTGCGAACGCCTGAGCAAACCGCTGATTCTCTTTTTGATGAAGCCGACTGCCTCTCAAATGGAACGTTAATCGCTTTTTTGCGGCAATTGCGGGAAGGCTACGTCATGCGCAGCCAGATTCCGTTCGTGCAGAGCGTCGCGCTGGTCGGGATGCGCAACATCCGCGATTACAAGGCGCGGATTCGCGACGACCAGCAGACGCTCGGCAGCGCCAGCCCGTTCAATATCGTGACCGAAAGCCTGACGCTGCGCAATTTCACCCGCGACGAAATCGCCCGGCTTTACGCCCAGCACACCGAAGCAACCGGCCAGACCTTTCCGCCGGAGGTCGTGGACGCCGTCTTTGTCGCGACGCAGGGGCAGCCCTGGCTCGTCAACGCAATGGCGCGGGATATGGTCGCGAAATTGCTAGACAACGATCCGACGCGCCCGATTCTGCCGGAAATGGTGGATATCGCGGTGCAGCGCCTGATTCTGCGACGCGACACGCATCTTGACAGCTTGATGGAGCGCCTGCGCGAGCCGCGCGTGCGCCGGA
>CAZMEO010000365.1:0-3764 GCA_964565315.1 uncultured Candidatus Moduliflexus sp. | reverse complement strand
GAAGGACAGCGCGGCTCGATTTATTTGAGGCGCGGCACGGTCGTTGCGGCTGAAGATGGCAGATTGCGCGGCGAAGACGCCCTGTATTCTTTAGCGCTGAAATCCTCCGGCATCTTTCAATATGATCCGACGACAACGCTGGTGGATCAGAATATTTACCTCGGCAACGAAAGCGTATTTATCGGCATGTCGAGTCAGGTTGACCGCTTCAAATATCTCCTGAATCGGGGGCCGCAGCTTGAAGATCGCATTGTGCTCAAAGGAAAAATTGATGATCCGCAATTGGCTGACGAACACCGCGCGATTCTGCAATTGGCCGCCAAGCCGATTGCTGTGCGCGAGATGTTGAAAAAATCGCCGTACAATCGCTTGCATACGTTAGAAATCGTTGCGAAATTCTGCGCGTCGCAGATGCTTGCAATCACCAAAAAATCTTCAATCGTTGCCAAAGACGAAGAACATGAAGAGGTCGAGCAAGAGAACGGCGCGTCGTTGGAAGCCAATTTAGATAACATCAGCATCGGCGAATTGGTGCAGATTCTTGTGCTGATTCGGCGCGACGGCCACTTGACGGCGAAGTGGGACGACCGCGAAGGCGAAGTCTTTATCGAGCATGGCAACATCACGTTTGCCACTGTCGAAAGTCTGGAAGGATTAGGCGCGGTCTATCGGCTGCTGACCTGGAAGGAAGGGTATTGCAAATTCTTCGCTGATGTGGCCTCGCAGAAACGGAATATCAAGAAAAATATCGAAAGCATTTTTGTCGAAGGGATCGATATTCTCGCGAAATTCAATAAATTCATGGACGAATTCCCGTCCTTGAATGCGTATATAGACGTGATTTCCGTGACCGGACAGGAAAATATTTCCGAAAAGGAAGCGAAAATCTTACGATTGGTCAACCAGCACGAAACGTTAAACGATGTCATTAAACACAGTCCGTTCAGCGATGTCGAAACGTTGGAATTGACCGCCAAACTGTACGGCCAGCGCATGATTGGCCTGAGCAAAGGGATGCGTGGACAAACAGAAGTTGATTACGATAGAGAAGCAGAAGACCTGCTGAAGGATCTGCTCTAAAACACTCACCGGAGAAGCCGACTCCATGTTTGCAGCGGCGCAGACGGCGCGGCTGAGAAGCGTGGAGCGCGGACGATGACATGGCCAGCACAGTCACGATTAAACCAGACCAGATGGAAGGCGATACCAGCCGCGTGTTTGAAATGATTTATGAAACCGCGAACGAGCTTGTCCCGAAAATTATTGAAAACGTCGGGCGCACCGGCGAAAAATCGAGCTTCAGCATTCGCTGTGAAGCCGGATACAATAAAGACGAAGAACTCGTCGTCAAAGTGAGCGGCGGCTGCTCGCTCCCGATTGAACCGAAAGAAGAAAAAGGGGAAATTCTGGAAGGCAAACTCCGCCTCTGGTAAAAACCATCTGCTATTTTTCAGCCGGAGACGTCAATACGTCTCCGGCTGGCTCGCCGTTTGCTCTCCTGATTACACGTAAGACAGTTTCTCCTGGAACATATATGGAAGGAAATAATAATGCATACCATTTTGAATGCCGCCGATTATGAGCAAATGCTTGCTCGCGTCAACGCGCTTCAGCCGGATGATCGAGCGCGATGGGGACGCATGACGGTCAACGAAGCGCTCTGCCATGTG
Organism: uncultured Candidatus Moduliflexus sp.; assembly: GCA_964565315.1. GTDB lineage: Bacteria > Moduliflexota > Moduliflexia > Moduliflexales > Moduliflexaceae > Moduliflexus. The sequence continues at coordinate 2,094 of CAZMEO010000365.1, read as the reverse complement.
ACCGATGTTTTTCGCATGGCGCTCGGAGAAATCAGGCTTCCCGACAGGTCGAACAAATTCATGCGCGCGTTCTTGAAACCGTTAGTGCTGCTAGGAATTCCTGCGCCAAAAGGCAAAATCAAAACTGATCCCGAACTCGACCAGTCACAGGGCAAAGGGACGCGTCCTACCACGTTTGACCAGGATAAACGCCGCTTTCAAGAATATTTTGCCGCATTCTTCAAAACAGACGCCGCGTTTTCATTGTTTCCACATCCACAATTCGGCCAATTAACAAAGGCCGAATGGGGCAGGCTGCTGTTTCTGCATACGAATCATCATTTGACGCAGTTCGGACGTTGATACGCGCCAATAGAAAGGAATCTTATGAGCAATGTCGCGATTTTCTGGGATATTGAAAACGTGAATCCGTCCTCCAGCACGCTCTTTATTGACGGCTTGATGAGCTATGTGGACGACATCGGCAAGGTATCATATTCCATCGTCGTAGGCGATTGGCATCATAACATCAATCACGAAATTCCGCTGTATCTCTCGGAAAACGGCTTCGAATTGATTTATACGCCTCAGCCGCGAGGCAAGCGCCACCATCGCAAAAACAGCGTGGATATTATTTTGATTACCAAAGCCACCGAAATGATTTTCCAACTCCCGCATATCAGCACGTACGTCATTATCACCGGCGACAGCGATTTCCGACCCTTGCTGCAAATTCTGAAAAAGCACGGCAAAGAAATCATCGTCATCTGCGACGCCCGCAACGCCTCGGAAAGCTTGCTGGAATACGCCGACGATTACAAGGACTACCGCGCCTTGCTGCCGGATGATGACCAGGAAAGCCCATCGTCAGACGCGCAGGCTGCCTCGGTCAGCGCCGCGCTCTCCAAAAAGGAAGCGTTTAAAATTCTGCGGGAATCCGTTTCGCAGATGGTGCGCAACAAAAAAATCCCGACGCCGGGGTCTGTGAAAGTCCGCATGAGGCTGTTGAACGAGAACTTTCAGGGCAATGTCGAAGGCGTGAAAAAATGGCAGGATTTCATCAATGAAGCAGTCAAAAACAACGTCATCACCATGACCGACGACAACGGCCAGACGATTCTCGGCCTTCCGAGCGGCGTTCCGGCGCAGGATGAACTTCCGAAAGTGTTCAAGGAATTGCTCGATGTGATCGCTGAACATAACGGCAAAGAAGAATGGGTTAAATTCAACAAGATCAACACCGTCATGATCAACAAAGGGATCAAAATCAAAGAATACAATTATTCCAAATTTAAAAAACTGATGATGGACGCCGAAAAACGCGGCCTGATCGAAACCCGCAACACCGGATTTCAGTGGTATGCCAGATTGAAATAGTCCGGGATATACCCCCAGAAAGCCATGCCCATTTAGAATATGACGATTGACGTGATTGCTTTTGACGCTGATGATACGCTGTGGGTGAATGAACCGCGCTTCATTGCCGTGCGCGCCAAACTGGCCGCGATGTTAGCGCCTTACGCTTCCGCCGAACGCATCGCGCATCTTCTGCATGACATTGACGTGCGGAATATCGCAACGTATGGATATGGGCGGAAAGCCTTTATCCTCTCCATGCTGGAAGCAGCGCTTGAGGCGTCAGAATATCGGATTTCGACTTCAGCAATCAATGAAATCCTGTTAGAAGGAAAAAGCATGTTGACCGCGCCTATCGAATTATATGCGCATGTCAGGGAGACGCTGCGTCTGCTGGCGGGCCAAAAGACGCTCATGCTCATCACCAAAGGGGATTTGTTCGAGCAAGAAGTGCGGATTCAACGTTCCGGCTTGATGGAATTTTTTACATACGTTGAGATTGTCAGCGAAAAATGCGCGGAAACGTACCGAAATTTGTTGACCAAGTATCGGATTGCGCCGGAACGCTTTCTCATGATCGGCAATTCGCTGCGATCTGATATTCTGCCCGTCGTCGCGATTGGCGGACGCGCCGTGTACATTCATTGTCCTGATACCTGGATTCACGAACATGTCGAAGACGCGGATCAGACCACGTTCGAATCCATCGAGCATATCGGCCTGCTGCCGGAATTGGTGACTCGCCTTGAACATCAGTAG
>CAZMEO010000364.1:2287-3783 GCA_964565315.1 uncultured Candidatus Moduliflexus sp. | reverse complement strand
ATGTGGAACAATCATGTCTTATTGAATGGCGAGCCGCTGCAATATGATGCGCTTCATGCGCAGATGTTCGAACAACTGTCGCAGGAAGAACAGGGGGAGCATATCTTTTTTACCGAGATGCTCCCCCCGAAACCACATCCGGTCATGATCAATCCGGCGAATCCGATGATTCCGTCATTCGCGCCGATGGTCATTCCGCCGGATTGCTATTTTATGATGGGCGACAACCGCGACAACAGCGCAGATTCGCGTTTTTTCGGCGTGGTTGAGCGGCAGCGCATTGTCGGCCAGGCGACGGCGATTGCGCTTTCCTTCGATTATAACAACTACTTTCTGCCACGCTGGGGGCGGTTCTTTTCCAAATTATTCTAAGCCCGCTCTACCGATTGAGATACTGCGCGATAATTTCTGCCAATTCTCTCAGGCGCACCGGTTTTGTCAGGTATAAGTCCAGCCCGGCTTCCATGCCGCGTTCCTTATCGCCAGGCATGGCGACGGCGGAGATGGCGATAATCGGCGTGGCGCGCAGCGACTCATCCGCTCTGATCTGGCGCGTGGCTTCTAAGCCGTCCATTTCCGGGAGTTGAATATCCATCAGAATCAGGGACGGGTGTTCATCCTTCGCCAATTGGACGGCATCTCGCCCGTTTGCCGCATGCGCCACCTCATATCCATACGATTTTAATGAGTGAATCATCGTCATCGCATTGACGGCATTATCTTCGACCACTAAAATCCTGGCATTTTGGGTCGCTCGAGATGGGGGAGCGGCCTGTGGTTGAATCGGTGGGGCTGTCACGACTGAACGCTTCATCGTTTCAGCGACAACTGGCTGCATAATCTTCTCATTCAATTCGCGAAACATCTCGGAAATATTGCAAGCTTGCCGCTCACACACTGGCAAGATGCCGGCCAATTCATCCGGAAGATCTCCATAGGTTCCGGCTTGCAGATGTTTGATGGTTTCGAGCAGTTCGCCAATCGTCTCGCTAAAATTGGGAACGACATCTTGTTTCAACGTCTGGCACAGGCGCGACGTTTCCTGCATGCGTTGAGCAAAATACGCAAGCGCCACCGCTTGATGCTGGCATTTCTGCTGATGTTGGAGCAAATCAAGAAACGCGCCAACTTTTTGTTTGAGTTCGCGTGGATTGATCGGCTTGATCAACACGTCAATTTCTCCGCATCCAAACTGCATATTCGCCCCGCGCGCTAATCCCATCGGCTCAACCATCAGCATCATCGGCAAATATGTCCATTCCGTGCGCGACAGGAGATGTCTGGCAATATCAATCCCATTGATGTCCGGCATGTTGGCGTCAAGCAACATAAAATCGAATTCTTCGCCATTCACTCGCTGTAAGGCTTCGCGCCCAGATGTCGTTTGCGAAATCTGGCATCCGAGCGGCTGCAATATGGCCGCTAATGCCAGCAGTACCTCTGGCGTATCATCTACTAATAACAGTTTCGCTTTCACGTCTCACACGCTCCTTTTT
>CAZMEO010000364.1:0-2187 GCA_964565315.1 uncultured Candidatus Moduliflexus sp. | reverse complement strand
AACCAGACTCTTAACAAGGACAGCAACTTATTGACATCAACCGGTTTTGAAAGATAATCGTTCGCGCCCCCTTTAATATAGCGCCGACGGTCGCCACGAACGCCATCCGCCTTCATAACCAATATCGGAATTTTCGCGGTGTCCGGATTATCGCGCGCCTGCTTCAGAAACGCGAATTCATCCAAATCCGGCAGCAAGACATTCAGCAAAATGGCGTCAATATGCGCCACCGAATGCAGCAGCGTGCTGGCTTCTTCTGCATTTTCGGCAATAATGACTTCGGCGCCCAGCCCTTCAAGTTCGCCTGATAAGGTAAACACGCTGCGCATATCATCATCGATCAAGAAAATGTGCTTATTGGTAAAGGACATCTGGCTTGGGTGCAGGAGTTCCAGCATTTTTTGCTGCTCGGCGGGAAAGTAGCCGATCACCAGATGGAGAAAGAGCGAAACCTCGTCCAACAAGCGTTCCCGTGTGTACACCTTTTTTAAAATGATATGCTGCTCAAGCGATTTCAACGCCATTTCCTGTTCGAATGACAGGGCATGTTCATGATAGACGATGACAGGCATCATCTGGTTTTCAAGCGCCAGGGCCAACTCGTTCAAGACGCTGATGCCTTGCTCGAAACTGTCAGTCAGATTCACCACGATGCACGCTAACGTCTCCTGCGACACGCTTTCATTGACATCCGAGGCGACAGCGGCATTGATCACCTGCACATTGGCGCTGCGCATCCAGTCCCGCATGATGTCCACGATCTGAGGCACTGTTTCGAACAAAAAGATCGTTTTGCGAGATGCAGAAATGGCGCGGCGCACATGGCGAAACATCTGCGTGCAGACATTCAGATCGAGCGGCTTTCTCACATAGCCAAGCGCCCCCATTTTCATAGTTTCCCGCACGCGCTTTTGCGAGGAGAGGACATAAATCGGAATATGGCGCGTCTGGAAATTATCTTTAAACCGCGCCATTACTTTCCAGCCGTTCACCCCCGGCAGTCCCAAATTCAGCAAGATCGCATCAGGATGATATTGATCGGCCAATTGCATCCCGGCTTCGCCATCTTCGGCAATCAGGCATTGAAAAGCATTCGTATGCGCGTGTTCGAACAGGAGTTTCACCGTTCCAGGATCATTTTCAATAATCAAGAGCGACAGCGCATAGGGGGTCAGGCGATGGCGATCATCGCGAATATTGCCGATTTCCGCTAATAAGCGATCTTCCTGCACCTCATCCGATTCGACAAACCGCTCTTCAAGCATATCGGAAGGCATGGCTTGCGGCACACCCTGTCCGCCGTAAGTTTCGGGCAGATAGACGGTAAACACGCTTCCCCGCCCCTCTTCGCTCTGCACCTGCACTTCGCCGCCAAGCGCGTGAGTCAGCCCTTTCGCCACCGCTAATCCTAACCCGGCGCCTTCGTATTTTCTGGTCAAGCCGCTGTCTAATTGATGAAACGCCTCAAAAATGGTGCGTAATTTATCTTGCGGAATGCCGATGCCGGTGTCCGCCACTGATAACGCCACCGCCATTTGCGGCTTTAATCCACTGAGCGAGAGATTGACGCTTTTCGCTGGCCGCGTCAATGAGATGCGAATTTCGCCGCCCTGCGGCGTAAATTTGATGGCGTTAGACATCAGCGAATGCAGCACATGCTGCACTTGCTGGCGATCCGAGCAAATCGAAGCGGGGGTATCCTCCGCAATATCGAGCGAGAAGCGCAGCCCTTTTTGCGCGATTCTTGTCGCGAAATCCGCCGCCACCTTCTCACACATCGCTTGCAGCGGGATGTCCTCGGCATGAATGGCTAACGTGCGCGCTTCTAAGACGGTGAAATCGAGAAATTCGTTCACCAACTCCGAAAGAGCCGCTCCGGCTTGATAAATCGTCCGCGCGATGTCTTGCTGTTTTTCCGTCAAATTTCTATCGCGATTTTCAGCAAAAATTTCAGACAGAATCAGAACGCTGTTGAGCGGCGTGCGCAATTCATGAGAAATATTCGACAAAAAGAGCGAATGGTCATGGCGCACTCGTGTCAACTCTTGATCTTTTCCCTGTAAAAGGCGCGTGAGCGTATCGATTTCTTCTTGCTGATGCCGCGCCGCATCTTCCTGTTGCTGCAACAAAGTTGAGAGTTCAGCGCATCGCTGGCAAGAGGACGATTTTGGTTCCTGTCGCATGATA
>CAZMEO010000363.1:0-3784 GCA_964565315.1 uncultured Candidatus Moduliflexus sp. | reverse complement strand
TCAAATATTCACCCAGTTTTGCAGCAGTTTCATCCCCAACGTTCCGCTTTTTTCGGGGTGAAATTGGACGGCATAGACATTCCCTTTTTGAATCGCGGAGACATACGTCACGCCGTAGTCCGTCTCGCCGATAGCCATGTCGCGGTCTTCGGGGAGAATATAAAAGCCGTGCAAAAAGTAAAAAAACGAGTTGTCGTCCAGCCCGTTCCAGAGCGGCGACGCTTTGGTCTGCTTGACCTGATTCCAGCCGATTTGCGGCACTTTGCCTTGTTTGAACTGAGGAACACGTCCTTTGAATATGCCTAATCCCGGCGAACTGCCGAACTCTTCGCTTTCTTCGAAGAGCATCTGCAAACCGAGACAAATTCCTAAAAACGGGCGATCCGCCGCCACCCATTCGCGAACCGGATCGAACAAGCGTTTCGCTTTCAGCGCATCAATCGAAGCGCAAAACGCGCCGACGCCCGGCAGCACGAGCTTTTCGATACCGTCCATCTCTTCCGGCGCTTGAATAATCTTCGCGCTGATCCCTAAATAGACGAAGGCTTTGTGAACTGACCGCAAATTGCCCGCGCCGTAATCAATAATGCCGATCATAATTCCTCCATATCTCAAAACAGCCATCTCTCGACAGCCAAAATACACACGTTTTCATCAGAAATGCGCCGTACCATATAGATAATATGAAAAGCGTCAAGGGAAAAGAGAGGCCGTTTTATGGAAAGAAGAAATTCTGTTTCACAATCACGAAGACGATGATAATTTTTCGAAGAGAAAAAGATATTTTTTCAGGCCGTTACCTGAAATGCGGCAGGCATGCCTTTATTCAGCAGACAATTTCGATGCGGTCATTCGAAGGAATTTTCCCTGAAAACCCCCTTCAATCAGGCGAATGAACCGGGTATCATCTTTTTTTCTTTGGGTTGGCATGGCGCTTGTATTATATAAAATACGTCTGACGCAGAACGCGCTAGACAGCGTAAAAATGTACAAACAACAATATAATGATATATGCGAGGCATGAATCTACGCACATTTGCGAACATGTCCGCAACACATATTTTAAGGAGTTTACACCATGAAGAAACTGTTATCGCTTGTGGCTGCTGGGTTGATGATGATGAGTATTTCTGCGTTTGCTGCTGATGAAGCTGCTCCTGCTCCGATTCAAGGCTATCTTGCTGACGCTGTTGCTGGCAAAGCTGGCAAAGTTGGTGATGTGGATGTAACGGCGACCCCGGAGAAAATTACGGTGGAAGCGCTCAAAGCTGCTGAAAGCGAAGCGGCTGGTTACGGCGTGTTCGTGATGGACGAAGCGACAAAGACATTCGTTTTCAAAGCCTTCAACGCAGAAGCGACCGCATTGGTGAAAAGCGAAGTGTTGGAAAAAACCCAGAAGACCGAAGGCGTGTATGTTGAAGTGGCTGGCGCTGAAAAAGACGGCGTAATCACCGTTGAAGCGATTAAAGAAGTTGAAAAAGACGCCGCCGCAAAAGATGCTGCTGCTACAGAAGAGCCGAAGAAAGAAGAAGCCCCGGCAGAAGAAACAAAAGCCGAAGAAACGAAGTAAGCAGAGTCGTTCGAACGCCCCCGGAAAGGATTTTCCGGGGGTTTTTGTTTTTATGGGGCTGTTCACCACCAGACTCTCCTGCGCGTTCGCAACTCATTCCTTCCCTATCGCGAAAACTTGACAAAAATGCAAAGTTCCACAATCATACCTCTCAATGATGAAGACGCGAACCCTCCAAACACTTAAATTAGCGGTTATGGTCGAAGGCGGCCTGCTGGCAATGGCGTTTATCTGGGCGCATGTTCAGCAATTGCCGCTGCGCGCGGCGTTGACATTGACGTTCGCTGATGCTGTGATGGGGATCAGCGCGGGTGTCTGCTTGCTGGCGGCCAATTACGTCATTATCACATACGGCTCGCGATATAGCGGCTTTCTCCGCAAGATCAAAACGCTGCTTGACAGTGACGTGATTCCGCTGTTCCGTCATCTGGACGTGGTGGCGATTCTTATCATCGCGCTGCTGTCCGGGGTTGCGGAAGAAGTGTTTTTTCGCGGCGTGTTGCAGGCGAATGTTGGCATCTGGCTTGCCAGCGCGATCTTTGGGGCCGCGCATATCTGGAGAAAAGACGCGATGGTCTATGGCGCGTATGCGTCCGTTATCGGCGTCGCGTTTGGCGGATGTTATCAATGGCGCGGGAATCTGTGGATTCCGATCTTCGCGCATATTGTCAATAATTTCGGGGCGCTGCTGTATTATGCGCATTCTCACGACAACGAATGAAAGAATGAAACGAATGCGATACGTAAATAATTACAATATTCGTTTTTTTCTTTGATTTGCTGTTGTTTCTCGGCATGAACAAGAAATCTCTCTGGTGTCTCATTCTGCTGATTGCGATGTTGCCAACCCACTCTGGATGCAACTGGTTCAAAAAGAAAGTGCCGCCGCATGAACTGTATGCGAAGGCGGAAGCCGCGCGGCAAAATGATCAACCACTGGAAGCGGCGCAGGCGTATGATCAATTGATTCAGGATTATTCCGATTCGGAAGTGGCGGCGGATGCGCTCTATTATTCCGGCCTGTCGAAATATGCATTAGCGTTGCGCGTTCCCGGAAAAAAGGAATTCAAGGAGAAAAAAGAAAGCCTGTCGGAGCTCAAAAAAACGCAGTACGAAAGTTGGCTTGAGTATCTCAACAAGCAGAAAGACGATTTCACCTATCTTGAACCGATTGATAAATATTTTTATACCGGACGCGAATTCATCAACCTGATTCAGCGGTTTCCGTCAAATAATTTAGTGGATGATGCTGCCTTTCAATTGACGCGCTTAGAGATTCAGACCAAACAAGCGACCAATAACCTGACGCTTGATACGGCTGTCGGGATGTATGTGGATTTTTGCAAAACCTATCCGCAAAGCCCGTTTCGGGAAAAAGGGGTTGAACACCTGTTGCAAATGGTGAAAGAGCATTCCGGGACATTGCTGAATAATGCGGAGATCGCGGCGGCGTATCAGGCGTTGTCGCAAGTGGCGCAAAACGTGCCGCTGCTCGGAGATTTAGGCTATGAATTAGCGTTGAAGTGCATTGCGGCGGCTGACCTGAAAAGCGCGGCGGCGTTGCTCGGCGTGCCATCAGTCATCGGCATCGGCATCGTGAACACTGAACAAACCCGGCTGAACATCCGCAGCGGTCAAGGCACGGAATTTAAGTTAATCGGCAAGGTCGATAAAGGCTCGCAGATTCTGCTGTTGAGCAAATCGGGACAGTGGTATCAAGTGCGCCTGAAAGATGGAACCGTTGGGTACGCCCTCGGTGACTTTATTCAAGAACAGCAATAGTTGCCGAAAGATTCCGGCAACTATTGCGTCAATAATTATGGCGTTTTTTATCTGGAATGAGAGTTATAGCGTGAAAATCGCGCGGATGGACGAGCAGCATAAGAAATTATTCTCGCTGCTCGATGAATTAGGGACTGCGATGTTAGCCGGCACGGTCAGGGAAACATTCGGGAAAATTCTTCGCGGCTTAGCGGAATACGCCAAAACGCATTTTGCGCAGGAAGAACTGTTGTTGAAACAATACGGTTATCCTGGGTATAACGGGCATAAAAAGCTCCATGAGGAATTTATCAATCAGGTAGAGAGCTTTCAGAAAGAGTTCGATTCCGGCGTGGCGCTGCCAATCAAGGTGAGCGTCTATTTACGGGATTGGCTCTCCAATCATATTCTGAAAGTCGATCAGCAATACAGCGCGTTTTTGAATGCCAAAGG
>CAZMEO010000362.1:0-3792 GCA_964565315.1 uncultured Candidatus Moduliflexus sp. | reverse complement strand
ACTCTGACCGCTTAAAAATATTCTTTCCGCAGTTCGTCTAAAATTTCATCCGTCAGCTTTTCCTGCTTGCGGAGATCGGCAAATTTATCAAGCAGATCGTCGGTCGTCAACGTCCGTTTTTCGCGTTCCGTCAGCACGTCAATAATCCGCCCTTTATACATCATGATGGTTTTCGTGCCAAGCTCTAACGCCTGCTGCATGCTGTGAGTGATCATGACCGTCGTCAGCCGGTCGCGCTCGATAAACTCTTTCGTCAGTTTCAGCACTTGCGCGGCGGTTTTGGGATCAAGCGCCGCCGTATGTTCATCGAGCAGCAAGACATCGGGCTTGATCAGCACGGACATCAGCAGCGTAATCGCCTGACGCTGGCCGCCGGACAGCCTGCCGATCCTGCTATCCAGGCGGTCTTCGAGCTGCATTTCCAATTGGGCGATTTCCTGCCGGAACAAGGCCGACATTTCTCGATTCAGGCTCATCGTCGGCAGCTTGATTTTTCCGCGTTTATAGGCGAGCAGCAGGTTTTCCGCGATGGTCATATCCGGCGCCGTCCCGGAAAATGGATTTTGAAACACGCGGGAGACATGCCGCGCCCTGGAATAATCCGGGAAAGTTGTAATGTCTCTGTTATTCAGCACGATCCGGCCTTCATCGGGAAAAATCGTTCCGGCGATGATATTCAGCAGCGTCGTTTTTCCTGAGCCGTTCGTCCCGATAATCGTGGCAAATTCGCCGTCGGCGATCTCCAAATTGATGCAATCCAGCGCGACCAGTTCGTAGCTCGTGCCTTTATCAAAGGTTTTGCTCACATTCTCGATATGTATCATGGATATGCCTCATCACACTTGAAAAATTATTGAACGACGGTCAATGCGCCATTTTCGAATATCTCTGTCGCGTCCTTTCGCGCGCTTTCAGGCACGGCGATTCCTAATTCCTTTGCGACGTCGAGATTGATGCCGAACACCATTTTCTTATATTTTTCGAACGGAATGCCGCGTTCCCCATTCAAGACACGATGCACCAATTCCGCTCCTTGCAGGCCGCTCTGCGCATAGGTAAAGCCATAGACCACGAGCGCGCCGTCTTTCAGCTTTTCGATATCGGAAGAGAAAATCGGGATGCGCTGCTTGTTCGCGACGGAGACGATAGAATTAAACGCCTCAAAAACGATGACATCCGGCACTAACACGAAGGCGTTGATTTTCGGAGCTAACAGCGCCGCCGCCTGCAACACCTCGTTCGACGACGTGACCGTCACCCCCTCGAACGCGAAATTCGGGCGCGTTTCCATCGCCTTTTTCAGCGCGTTGATGTTAAACACGGTATTCGCTAAACCTGGATTCCAGATTTCGCCGATGGTCGTTTGTCCCGTAAAAAACTTTTCCAGAATGCTCAACATGCCTTCCGCCGGGAACGCGCCATACGCACCGGTAATGTTCGGCGGATGATCCGTCTCCGAGTTGCCGACGCCGAGAATAAACGGGTTCGCGACCGTCGCAAACACAATCGGAATATCTTTGACCTTGTTGAACACCGCCTGCGTCGCCTGCGAGGAAATCGTCACGAACACGTCCGGCTTCGCGGATTTCTGCTCGTCAACGATGGTGTTCAGCATACTCATATCGCCGTTGGCGCTTTTGATGGCGAATTTCGTGTTTTCCCCCTCGCGATAGCCCAATTCGTTCAGCCGCGCAATCAGGCTGTCTCTGGTAATGGTCAACATCTGCGATTCGTTGAACAGAATCACCGCGATGTTATGCGTCGGTTTTGGCGCAAAACGGCTCTTGAGATTGGGCGCGGCGAAGATCGCGGCAAGCGCGACAACAACGATCAGCGTGGCCGCAATCAGTTGACGAGACGCGGCTTTCGAACCTCCGCGCATTTTCTGCGAGATGATGATCGTCGCGAGGACAAAACCCGCCGTCACGAGCTTCAAATCAATCGGATTCAGGCCGACATACAGCGCTAATGCCACCATGACGCGAAACAGCAGCGAGCCGACGAACAAGCCCGCCACGATTTTCCAGACATCCGCGCCCCTGAACAGCGCTTCGCCGATGATGACGGAGGCGAGGCCGAACACGAACACGCCGACGCCCATGCCAATATCGGCAAAGCCCTGATATTGCGCCAATAACGCGCCCGACAGCGCGACCAGCGCATTGGACGCCGCAATGCCGAAAATTTTCATCGCGTCAACATTCACGCCGTTGGCCGCCACCATGATCGGATTGTTGCCGGTGGCGCGGATCGTGATGCCCAAATCCGTTTTCAGCAACAGCGCAAACAGCGCCATAAACAGCGCAATCGCCGGAAGCAGCATCAGAAAGAGCCATAATTCCGAATTGATGCCCGGATTCAGCCCATTTATCGCCGAAATCAGCGTTTTGACCGACATCAGCGGGATGTTCGATTTCTCCATGACATGCAGGTTGACCGAATAGAGGCCGGTCATGACGATAATGCCAGCCAACAGGCCGTTGACGTTCAATTTTGCATGAATCAGGCCGGTGCAGAATCCGGCAGCCGAACCCGCGAACGCGCCCAACAGCGTCGCGAGCAGCGGATTCATGCCGCTGGCTATGCCGACCGCCGCCACCGCGCCGCCGAGCGTGAAACTCCCTTCCACCGTAATATCGGCAAAATTGTAAATGCGATAAGTCAGGCAAATCCCCACGACCAAAAAGCTGAAAATCAGCCCTAAATTCAACGCGCCTAAAAAGAGTTCCATATTTTACGCCTCCTCAACCGGCACGATGCCGAGCAATCCGCCTTTAAAGCGCGATTTTTGCAAAAGATGCTGCACTTTCAACGGCTTGAGGCTCGCGATCACGCGCTCAAGTTCGCCCTGAAAATCGTCAATATTCCGGCTGACCGGCGCTTTTTCGAACACAACGCCATGAAGGTGATTGGCGCTTTCTTCCGGGAACATGCGCTGACCGGCGTCTGACAAACGCTGCTTGTCTTTGCAAACCAGCCCGACCGCCACGATGACATGATCTCTGAAACTCGCTTCAATCGGAAAATCCATAAATTCGGCAAAACGCTCGCGGTCTTTCATCGAGCCGGTGGCGGGAAAATGCTCGGCAATCGGCGTCTTTTTGAAATTCATGCCCCAGATGCCCGCGCTTTCCAACACGCCAACCACGCCGAACAGATTGGTTTCCACTAACTCACCAAGCCCGTCGAGCAGGTCGCCAAGCCCGCGCTCTGCGCCATCCATGCCGAAGGCGAGCGCGTGGGCATACGCTCCGTCGAACAGCCCGCCCGTCATGAATTGATAATGCAGGTCAGGGCTGGCTTCTTGCGCTAACACGAAATCAACGGCGGCATTTTTAATGGCGGGATAATAGAAATAATTGCCATTCACGACCACGCACTCGCCAAGCAAATCTTTGCACTCCGCGAAGCTCTCGCCCGGCGCGGACAGGCCGTAGCCGAATCGCGCGTGATTGGCGTTGATGGCATAGGCGTCGCCGTCATCGTAAAATGCGGTGATGACATCCTTTTTCGAGGTCAGCGCCGACCACGTTCCAACTGTCGCCGCTTGCCTCGCGCATTCGAAGGGAATACCATGCAAGACGCGCTGTTCTCGCTGCGGTTGCTTCTGCTCCGTTTGGTCGTCGTCTCCGAGAATGATTTCGAACAGCTTGTGAAAGCCCGCTAATTTGAACACCTTCAGCATCGCCTCGGACGGGCGCACCAACACCAGCCCCCCGCTGATCGGCTTCAATTGCTTTTGAATGGTGAGAAACACCCGCATTCCCGCGCTGCTCATGTATTTCACCTCGG
>CAZMEO010000361.1:0-3793 GCA_964565315.1 uncultured Candidatus Moduliflexus sp. | reverse complement strand
TCAATAACATCTTACAAGGGACGGGGGAGAAAATTCAGACCTTTATTCCTAAAGGAATTTTAGGACATTGGCCTGAAACGCCGTATACTCATAATGTTGAAAAAGCCAAACAACTTCTCATTGACGCTGGTTATCCTGATGGATTCGACGTCGAGCTAAAGTGTCTGAACTTTTCTCCCTGGATAGACTTAGCGCTGCAATTGAAAAAAGATTTGGGGGATATTGGTATCAGGGTAACGATCAATCAACGAACTGGCGGAGAGTTAATGCCAGAGGCTTATAGCAGCCGGAAAGAGTTTCAATTGTTTGTATGGGAATGGGGCATTGATTATCCCGATCCTGATTCGTTTGCGAAAGCGATCGCTCATAGCGATAGTCCTAACGATGATGCGACGATACAGGCGTTGGCGTGGTGGTGCAATTACGTCAATCTGCACACCTCGAAATTGGTCGAACAGGCGGCAAGCGAGCTTAACCCTGATAAACGGCAAGCGCTCTATCGCCAGATTCAAGAGATTATTCTCGATGATGGACCATTAGCCATTCTTTATACTCAAACGTATCAGCATGGCGTGCGTGCGGAGGTTGCGGACAAAATTCGTTTTCCGGAATTGATTTGGGTACCATTTCCAATTTTGAAGTAAGGAATGTAAAAAATAACTTCATCTGTTCACTCTTGTTCCATGTTGGTCGAGACGCCTCAGTTCTGGCGTGTTTCGACCAACATGTCATACAAAAATCTCTCTGCATTAAATAATAATAAATTTATATTGACAAAAAATATCGATATAAATTTATCGATATTAGTTGTTCGATTTCACCCAATTCACTGAAAACTAAAACTATCGTATTTTTTATAACGGGAGAAAGAAGCATGGCAGCATTTATTGTTCCGCGCACAAGCTATCATGGGCTTGGCAGCATCGAGAATCTGAAACAGTTAAAAGGCAAAAAGGCCGTCATCGTGACTGGCGGCAGTTCAATGAAAAAAACCGGCTTTCTGGCGAAAACGCAAGCGCTGCTGCAAGATGCGGGCATCGCCTCTGCCGTATTTGACGGAGTCGAACCAGATCCGTCCATCGAAACGGTGATGAAAGGCGCAAAGATGTTTCACGCCGAACAGCCGGATGTTATCGTCGGGCTGGGCGGCTGCTCTGCGATTGACGCGGCAAAGGCAATGTGGGTATTCTATGAACATCCCAACACGACATTTGAGGAGATTCTGCCGCCATTCAGCATCAAGCCGCTTCGCCAGAAGGCGACATTTATCGCCATCCCATCAACCAGCGGCACAGGCACTGAAGTGACCTGCGCAACCGTGATCACTGACCGCGCCAAAGGGGTGAAATACCCGATTGTTTCATACGAAATCTGCCCAGACGTGGCGATTATCGATGGCGATCTTTGCGCCTCGATGCCACCTGACGTGACGGCGAACACGGGCATGGACGCGCTGGCGCATGATTGCGAAGCGTTTGCCTCAACGCTGGCAACGAGCTATACTGATGCATTAGCCCTCGAATCGGTGAGAATGGTGTTCGAATATCTCCCGCGCGCGTACAACGATGGCAAAGACATGAACGCTCGTCAAGCGATGCACGATGCGTCTTGTCTCGCTGGCATGTCATTTACAAACGCGCTGTTAGGAATCATCCATTCAATGGCGCATCAGTTAGGCGGCATGTTTGGCATTCCACACGGCTGCGCGAATGCGCTGCTGATGCCGAACGTCATTCGTTTCAACAGCAAACACACTGCGAAATATGCGCTCCTGGCTGAACTCCTCGGCAAAACCAGCGCGGAAGCATTCGCTCGCGAAGTTGAAGCGCTGCGCCAGTCGGTGGGCATCGTCAATTCTATCAAAGCGTATGGCATCAACGAAACAACGTGGAATGAGAAACTCGACGCCATCTCGCAGAATGCGATGAATGATCCATGCACGGGATGCAACCCGCGCACACCGACAGTCGAGGAAATTAAGAATATCTACATTGCATGTTACGACGGCAGCAGCGTGAACTTCTAAACACAATGCGAGCGGTTGAGTTACAGGGGTATTTACTTGTATTGAACGGAGCGAAATTTGTCAGACACCTTGACAGTGTCTGACAAATGATTTTTAACAAGACCTCACAGATTTTCAAAAGCTGTGAGGTCTTTTCATGAGAATTTTTTAAGATACTGCACGCAGAAACGGCGCACTGGCGGCTCTTCCTGATCGAAATACTCCTCAAATCCGCATTCATGTAAATTATAATGCGTAAACGTGTTCAATTCGTCGCGCAGCAGCGGCCAGGGCATCTGTCCCGTCGAATCTTCCGCGCTGCGCCCCCGGCAAATCACCAGCAGCGTTCCGCCAGGCGCGACAAACTCGGCAATTCTCGCCATCGCCTTGCCTCGTAATTCCGACGGCAGCACTTGCAGCGTATATGCTTCCAGAACGAGATCGAACGCGCCGCGCCACTCAGACGGCGCATGAAATAAATCGGCGATATGATAGGCGATCGGCGAATGCGGAAACCTGGCGAGACACCAGGCAATCGCAGATGGCGCAATGTCGAATGCGGTCACGCCAAAACCGCGCCGAGCAAGCTCTTCGGCATCGTCGCCCAGACCGCAGCCGACTTTCAGGGCGCGTTTGCCGCTGCCTGTTATCGCTTTGCGCTCCAGCCAGGCTAACAGGTTCGGATTCGGTTTCAAATCTGCCCAGGAAATTCCGCTGGCGTCTTGGTCGGCTTGCGCGTATAATGCTTCAAACCATCCGAGCGGATCGTTTCGCTGTAAAAATTCTTGCGCGAGTTCTCGCGCTTTTGCCCGCTGCATAGACATTGCTTTTTCCTCGATATCGCATCACATCTTGGTGAACACTCATGTATGTCGTGCCATCACGAGAAATTTCGCGGATTTTGTCAAGCACGCATCTCGAAATTCTTGACAGGAATCCTGAACGTGCGCCATGTCGGAACAGTGCGCATAGACACGTTTATAATGAACGAATTCGCTTATTTAAAGGGAGACTCGCCGATGGAATGGCATAACGATGATTTCAAAATTGTCGATGATACGTCTGCGGTGGATATTGAGACGGTATATCGGCTGCTGCATGAGACATACTGGGCAAACATGAGAACAAAAGAAACAGTGGCAGCCTGCGTCGAGCATTCGCTCTGCTTTTCGGTATTTTATGGCGACGAGCAGATCGGCTTTGCGCGAGCCGTCACGGATTACGCTGTGTTTGCGTGGATTGCGGACGTGATTATTGACCAGCGTTTTCGCGGGCGCGGGCTTGGGAAATTTTTGATGCGCTGCGTCATGGAACATCCGGCGTTGCGTTCCACTAAAAAGCTATTGCGCACCCGCGACGCGCATGGACTGTACGAACAATTCGGTTTCACGCATACAGAGTGCATGGAGCGACAGCCGTCGCAATGATGCGGGGTCTGTTCGGTGGATTGGCATTCTCTGGCAATCCACCGAAACAGAAAAATCAGGCCGCGTCGTCTTCGCCGAGATAGGCTTGAATGACGTGCGGATTTTGCTGAATTTCGGTCGGCGTGCCTTCGGCAATTGCCCGTCCGAAATCAATGACTTTGATGCGCTCGCAGACGCTCATTACGACGCGCATGTGATGCTCGATCAACCAGATCGTCAGGTTGAACTGCTTCCGAATCCAGTGAATCAACTCGATCAAATCGTTGACTTCGCTGGGATTCATTCCGGCGGCAGGCTCGTCTAAGAGCAGCAGTTTCGGGTCAACCGACAGCGCCCGCCCGATTTCGACGCGGCGCTGCAA
>CAZMEO010000360.1:0-3843 GCA_964565315.1 uncultured Candidatus Moduliflexus sp. | reverse complement strand
GTCACATTTTATTGGTAGATATTCGCAATCGTTCATTGACGCAAAAACCTCACAGGTTTTCGAAACCTGTGAGGTTGAACTCTCAATGACGCGGCCATCGCCGAGAGGCGGCGACGCCGTTTTCCCGGCGATGTGCGGCGCAAGAACGATGTTTACCTACAAAGATATTATTCAAATGGAAATTGACACCTGTACCCGTTTAGTGGAAAAAATTAATGCCAGCCAGTCGGCCTTTACGCTGCGCGTGAATCATGATGAGGACACGCTCGAATTCTGCGTCGGCGGCAGCGTCGGCGAACGCTTCCGCATGAAGTTCACTCCCTGGGTCGAACCGGGCGAAGAAGCGCGTTCGGGACAGTGATTCTCGATTTTCATACGCATCTTGGCGAGATTTTCCCGGCGCAGCGCCAGCGCTCACTGCATGAATCAACGCCGCCGCCGCCGGAATTGATGATCAGTTCCGGCGCGATAGAAGATTCGTCGCGTCTTTTTTATCGCAAACGCCCACCGCTGTTTTCTTTCGGCTTTCTCAAACATGCGGCGCTCACGCTGCTGCGGCGGCCTCGCGTCCTGCGCGGCATGACCATTCCCAATTTGCTGCGCGACATGCAAACGCATCACATTGATCTCAGCGTCGTGCTGCCGATAGAATATGCCGACGGATGCGACCGTTCGGCGCGGCTGATTGCGGCATGCCGGCAGACGAACGCGCTCATTCTGTTTTGCTCGATTCACCCGAAGGATGTGCGATGGCGGGAAAAACTTGACACATATCTCCGTTCAGGCGCACAAGGATTAAAATTGCATCCGAATTTCCAGCGAATCCGCATGAATTCAAGGGAAGTCGGCGAAATTTGTGAGGCATTTGCGCCCCATCATCTGCCGCTGATGATTCATAGCGGCATCACCGGACGCGAACCGCAGACGCAGCGGTATGCCGATCTCAGAGAGTTTTGGCCGATCTTGCAGCGCTTTCCCGACATGCCGGTGGTTCTGGCGCATGCGGGGATCACGCAATATGACCTGGCGATTCAGCTTGCGCGGCGGCATGAACAGGTGTTTCTTGAAATCAGCGGCCAACCGGCGCAGCACCTTCGGCAGGCGCTTGACGCGCTCGGCGCGGAACGGCTGCTTTTCGGCTCTGATTGGCCGTTTTGGCATCAACGTCACGCGCTTCAGGCCGCGCGTGAGGCGGCGCATGGCGATGCGGCGATTGAGCAGGCGATCTTATTTGCGAACGCGGCGCGACTCTTACAACTTCGAACGACCCAGCAGACGATGAAAGGCGATAACCACGACAATAGGAATGTCCATTTTTATGAAAGCCCAATCATATAATCTTCATGCAGCCTCTACGATGAATGATTCTTCCGACGCCTCGAATTCCGAGCTTCCTGAAAAGTTGGCAGTTGCGCTGCCTATCGTTGACCCGTCTTTGATTGAGCCTGATCTGCCGCAAAACGTCGCTGAAGTGATCAGCCGCCTTTTGCGTCCTGACGAAGCCGTCTTCGTCGTGCTGCGATTGAATTCCTCGTATCATTTTCCCGACGAACAGGGACAAGAAGAAAAAACGCCGATGTGGATGGCGCTGACGGGAACGCGCTTGCTTGTTGCCGCTGTCGCCTCGGATGGCCGCGTCTATTCTGATACGTTCGACCAGCGCAACATCATCGAGTATCACAACGGACTGAGCGGCGATTCGCTGAAAATCGAAGAAACCTCGCTGTTCAGCGCGATCTGGGAGCGAAAACGCTGGCTGCTCAAAGAAGCCGCCCGGCTCTTTCCGCTGCCGGAATATGAAAAATACCTTTCCCTGGCCGAAGCCGCCTTGAAAAAGGGCAAACGCCTGTCTGCCGTTCCGCTTCTGCAACAATCGCTTGAACATACCCCAACGCTCAAAGCCTATACGCTGCTTCTCTCGATTCTGCTGAAACATGAACAGCATGAAAATGCGTCCGCGCTTATCGAAGACGCCTTGCAGCGCGTTGATTCCATCAGTTTTTTCGAAGAAATGCTGCGCCTCTTTCCAGAAAACGCGGAAATGCCGTTCTATTTGGCGGCAGCCTGCGAAAGCCACCAGCAATGGGACGCCTGCATTCATATTTATCAGCGCTTGCTGAATGCCGCGCCTGATTTTGACCTGTATTACCTCAAACTCGGCGAAATGCTGAACACGAAACAGGAATTTGAGGCCGCGATTGCGCAGTATCAAAAATTTATCGAACTGCGCACCACGTCGGAGAAATTCGAAAAAGGCGTGTTTCATGCCTGGGAACTTGAGGAATTTCATCTCTTTTCCGCCGATCCTGACTTAGCGAAAGCGTATTTTGATCTTGGGTTGATTTACGAATATGATGTGAAGCGGTTTGATTTAGCCGCAGACGCCTATCTCGCGCTGCTGCGCCACGCGCCGTTTTATGCGGATGCGTATAAGCATTTCTGGCAAGTGTTTCAACAACTGCTTGAACAGACGCCTGACGCCGCGCTGCTTCGACTGCATGCGCCAATTTTTCTTCAAGCCTATCAACTTCTCACGCCGCAGCATTACGCCGAAAACGTCACGCCAGAGCAGACCGCCTTCCTCAGTCAGCATTGCAAACACTTCGCCGGCTTGCCCGAGCGGTATCATCGCTTGAAAGAAGAGGACGACGAGCGCCTGATGCATCCGGGAGAGCAGGAATATTTCCGGCGCGTGCAGCATTGGCTCACGACGTTAGTGATTTCCAAAGACGACAGCGAAGGCATCGAAGCGTATTGCGAGCAGGTCGGCAGCGCCAATTATCCGATGCTGTACGACCTGATTGAACGGTTAGCGGATTTCCTCGGCATCATTCCCCCGAAATGCTTTATTTCTCGCGGCAAAATCGGCATCAGCGTCCGCAATACGGAACACCCGTTCATTTTTATCGGCAGCGAGCATTTGCAGCCGGAGAACGAGCGGTTTTTTTCGCAGGAAGAGTTAGTGTTCATGATTGCGTCGCAAATCGAACACATCAAATCCGGCCATTTGCTGATCACGGATACGGAACTCTGGAAAAGCCTCGGTTCGGCCTCGTTCGATGGGTTTTTGCTCGCGCTGCAATGTCTGCCCGCCGGAGGATTTCTCAGCAGGCTCACGCATCATGTCGCGACCACAGGCTTGAAAAAAGTCTATAATATGACCAAAACTTCCCGATTATTCGACTTTTTCAGAAAGCCCGCCGATTCTGACGATGAAAGCGCGGAAAGCGACCGGGAAACCCCTGAAGAAATTGAAGGAAACGGCAAGCAGGCGACGAAGCCGGAATCGCTCTTTAAGGAACAGGTCGTGGAATTTGCCCGCCATGCTATTTATACGTCAGACCGCATCGGCCTGCTGGCCTGCAATCGCCTGGACGCCGCCTGTTCCGGAATTTTTAAAATCGCCGGGCAAAGTTTCTCGGAATTAGATGATTTACATGCTCAGGGATTGGCTTACATCCTGCAAAAGCGCGATAAACGCGGCAATTTTCTCTACTTCGAATATGCCAGGCGATTTAGCGAACTGATCAAATTTGCGCTCTCAGACGCCTATGCCACTGTGCATTCGCATGTCGTCATTCCTTCAAAATCCGCGCCAAAACCGCCGAACGAACCTGCCGCCGTTCCCGCTCCTGATCACGCCGCTGTCTTAAAGCAGCGCCTGCAACTGTTATATCATTCTTTCAGCAATGAATTGTTGACGCCGGAAGAGTTTTTGAGCAAGCAGCGGACATTGCTGGCGCAGAACGCCTGTTTCAGCGAGGAGGAGACAACGTTGATCGAAAAACTTCAACAAGCCTTTTCCGACGGCGTTTTGACCGGCGAAGAGTTGCAGCAGAAATT
>CAZMEO010000359.1:0-3844 GCA_964565315.1 uncultured Candidatus Moduliflexus sp. | reverse complement strand
AGCCATCACCTCCTTTGCGTTTCCCTGTCAGAGAGGGATAACACGCCTTCTGAATAACATATAGCACCAATCACGCCGTTTGTCAATCTCCGATGCCATGTAAAAAATTGTCTTTTGAGATGTCTATTTTGGGACTGTGTGAAATCTTGTGGATAACTTTTTCCTGAAAACCGCTTCTTGCATCGGGAAAAGCTGATTTTTCACAAAATCATCCACAATCTAAAAAACAAACATTACATAACATCTTGTAAAATATATAGTTATCACTGTGGATAGTTTTGTGGATAACTTTGCGTCGTTGAGGAGAATTGACCTTGCGCCAGCACGATGGCTGCCAGCCGGTCGAGGTCTGAGATGCCGTCTTCGTCTGCGCGGGCGATGACGACCGGCGTGATGCCGAGCCGTGCGCAGGCGCGAAGTTTTTCCGGCGTGCCGCCGGTGTCGCCCGAATCTTTCATCACGACATATCGCGCCTGATAGTCGCGAAACATGGCGACATTCAATTCTTCAGAGCAGACGCCAAAGATCGCGACAATATCCTGCATGGCGACGCCAGCGCTCGCGCATTCTTGCAGGCTGGAAACTGTCGGCAGCACGCGGAACACAAACCGATTGACGCCGCGCATACGCTGAAAATCAGCGACATGTTTGCTGCCGGTGGTAAAAAAGACCGTGCCGCTGACGGTCTGCAAAAAATTGAGACACGCATCTAACGAGTCAACCAGAACGGCATTCTGCAATTCTGCGCGTTCCCGCAGATAGCGGAAATATGGAATGCACAACTGCTGACAGGTGCGCCGCGCATTCTGGCTGACCTCGACGGCGTATGGATGCGAGAGATCGGCCACCATCGAAATTCCGTGTTCCCGCGCAAACGCGCCCATCCGGTCAGCATCCATTCTGCCGACGACAACTGGCTCGCCTTCCGGCAGCGCCGCCCGCCCGCTGTCAGTCGCAACGGTAATGATATACGCCAATCGCCCACGCAATTGTTCGATAAAACGTTTCGTTTCCGCTGTTCCGCCAATAATCCACAGCATGATCAATTTACCACGAAACACACGAAATACACGAAAAATATAGAAGGAGTGCAAAAAACACGCTTTTGCGCTCCTAAATTTTTTGTGTATTTCGTATGTTTCGTGGTTATTAAATCGCGTAACCGCGCGGCGTAATCATGCGGCCATGTTTGATGTAGGTGCAAGCATTGCCGATAATGACGACTGTTTTCATGTCAATAAAATCATACGCCACTGTCGCTAACGTCGCCAGTCGTGTTTCTGCGCCTGCGCGTCCGGCGTTTTTCACCGAAGCCACCGGCGTTTGCGGCGATTTGTGGCGCAGAAGCACCTTGATAGCCTCGTTGATGTGATGCGGGCGTCCATGACTCTTCGGGTTATACAGCGCGATGACGAAATCCGCCTGCGCCGCGTGTTCGAGCCGCGATAGGATGAGTTCCCAGGGCGTGAGCAAATCGCTGAGGCTGATCGTGCACATATCATGCATGAGCGGCGCGCCGACTTCTGCCGCCGCCGCAAATGCGGCGCTGACGCCGGGAATGATTTCGAGGTGAATCCCATCAGCCAATTCTAACGCTGGGCCAGCCATGCCGTATAAGCCCGGATCGCCCGTGCTGATCAAGCAGGTGTTCTGGCCTTGCCTGACGTATTCAAGCGCCTGGCGGCAGCGGTCGAGTTCCTGCGTCATGCCGCTGCTCACGACGGTTTTTCCCACAAGAAATTCTTGAATCAATTCGAGATAAAAGGCATAGCCGACAATGACCTGGCTGTTCGAGAATGCGTCAATCGCTTTCAGCGTCAAATGTTCTCTGCCGCCGGGACCGATGCCGACAAGAAATAATGTTGCCATCAATTCACCTGAACATGCGTATAAGTACGCCAGAACGTTAATTTTTAGATGTCGTGACACGCAAGGTTGTGGACACGCTGTCAGACACCTCCAAGGTGTCTGACAGCTTTTTTCCTCGCCACCACGTCTGCTGTCATGACATTGAGAAACTTTCAGGAGTGCCAAAGCGTGCTTTGGCAGCGGTAAACGTTCTGTCAAGGAGAATGTGTGTCACGCCTGATTTCAACGGCATGCCGCCCCTCGCTGTTTACGCATGGAAAAAACTTGATTTTTTCAAAGGGTTTTTCAATGCAGATCGCATAAATTGTGAAAATTTTGTTGTACTGACGATGAACGAACTTTTCCGTTCGATACTGAAAGATATGCAACAGGAGGAAAGACATGGTAGTGTTCGAGGAAATTCGCCAATGCCTGATTGAAGGGGATATTCCCGGCGTCGTCGAGGGGGTCAGCGCCGCGCTTGAACAAGGACTGGATGCGGAAAATATTTTGAATAATGCTTTGATTACAGGCATGACAGAGGTCGGCCAATTGTTCGAAGATGGCGAATATTTTATCCCGGAAATGATGATGGCGGCGCGTTCTATGCAGGAAGGCGTGGCGCTGCTGAAACCGCAGTTGATTGCGCAGAACGTCAAGCCGCTTGGAAAATTCGTTATCGGCACGGTGAAAGGGGATTTGCATGACATCGGCAAAAATCTGGTGGCGATGATGTTGGAAGGGGTCGGGTTCGAAGTAATTGATTTAGGGGCGGATGTCGCGCCGGAGAAATTCGTGAATGCCGTCAAGCAGCATGAGGCGCATTTCGTGGGAATGAGCGCGTTGCTGACTACCACCATGTCCGGCATGAAAACCTGCATTGAGGCGCTGAAAGCTGCCGGGATCCGGGAACACGTCGTCGTGATGGTCGGCGGGTCGCCGGTCTCGCAGAAGTACGCCGATTCGATTGGCGCGGATATTTACGCCGCTGACGGCGCGTCGGCGGCGCGAAAAGCAAAAGAGCGAATGCTCGCGAACTGACAGAAACGCTGTCAGACACGTCAAACGTGTCTGACAGTTCGCCTTACTTCAACATTTCATCAATTGCCTGCTTAAACATTTCCAACGACAGCGCCCCTGATTTCGAGACAATCTCGCCAGTTTGATGGTTGATCAGAATACTGCCAGGCGTACCATTCACCCCGCTGTTTGCGCCATCTTTGGTCTGCTCTTGCACGCGCTGCGCGTATTTTTCGCTGTCTAAACATGCCTGAAACTGTGCGTTATCCAGCCCCAATTCTTCGGCTAACGGCGTCAATTTTTCTATCGGAAATCCCTTACCATTCGAGGTCGTGCGTTCGAAAATCGCGTCGGCGTATTTCCAGAACAGATCGCTGCCGCCCAGTTCTGCCGCGCATTCGACAGCTTCCGCCTGTTTCTGTGCGCCGGGGTTATGAAACGGCAGCGGAAAATGGCGATACACCCAGTTCACTTTCCCGTCATACGCCGTGACGAGGTCTTTGAGCGTTTGATGAAACGGCTTGCAGAACGGGCATTCGAAGTCTGTATAAACGACAATCGAAATGGCGGCATCGGGAGTGCCGAAAATGTGATCGCTGTCAGCGGCGACCGGGCGGACGTTTTTGGCTTTTTCCTGCGCCAACCGCTCCTGTTCCTTCTGCGCGTTCGCCTGCGCTTCCTGCTGTTTCTGGATAAAACGCTGAATGCCGGCGTCAACTTCCTGATCAATCACTTCGCCGCTGCGCAATTCCGTCAGCACCGCTTCTTTGGTTTTTTGGAGCAACTCTGACGAATCGCCGGTTGTTGTGGTTGGCTGCGGCGTCGGCAACGCGGCCAGAACTTCCGCTTTAATCTGCTGCGCAAGCTGGACAGTCTGGGTCTCGCCATGCCGCTGCACCGTCATGCCGAGGAAGACAAGCGCCCCGGAAACAAGAAGCGCGGCAACGACGATGGCGAGCGAGAGTGTATTGTTTGT
>CAZMEO010000358.1:0-3850 GCA_964565315.1 uncultured Candidatus Moduliflexus sp. | reverse complement strand
ATGAAACAGTGTACTACGGCAATGCGCACGAAAAGATGTCTATTTTTGCTTACGCATAGCCGCATCGTTTCATTAAAGAAGATTGATGCAGAGAAGTCGTAGAGGCTCAGGAAAGAGTCAATAAAAAAATAAAGTGGGATGCATGTTTTTCGAATAATTCAGGCGGTCATGCCTGACCGCCTGAAGAAGAGAGGAGATGAAACACCGTTAAAACTGGGCAGACTGATCTCGCGGAGGTTTGGGTTTAATCACGAATTTTCCAGGCTCTTCGAGGTCGCGCTGTTTTTTCGCGGTTTTGGCGTCTGCGCTGCGGGCGACATGTTCACGCAGATTCTTTTCTAATTTTTCCGTAATCCGCCCGATTTCTTCGCCGGATTTACCAAGCTTGTATTTTTCCCCGAATGACTCCACCATTGCCACGAGAACGGCGATAAATGAATCCAACACGCCATTATCGCTCGGATCGACGGCTACTGAACCGAAGGATGGCAAATTCCGAAAATTCAATTTCTTATCCATGACATCTATCGGCAGGATATTCGGCAAATCGCGCTTGTTATATTGCAGCACCAGCGGAATCGTTCGGATATTCAACCCATTCGCCGCTAAATTTTCCGCCAGATTTTTCAGGCTCTCCACGTTATCTTTATGGCGTTTGGCGTCCGAATCCGCGATGAATGCAATCGCATCTGCCCCGGTCAACACCATTTTCCGAGTGGAATTGTATTTGACCTGGCCGGGAACGGTATAGACCTTCAAGCGCAAATCCATCCCTTTGATGTTGCCGAGGTTAATCGGGAGCAAATCAAAAAAGAGCGTGCGGTCGGCTTCGGTTTCTAAGGAGAAGAGTTTTCCGACGCTTCTGGGATCCAATTTGCTGTGAAGCCATTGCAAATTCGTGGTTTTTCCGCCGACTGACGGCCCGTAATAGACCACTTTTGCAATAATTTCTCGCGTATTATAATTAAACTGTGCCATATACAACGTTCCTAATGCTGCTCCAGGTTAATTCGTTCCGCCTGGAAAGAAGAGTAATGACCGTGTCCTTCCCAGAGTTATCGAGCCGGTAAGAACGTAAGATAACATGTCGTGCCCTGGTCTTTTCCACTCTGAACCTCAAGAGCGGCCTCATGCTCATCCAGAATTTTTTTCGCGATAAGCATTCCGAATCCGATGTCCTGACGCTCGCTTTCAGCCGTCCAACTGGCGTCGAATGCTGGCATCTGGCTCTCCAGAGGAAGCATAGAGCCGGTATCTGTCAACGTCAAGAGGAGTTTCTCTCCTTCTTGCCGACTTTTGATGGTAAATACGCCACCATTGGGCATGCGTTGCCGGGCATTCTCCGCGAAATTCAACAACACCCGCCGCATTTTCTCGGCATCAATCGTCCATTCGCAATCGGATTCAACCTCAAGCGCCGTCTGAATATTTTGACCGGAGAATTGCGCCGTAAGTTTAGTCTGAATCTTTTGAAGAAATTCTTTGACCGAACATCGCTGGCGTGAAAG
Source organism: uncultured Candidatus Moduliflexus sp. (assembly GCA_964565315.1). Lineage (GTDB taxonomy): Bacteria > Moduliflexota > Moduliflexia > Moduliflexales > Moduliflexaceae > Moduliflexus. The sequence continues at coordinate 2,342 of CAZMEO010000358.1, read as the reverse complement.
CGTTCCATGCCGCCCTTGCGCAAACTCGGCGCATTCCTGAAGCGTTCCGGCGATCCATGCTATTTCTTCTTCGATGCGCTGGCTTGCATTCGGCTGAATTTCCGGGTCAATCGCCTGGCGCATGGCGGAGAAGGCTACGTCAAGCTCTCCGGTGAGATAGCTGACAGCTTTCCCTACCATCGCAAATTGTTCAGCCTGAATTCTCCGCGCCGTTTCGTCAAGGTTGACTAACGCTAACGCGGTCTGAGTGGCTAAGGAGAGGACAAACGTGGCGTCATCCTGCGTCAACGTGGCATTCTGCTCGTATCCGTAAGCGGTGCATACGCCCAATTCTTTCTGTTTGGTGCGAATGGGAATCAGCACAAAACTTTCGATGCCGGGAAAATCAGTGGCTAATGGCGCAAAATCCGCGTCGCTTTGGACATCTTGAACTAACAGCGGGCGATTTTTGCGAATCACATCGAGTAAAATCTGCTCGCCGCGCAGCGAATGCGACGCCAACAGTAGATCATCCGGCGTGCCGAACGACATGCCGATATGCAAATGCTGCGTCTCTTCATTCAACAGAAGCAGCGCACAGTGATCAATCGCCAACTCTTCGTGGACAGCGTCCAGGACGATGCGCAACAAATGATCTTTATCCGAGGCCGAGGTGATTTCCTGCGCAAGCTCGTTGAGCAGCGACAGCTCGCGGATTTTCAGATCCAATTTGCGCCGCGATTCGTCCACTTCCGTGTACAATTCGGCCAATTGCATATTCGAATCCACCGCTTTTGCCATCAGTTCGTTGGAAAGCTGGTAGGCGCGTTCCAATTCTTCCGTCCGTTCCAGCACTTTTTCTTCCAGCTCGCGATTCAACTGCTTCAGTTGTTTGAAGGAATCCCGCAACTGCGTTTCAAGATCGCGATTCCGACGCTTCATTTCATATTTATCAAGGTTTTCTCGGATAATGTGGGGAACTTTCGAGATGAAATCGCTTGATTTGACAAGATAATCAGACGCCCCGCTTTTCAGCGCATTGACTGCTAATTTTTCCGAACCGCTTTCCGTCACCATTACGACTGGCACGTCCGGGAATTTTTTGACCAGCGTATGCAGCAGGCTTAATCCATCGGTATCCGAAAGCGAATCGTCTAAAAAGATGAAATCGCTGGGATGCTCGTCAAGATAGGACAACGCTTCCGTTCCCGTTGACATCATCGTCACGGTATATTCCCGTTTGGGAAGCACGCTGGCAATCGCTTCCCTCGCCGTTTCGCTGTCGTCAATGACTAAAATATGGAGTTTCATGATGGCGGAACGCGCTCTCTTCGTCAATATGTTGTCGCAGAACCGCGTAAAATTCGCGATTCGGATCGTCGATAACGCAAAAACAACTTTACATAGAAAGCGGATGCGATGTCAAGAGATTTTTCATTCCGTTTAATATGCAACAGTTCTCCAGGAATTTCCTCTTGTGCGTGTCATGTCAGCAGCATCCAGAGTTTCAGCATGGCAAACGCGGCAAGCCCTGAAATCACAGGCGTTGACAGCCAGCCAATGACGATATTAAGCAAGACCCGCAGATTGACGGTTTTCATCCCCATCACCATGCCGATGCCCAAGACCGCGCCGATAACCGCTTGCGAAGTCGAAACCGGCACGCCGATTTCGGCGTAAATATGAATAGTAATCGCTTGCGCGAACACCACAACAAACGCGGAAAATCCATCTAACGGCACAAGTTCGCCGCCGACCGTCAACATTACGCGCTTGCCGAAGGTCGCCGCGCCGAGCGCAATGCTGAGGCCGCCGATCTGCGCGGCCTGCGCGATGCTGATGAGTCCGGCGGCGGCGAACACGCCGGTTACGTTCGCGACATTGTTCGCGCCGAGCGCATACGCCCCATACGCGCCGCTGAAGAGCAAGCCATATTTGACAAGCGCGTTCAGCGTCAATATGCCGAAGGTGAATTTGCTGAGAATCCAGCGGAACAGGTGATACAGCGCAAACGCTGCGGCCATTGCCCCGACCGGCGTGCCGACCCAACAGATCACGACCTTTTTCAGTCCGTTCCAGTGAATCGGCTGATCACGTGTCAGGCCGATCCCAAGAATCGCGCCGACCATCGCCTGCGAGGTCGAAACCGGCAAGGCAAGATAGGTCATGCCGGTCGTGGTGACGGCGGCGGCGAGCGTCGAAATAAAGGCGGTATCCAGGTCTTGCGCGGTCAAGCCGCTGAGCGTGCGCATCCCTTCGTCCCCTTGCAGCAACGCGCCGGCAATGACGAACAGTGCGGTGATCGCGGCGGCAATGGAAAAGCGAATCACTCTGGACGCGACCGCCGTGCCGAACACGTTCGC
>CAZMEO010000357.1:0-3899 GCA_964565315.1 uncultured Candidatus Moduliflexus sp. | reverse complement strand
TGCGCCTGAGAAGGCCGCCACAACCGCAAAGAGGTATTTTTTCCTTGACATTGAAGTTCTTTTCGCGGTCATGCTCTCCAGACGGCACATTTTTCGAAAATTATACCAATTGTGTTCGAATAGATCGTAAATCTTAGACTTCCGAAGTCTTGAAGACTTCGGAAGTGAGGAGTGTCAAAGCTTGCTTTGACCGCCAAAGCAAGCTTTGGCACTCCTGATCTATGAAGCAGCGAGGGAAATTATGACATTGAAAGAACGTTTGAATGAGGACATGAAAACCGCGATGAAACAGAAAGAAGAATCGCGTTTGGCCGCAATCCGCCAGATCCGCGGGGCGGTGAAAAACAAAGAAATCGAGTTGATGCGGGAATTGAAAGACGAGGACATTTTCAAAGTCATCGGCACGCTGATCAAGCAGCACAAAGAATCAATCGAAATGTTCGAAAAAGGCGGGCGCATCGAGCTTATGCAGAAAGAGCAGGCGGAAATGGCCGTGTTGGAATCGTATGTGCCGCAGCAGATGAGCGACGACGAGGTGCGGGCGTTGGTGCGCGAAGCGATTCAGGCCGTCGGCGCAACCTCGGCCAAAGAAATCGGCGCGGTCATGAAATATGTCATGCCGAAAACGCAAGGCCGCGCGGATGGCAAATTGATCAATCAGTTCGTCAAAGAGGCGCTGCCAGCATAACGGCAGCGCATGGAGGCAATATGAGGCACTATACGGCGATTATCGAACGATGTCCGATAACACGGCTCTATGTCGCATATATTCCCGGTTTTCCTGGAGCGCATACGCAGGCGGCAACGCTCGATGAATTACAAGAAAATCTTCGAGAAGTAGTCGAATTATTGCTTGAAGACGGAGAGCCTACAATAGAAACTGAATTCGTTGGCACTCAAGAGCTTTTGGTTGCATAATATGGGCAAATATCCGATTTCAAAACCTAAAGAAGTGGCAGCAATCCTTGAAAAGCTGGGCTTTGTAGAAGTTCGTCAACGAGGCTCTCATAAGCAATATCGGCATCTTGATGGACGTTGTACAACTGTTCCATTTCATCAGGGAAGAGATATTTCCCCAATCTTATTGCGGCAGATTGCAAAAGATATTCATCTGACAATAGAAGAATTTTTCGAACACCTTTAAAAATAGCATGGAACAACTGACAGTACAAGCATTAGAATTTGATAAGGTCAAAACCTACCTCCAACAATTTGCCTGTTCTTCGCTTGGCGCAGCGCATGTCGCCGGCATGTCGCCGGTGGCTGAATATGAAATCATCGAGGCGTGGCAGGCTGAGGTCAGTGAGGTGAAAGAGCTTCGCGCGCTGCATGGCGCATTGCCGATTCAGAGCTTTTCCGATTTGCGCGAGATATTAGCGCAGGCTCGCGTCGAAGGAACGGTGATTGAGCCGTTGGATGTATGGCAGATTTATAAAACCTTAAAAACCGGCAGAGCAATCACGAAATATCTCGCTGAGATCGAGCCGCCAGCGTATCCCCTTATTCGGGCGAAAGTGGAGAAAATTTGCCTGGTCGTGCCGCTTGAACAGGCGATTGAGCGTTCGATTGACGAAGAAGGCGAAATTTTGGACGGCGCAAGCCCGAAATTGAAGCAGATCCGCAAAGATGTGCGCCACGCCAGAGAAAAGATTCAAGCCTGGCTGCAACAATATTTGCAACGCCATGACGCACAGGGGCATATTCAGGATCAGGTCGTCACGCTGCGGCATAACCGCTATGTCGTCCCGATCAAAGCCTCATCGCGGGGCAGCATCAAAGGGATCGTTCACGATCAATCGTCCAGCGGCGTCACCGTCTTTATCGAGCCGGTCGAAACCGTTGACATGAACAATCAGATCGCTGAGTTAGAAGCGGAAGAGCGGCAGGAAATTCAGCGCATTCTGCTGGAATTGTCCGATATGGTGCGGGCGTCGCGGATTGAGATCGAAGAGACGATGCTGATTCTCGGCGAACTCGATTTCATCAACGCCAAAGCCCGCTTGAGCGAACATTGGCATTGCCAGCCGCCGCAATTGGTGCGCGACAGCCGTTTTGCGCTGCGTCAGGCGCGTCATCCGCTGCTGCTGATGCAATACGAACAGGATGCGCAGAAGGTCGTGCCGATTGATATTCAGCTTGACGCAGAACGCCGGGCGCTCTTGATTACCGGACCGAATACCGGCGGAAAAACGGTGTCGCTGAAAACCGTCGGGCTGCTCTTTTTAATGGCGCAGGCGGGCTTGCATCTCCCCGTCGCGAAAGACAGCGTGCTTTGCGTGTTCGATCAGATTTTTGCCGACATCGGCGATTTGCAGAGCATCGAGCAGAATCTCAGCACGTTTTCATCGCACATCAGCCATATCGTCGGCATTCTTGCGCAAGTGACGGATCGCAGCGTCGTGCTGCTCGATGAGCTTGGCGCGGGAACAGACCCGTCGGAAGGCGCGTCGCTCGGCGTCGCGATGCTGGAATATTTGGACAAGGTCAATGCGATGTGCCTCGCCACCACGCATCACGACGCGCTCAAATCGTATGCCTACACGCATCCGCGCACGCTCAACGCCTGCGTGGAATTCGACGTAAATACGCTGTCGCCGACGTATCACCTGTTGATCGGCATTCCCGGCAAAAGCAACGCGTTCGTGATTGCCGAACGGCTCGGTTTGCCGACGCATCTGATCGAACGCGCCAAAGATTTGATGGGTGAAGACCTGATGCGGGTCGATCATCTGATTCGCAAACTGACGAAAGAAAACGAGGAATTGGAGCGCAAACAGGCCGAAGTCGAGGCGAAATACCGCGGCGTGCTGCGCCTTGAAAAAGAGACGGATCGCCTCGCCGCGTCCGCCGAAAAGAAGCGGCAGGAAATTCTCGGTAAGGCGCTGGAGGAAGCGAAACAGGTCGTAGATCGCGCCATTCGCCAATCGCAGGACGTGCTGCAATCGCTGCCGAAAGCGACCCGCGAACAAGGCAAAGAGCAGGTCAGAACCTTGCATCAAGCCTCCGCGCAGGTGCATCAGGAATTGCAGAAACATAAAAAACCGGCGCGGCCTGAGCCTGAATTGCCTCGCGGCGAACTTGTGGTCGGCGGGCGCGTCAAATTAGCAGGCATGGAGCAAACCGGCACAGTATTGAACCTGTCAAAAGATGGCAAATCCGCTGAAATTCAGGTCGGCGTCATGCGCGTTGACATGCCGGTCAGCCAACTGATTCCGTTAGGCAAAAGCAAAATTTCGCCAACGCCGAAAATTTCCGTGTCCGAAGTCACGCCCATCGCCTCGCAGGAACAGACTGTGCCGTTCGAATTGGTGATTGTCGGGAAAACGGTGGACGACGCGCTGGATCGCGTGATCAAATATTTGGATCAGGCGTTTTTGTCGGGGATGTCGTCGGTCTCTATCGTGCATGGCATGGGAACAGGCAAATTGAAACAGGCCGTGTCGGAATGCTTGCGGAAACATCCGTATGTCACGAGTTACGCATTGGATGAATTCAACTACGGGATGACAAACGTCGTCCTTGCCCGCCGATGAGAATTTTTGTCGATGCCGACGCCTGTCCGGTCAAGGAAATTATTGTCGAACTCGCCAAAGCGCGCGGCGTGCCGGTGACGTTCGTGGTGTCGTTTGCCGGATATTTCGACCGGGGCTGGGACGTGGAGCGCGTGGTCGTGGATACATCGCCGCAGTCCGTCGATATTGCGCTGATCAATCGCGTCGAGGCGGGCGACATCGTGGTGACGCAGGATTATGGATTGGCATCGTTAGCGGTCGGCAAAGGCGCGAAAACGATTTCGCCGAGCGGGAAGATTTTTCATGACGGCAATATTGACCGAATGCTGCTCCAGCGCCATATTCATCACGAAGCCCGCAAAGCCGGCGCGCGGATGAAAGGGCAGA
>CAZMEO010000356.1:1949-3899 GCA_964565315.1 uncultured Candidatus Moduliflexus sp. | reverse complement strand
GTTCGGAGACGCGGATCAGTTCTTCACACGCTTCCATGACCGAATAGGTGATGCTCCCTTCAAGCGTTTTGGAAAACCCGACGGTCTTGGCGTAATGCCCGATGCTATCGCTGAGAAGGGAAAGCCAGCGCTTATCGGGCGGCAAAAAAATGGCGATATGATTATTATGATGTTGCATGGTTTCCTGTCGCTAAGGCGCATCGCGGCGACCTCGCCGCACTCCTTTTTTAAGCTCTCGTTCCACGCTCTGCGTGGAATGCTGCTCACGCGCCGCTCTGCGGCGCACACGGGACGCGGAGCGTCCAACATTCCCACATTCCACGCGGAGCGTGGAACGAGGACATTCTCTCGCTCCGAACGAACGGCAGACAAGGCTGTCCGCCAGTACGCAAATACATCGTTACAATTTTCCCAGCGTAAACGCGCCGATGAATGGCTCTTCCCGCCAATCAATTCGCAGCGTCTCGCCGAGCAGCGCCGTATTGACGCTTCCTAAGGCGCAGGGAGCCAGGCCGAGCGCCGTGCCAGTCAGATACAAGGTTTGATACAGACAGCCTAAATCCTGATTGATGAGTTTATACGCAATCGCTTCATATTTCCAGGCTACTCTGCCGATGCGCGTTGAAATGTAGAACGTGATCTGAGGGATCGCCGCTCCTATCATCGCATATGGGTTCTCCCGCAAAAGCTGCGCAAGCTTCTTCTCATCAGCGGCAAGGCGCTCCAGGCCGTGAGATTGCGGATCATAGCGGTATGCGCCCGGCGCGATTCCGGCGCAGTCGCGAATGAGCGGATAGATTTCCAAAGAATGGATCGCGCCGCCTGACGGAGATGGGCGGCGTGACGCTTCATACGGCTGCATCGGGTCTTGATAACACTGTTTCATCCTGGCGGACGCAAACAGAAACGCTCCTAACTCTTCCACATTCAACGGCGTGTCGGAGATGCTGCGCTGCGAGGCGCGTTCGTCAAGCACAGCGGCAAACGGGCGGGCGAGCTTTTCGCGCAGCGCCGGGGTCGGTTCGGGCAGGCGCTCGACCTCATTGGAAACGGGCGGTCGCAGCAGCGGCAGCGGCGGGCGTCGCCCCTGAAAGCGGTACGTGCCGCCGATCTGATACATACTGCGCCCCTGCAAGGTTCTGGCATGGAACAGCAGATCATGAAATTCCCACAGCGCCAGCGGGTCGTCGTTCTCCTCAAGCGCGTCAGCCTCCTCGATGATCTTCAATGCCAGCAGCACACGCGCAAACAGCGTTTCCGGCTCGCTTGCGCCGTCCACCGCACAACCGGCGCACAATTTCTGAATCACGACGGCTAAGTCAGCGTCATAGACCGAGACGCGGCATGGCGTGAGCGGGCTTTCCAGCAGTAAGCCATCTCCGTCGCGGCGCAGATACGCAAAACGATTCAGGCGATAGGCTTTTCCTGATGCGAGCGGCGTCTTGAACGCCGCGTCGCCCGGCGCGGGCGACATGGCGAACATGACCCGATCATCGCATGTCACGCACGCCTCGAGCATGTGCGCCTGCTGGAGTTTCAGCAAGACATAATAGGCGTCGGACGGAGGATGCGCGTCCAGCAACTCGCCTTCTTCGCGCCAGCCGCTTTGCAGATATTGGCCGATCACGGCAAACGCATGATTGAAGGCGAGAACGTTCTGATTCGCGCTGGAGCTAAGAAGATAGCGTGTTCCCGTCTCCTCGATTTTCACATCCGCCCGTATTCTGTATCGAATCATGGTTTCCATGTTCTTCCTGCTTATTCAGGAGTGCGGCGCGGTCGTCGCGGAGAACGCGCTGCTTGTAGCGCCGACGTCCTCGTTGGCCTCTATTCACAACGCCGACGAGGACGTCGGCGGTACGAAACGCCATTAAAAATAAAAAGGAACGGGATAGAGTTCTTCTTCAGTCAGCGGCCTGGGCAGCCACCCCATTTTCACCGGCACGTCAT
>CAZMEO010000356.1:0-1849 GCA_964565315.1 uncultured Candidatus Moduliflexus sp. | reverse complement strand
AGTTCTTCTTCAGTCAGCGGCCTGGGCAGCCACCCCATTTTCACCGGCACGTCATAGAGCCGTGTTGCGCCGAAGCGCGGCCAGAAATGCACTAATCCGGGGACAATCACTCGCGCCACCGCCAGCCCGACTTCCGGGCGCGTCAGATCAGCCGCCAGCATTTCCAGCCCCACGCCCTTCAGGATGGCGACGCACGTCTCAATATCTTTCAGAAAATCGTCGGCGGCGAGGTTCGTGAACGCGCTGAACGGCGTCAAGGGCGCGTCGTCGGGAGGACGCATGAACGGTTCGGAGGCAAGGCTGCGCCCGGTGACGTTGCGGCAGATTGTGTTCGCATGAATACGCTCCTTCAATGTCCAACTTTGCCCCATTTCACTGATGGCGCGGTCAAGCGCGATGCGCGGATCGAAGTGCGCTCCGAAGCCCAACAGCGGTTCGCCGTCGGGATCGGATTCATGCCGCGCCACCGCCGCGAATGTCGGAAGCTTCAGATCGCTCGTCAAATCAAGGACGTGCAGGCGATATTGATACCGCCGAATCTGTTCCGCCGCTTCCAGCGCAAAGGCGCTGCCGAACGTCGTCAGGTCTAACGCCGGGCGTTGCAGCTTGTTATACCACCACAGCGCAACCCCGTCGCGTTCGACCAATTCCATGAAGCCCTGGATAATTGCTTCTTCTATGCAGTTGCCAGCCGCGACGCCGTTGGAATCGCCATGCGCGAAGACATGCCCGCTTTCTTCACGATACTGATAATACATGTAGGCTGACGGAATCCATCGCCACGCTTGGCGCGTCAGCGACCAGGCCGGCGTCCAGTCTATCGGCGATGCCTCATCAAAACGTTCCGGCACGCGCCCGGTTTCGGCGCGTTGCGCCCATTCCTCACGGTGTTCGTATTGATGCTCGCTGAATGAATTCAGCGCGTTGGGATGAATCGCTTGATCCTTGATGTCAGGCCAGGCCGCCCTGAGATACGGCTCTTCGCCGAAGGATTGGGAACAGTAGCGTTCCAACGCTTCCCCTAATGCGCTGGCGTTGGCCTGCATTTCGCTGCGCCCTTTCCCAGAGCTTGACCCGACGGCGAGGAAGCGCCCCCGCCTCGCCTCGCCTTTGAAACCATTGTGAAGCACCCAGGTCGAGATCACGCTATGCCCGAAAAAGGCGGGGGCGCCATCGTTGACTGTCAAGCTGCCGACCTCGCCTGTGATGGGGCTGATGCGCGTTTCGAATTGACGCATGGTGTCCGCCGCCGCCTTGATGCGCTGACCGCCATCGTTGTAATCGGCTTTGGGCTGCGGCGACAACCTGAAATCCGTCTCAGGCAGCTTGCTCAAGCGACGGTTGAGCTGCTCGCCGCAGACCGGACAGCGGGCGCGTTTCGTCAATTCATGACAACTGATTCTCAACGAGGCGACATCGAGACTCACGACACCTTTCGAGAGGCGGGCATGGGGGCTATGCGCGAACACCTTTTCCAATTCCAGCCCAAGCAGGCCGCAGACAATATCCCATGACGCATGTGTGCGGCCTTGCGCAAGGCGCGGCGCGTTGCCGGTCTTGCGAATGACCAGATTCTCCGACACGCGATGTCCGCGCAAGCGATGCAGCAGGCATGCGAAACACGCAGTCGCGCCAGGAATCAGCAACGGCCCGATACAGGGTTCGAGACCGTCCGGCTTGCACGGCAGCCATGGCACGTTCGCCGCCAACGCCTGACGATTGAACTCTGCCAACGCCGGTTCGAGATAGCCCGGCGTCAGCACGATCCACAACGATTCCGCATCGGCGGCGACGGGCTGCCGGTCAAGACATTCCACCTGCAAGCTTTCGTAATGGGACAGCCGTTCTG
>CAZMEO010000355.1:2012-3903 GCA_964565315.1 uncultured Candidatus Moduliflexus sp. | reverse complement strand
CAGGGCATACGCTCTCTTCCGACGCGCTTAAACCGGGCGACACGCTGCGCATCGAATATTTTTGGAACGGGCTGCGACGGATGGAGGAAGATTACACGATCTTCGCGCATGTCATCCGCAAAGGAACGTTATTCACCTCGGAACGCGCCCTCAAGCTGAAACGCAAATTCGGCATCGCGTCCGGCATGTTTCAGCACGATCACCGCCCTTTAGACGGCACGTATCCGACGACGGCGTGGCAGCCACGCGAGCGCGTCCGCGATCTGTATGTCGCGCCGATTCCATCGGACATGCGCCCCGGCGCTTACGACATCTGGATCGGCGTCTGGAATCCATTGACGAAAGAACGCCTGAAAACCGCTGACGGCGCGGAACGCATCCGCATCGGCGAGATTGTGATCAGCGAATAGAACGCTTCATTGAGGAGACGTTGCGTAGCATCAGTTAATTATTTTTACATTTTTTTATTTTCCCTCTTGACAAAAGGTTTATTAGATATATTTTGGTTAGTAATTGATTACTAACACATTTAGGAACGCAAACAATCTATGACGGAATTGACGGAACGGCAAAAAGAGATTATTGAAACCGCGATTAAGTTGATTGACGAAGGCGGCATTCAACATCTGACGATGAAGCAGATCGCCGGTCGTCTTGGCATTACCGAACCGGCGATTTATCGGCATTTTACGAGCAAAGCCGACATTTTGTGCTCGATGCTGGAGCAATTCAAGTTCCGGTCGAAAGGGCATTTGAAAAAAGCGCGTTCTACTGACGTATCGAATCTGAAGAAGGTCGAAGCCATTTTTTTAGAACATGCCGGACAATTTTCGGAACGCCCGCACATGACAGCGGTTGTGTTCTCCGAAGAAGCGTTTCAGGATGATGAGCAGCTCGCAGACACCATTTTTTCCGTCATGAACGCCACGCGCGAAGGGATGGCCGAAATTCTCGCCGCCGCGCAGCACGCGCAGGAAATTCGCGGCGATATTCCGGCGGAGCATCTCGCGCTGATGATCCTCGGCACGTTGCGCCTGCTCGTGAAACGCTGGCGGCTGTCGAAATACGGCTTTGATTTGCGCCAGGAAAGTCAGGCGGTCTGGCAATCATTAAAAACGCTCATGACCTCTCCCTGAAATACGTAAAGGTAGCGCGGAATTGCATTTCCGCGCATAAAAAGCGTAAATTTTTTTTGACAAATATGGTTAGTTAATATTCACTATACAAGGAGAGTTGCAATGAAGGTTACGCGCAAGATTATTAACATTGACGAGTCATTATGCGATGGATGCGGTTTATGCGTCCCCTCTTGCCATGAACAGGCGATTCGAATCGTCGAAACGCCAAACGGCCCGAAAGCCCGCTTAGTCAAGGAAATGTTCTGCGACGGGCTTGGCGCATGTTTGGGGCATTGCCCGACCGGCGCGTTGACGATTGAAGAGCGCGAAGCGGAGATGTTCGACGAAACGGCGACGCAGGCGCATGTTCAGCAGGCCAACGCGCCGGTCAATCGCCCGGCGGCAGCGATGCCGCATGGCGGCTGCCCGTCCGCCAGAATGTTTCAGTGGGAAGAAACGCCGCAAGCGCAGGCGCAGCCAACGGTTGCGCTACGTTCTGAATTGCGGCAATGGCCGGTGCAGCTTCATCTTGTGCCGCCGACCGCGCCGTATTTCAAAGACGCTGAACTCGTCATCGCCGCCGACTGCGTGCCGTTTGCCTACGCCGATTTTCATCGGGAATTCCTGAAAGGCGACGGCAAAGCGCTTGCCATCGGTTGCCCGAAATTGGACGACACCGGCGCGTATCTGCAAAAACTGACGCAGATCGTCGCCCTGAATCGCCCGAAAAGCATCACGATTGTCAACATGGAAGTTCCCTGCTGCTTCGGCCT
>CAZMEO010000355.1:0-1912 GCA_964565315.1 uncultured Candidatus Moduliflexus sp. | reverse complement strand
ATCGCCCGAAAAGCATCACGATTGTCAACATGGAAGTTCCCTGCTGCTTCGGCCTGGTGCGCCTCGTGCAGCAAGCCATCGAGCAAGCGGGGGTTGATGTGCCGTTCACTGTCACAACCATCAGCATCAAAGGAGAGAAGCTCGCGTAACTCATCAGGAGTGTCAAAGCTTGCTTTGATAGCCAAAGCGAGCTTTGGCACTCCAATTTTACACCAAAAGGAGACACGATCATGAGTATGTTCTGTTATCAGTGCCAGGAAACGTTGAAAAATACCGGCTGCAACCAAAAAGCCGGGATGTGCGGCAAACCCGAAGAAGTCGCCAATCTGCAAGACCTGTTGATTTTCGTGTTGAAAGGGATCGCAATTTACAGCGAAACAGGGAAAGACGCCGGGTTTCAGGTGGATGAAAAATTAGGGAAATTCATGATGACCAGCCTGTTCACGACCATCACGAATGCGAATTTCGACGCCGCCCGTTTCGAAACGTTGATTCAAGAAGCGTTAGAGGTTCGGAAAAACGTCAAAGCCGCCGTCGAAGCCAAACTCGGCAAACCGATTGACGCCGAGCTGCCGGAAATGGCGACCTGGTTCAGCAGCAATGTCGCCGATTTTTACAAAAAAGGGGATGAAGTCGGCGTCCTGGCAACCGCCAACGAAGACGTGCGTTCGCTGCGCGAACTCCTGACCTACGGCCTCAAAGGGATGGCCGCCTATGGCAAGCATGCCGCCGCGCTTGGCAAAACCAGCCAGAAGGTTTTCGATTTTATCATGAAAGGACTCGCCGCCACGACGAACGACAGCCTGACCGCCGACCAACTCGTCGCGCTTGTGCTGGAATGCGGGCAAAACGGCGTGGAAGCGATGGCGCTGCTCGACGCCGCCAATACGGAGACTTACGGGCATCCCGTGCCGACGCAGGTCAATATCGGCGTGGGCAAAAATCCGGGCATTTTGATCAGCGGCCACGATTTGAAAGACATGGAAGAACTGCTGAAACAGACCGAAGGGACGGGCGTGGATGTCTATACGCACAGCGAAATGCTCCCGGCGCATTATTATCCGGCATTCAAAAAATACACGCATTTTGTCGGCAACTACGGCAATGCGTGGTGGAAACAGCCGGAAGAATTCGAGTCGTTCAACGGCGCGATTTTGTTCACGACCAACTGCATCGTGCCGCCGAAAGCGAACGCGACCTATAAAAGCCGCATGTTCACGACCGGCGCAGCAGGCTTTCCGGGATGCAAACATATTCCCGAACCGGCGAACGGCACGCCGAAAGATTTCTCTGAAATCATCGCGATTGCTAAAACCTGTCAGCCGCCGACAGAGATTGAAACCGGCACGATTGTCGGCGGATTCGCGCATGAAGCGGTGATGGGCGTGGCGGATAAAGTCGTGGCTGCGGTCAAATCGGGCGCGATCAAACGCTTCGTCGTCATGGCGGGCTGTGATGGCCGCCATAAAACGCGCGGCTATTTTACGGACGTGGCGGAAAATCTGCCGAAGGATACGATCATTTTGACCGCAGGCTGCGCCAAATATCGCTACAACAAGCTGCAACTCGGCGACATCGGCGGCATTCCGCGCGTCCTCGATGCCGGACAGTGCAACGATTCGTATTCGTTAGCCGTGATTGCGCTGAAATTGAAAGAGATCTTCGGATTGGCGGACATCAACGACCTGCCGCTTTCTTTTGATATTGCGTGGTATGAACAAAAGGCCGTCATCGTGCTGCTTGCGCTGCTCTATCTCGGCGTGAAACATCTGCGCCTTGGCCCGACGCTCCCCGGCTTCCTGTCGCCGAACGTCGCCAAAGTACTCGTCGAGAATTTCGACATCAAACCGATTGGCGCAGTCGCCGACGATGTCGCCGCGATGATGGCGGGGAAATAAACAGAAACTGTCAG
>CAZMEO010000354.1:0-3906 GCA_964565315.1 uncultured Candidatus Moduliflexus sp. | reverse complement strand
ATCTGGAAAAATCTGATTGGGTTTGAAAAGGAAGTGGTGAAAAACTTTACCGTCGGCCTGCAATATTTTTCCGAATGGATGCAGAATTACAATGACTATACCCGCAGCATGCAAGCCATTGAACAACCGGCGCTCAAAGAAGAGAATCACGATTGGATCACGATGCGTGTGACCAGTTTGCAGAAACAGCAAAATCTGATTCTGTCGCTATTCGGATATTATTCTCCGGCTGAGAACGATTGGCACCTGCGTCCTGCGCTCACCTATAAAATGAGCGATCAACTACAGCTTGCTGCCGGAGCGAACCTGTTTTTCGGCGAAAATGACTACACATTCTTTGGGCAGCTTGAAGAAAATACCAATCTGTATTTCAGAATCCGCTATTCGTACTAACACCACCTTCCGCTCCCTCTCTTGTAAGAAGAGGGAGCGAATTGGCCGTTTACGTTTTTCTATGCGGTTTCAATTGATCGACTCTATTTACCATTGATTTTCGGTAACTATTCAGCAGCCACCACGACATACACGAAAACATCACGACATTGCTCCAAATGACCGAGGAGTGTCCCATATTTTCGTGTGTTTCGTGGTCAATAATTACGATTTTCGTACAATTCAACACAACCCGGATATCTGGTCGGCTCAACCTGGAATCATTCGTGTTTCTTGAAGCCATCATGTTTTCTATAAACATAGAATCTGTGTGATTGCTCTGGAGCTTTTAACCGGGGTCAGTCACCTTTCGAAGAGGATATCTCATGAAATTAATTGTCGCATGCGCTACAGATGATGAGCACACCCTGTCCAGTGCGCATTTTGGAAGCGCCAGTAAGTATGCCATCCTTGAAATGGGCGACACAACGTGTACACGTTTACAACATCTGTCAAATAGAGTGAATACATGCGAAGAGGGGCATACTGACCCTCAGAAGGCCAAAAACATTATACATCTTTTAACAGACAGGCAGGTGCAGGTGGTGGTGGCCAAATGCTTTGGTCCCAATATCGGCAGAATTAAACGATCCTTTGTCCCCGTCATTGTCAAAGCCGATACCCTTGAGGACGGCTGTACGAAACTGTTAAAGAATCGAGACGCCATTGTTGCCGAACTGCATAAAGGTAAAACTCGAAATTTCCTACTCCTGTCATAGGAAATATGCGGAATAAACCATGAAAACCATTTGTCTCTAAGAGACATCATGTAATTGGAGGAAAAAGTATGCAAACGTATGATCTGTTAGTAATTGGCGGAGGGCCTGCGGGAATCACATTGGCAAAAATGTTAGGCCGAACACGGAAAATAGGCATTCTGCGTCCCGAAGACCATTCTATGATTTATTGTGCCATGCCGTATGCGATTGAAGGCGTAATGAGTGTCGAAAAGACCTTGAAATCGGATCGTCTTGTCACCGATGCCGGCGCTGAACTCATCCGAGACCGCGTCATTGCGGTGGATTTTGCGCACAAAACCGTAAGCACCGAACAGGGGCAAACCCTGGGGTATGAGACGCTGGTGATTGCCACTGGTGGAACGCCGATTTTGCCCCCGATAGAAGGTATCGCATTGCAGGGCGTCATAACCTTTAAGACGGAACAAGATTTACGAACGATTCTAAGCCGGATAGAGAGTGGGGTCAAAAAAGCGGTCGTGGTCGGGGCAGGGGCGATTGGGATCGAATTGGCTCAGGCGCTGAACGACAAAGGGCTGGAGACGCATTTAGTGGATATGGAACCCCATATCGTGCCCAATATGCTCGATGCTGAAATGCTTGAAGACGCGGAACAGGAATTGGTAAAAGTCGGAATTCATTTACATTTGCAGCATCGCGTCATCAAGCTGACCGGAGACACTATGGTCGAAAACGTGCATCTGGATAAAGGTCAAACACTCCAATTCGGTTCGTTAGACGAGCGTTCTGAAAATGGTGAGCGTGCGGAACTTCCGGGACTGGTGATATTTTCCGTGGGAACTCGTCCGGATATCGACCTGTTTAAGGATTCACCATTGCAGATCGGGAAAAGCGGTATTATTGTGAATGATAAAATGGAGACGAATATTCCGGGCGTCTATGCTGTCGGTGATTGCGCCGAATTTACCAGCGCTATTACGACTACAGTCTGGCCGGGAAAATTAGCCACCAATGCTGTGCCGATGGCGCGATTACTCGCCAAAAACCTTCTGGGCGCAGATCTCCGCTATGCCGGATTTTACAATGGCGCGGCCACTAAAATCGGCAAACAGTTTGTCGGCAGCAGCGGATTGACGGAGCGCGTTGCCGCGAACTCGTTCGATATTGTGACCGGTTATGCGGAGTTGACAACAGCGTTCCCGATTATGCCGTCGGCAAAACCGGTCAAGCTAAAATTGATCGCCAACCGGAAGACCCGGAAAATTTTAGGCGGTCAGGTGGTCAGTGGAGAGCCTGTGACAGATAAAGTTGACTTAATCACGATGGCGATTCAATATCAGATCACGGTGGACCAGTTAGTGAATTTCAGCTATTCCGCCCAACCGTACCAATCATTTTTCCCGGCGGATAACCTGTTTATTGCGGCGGCAGAACAGATTGTGCAAAAACTTGAAACGCTGTAATACAAAGGAAAACCACGATGCACTTTTCCCGGCGGACGGATGCCAGCGCATCCGTCCGCCAGGGCCAGTCGTTACACACATCTTTTTGGGCCCATGAAAATGGCTTGAACGTGGAAAAAGTCTGAAAACAGCGCTATATAAAAAATATCGGTCATGGTTGGATTTATTCGTCTACTCCTTCAAGCCGCCTGACGCAAACCCCTGTTGGATACGCTGGTTGAAGAAGATATAGAAAATAATCATCGGCAGCGTTCCGATCACCAATGCGGCAAACTGCGTGCCGTAATCGCGCGTCATGCCGCCTGCAAAGGCGTTGATGCCGACAGGCAAGGTTCGAATCGCGGTCTTGCTGGTCAGCACCAGCACTAAGGCGAATTCATTCCATGCCCCTAAAAAGCGGAAAATCATCATGGTGGCGACCACTGGCCTGCAAATCGGCAGAATCACGTACCAGAAGACTTGCAGATAATTCGCGCCGTCAATAATGGCAGATTCCTCGATTTCAACAGGCAAGCCTTTAATAAATGAGGTCGCTAAAAACACCAAAAAAGGCAGGCCGAACGCAATATACGGCAGTAGCACGCCTAAGCGGGTATCGTAAATGCCGATGCTTTTTTCCATCACAAAGAGCGGCACTAAGATTGAATGAACGGTCAGCAGCAATCCCATCAAAAACGATCCGTAGATCGGCGCAGAAATTTTATACCCGAATTTGGCGATGCCGTAGCCGGTCGTTAAGGCAAGCACCGTCGTAATCACCGTCGTCGCGACTGAAAAGAAGATGCTGTTTAACGTATAAATTGCGAAGTAGCCTTCCGTCCAACTTTTCGCGCCGAAATTTCCCCCTTTCCAGGCGTTGGTGTAGTTCCAAAGGTTGAAGGATGTTGGCAAGGCAAAAATATTTCGCACAATATCCGCATGCGGCTTGAAAGAGCTATAAAACAGCCAGATCAACGGTAGAATCGTCAATAATGTAAATCCGACCATGATCACGTACGCGGCGATTCTCCATAACGCATTGTATTCATTTTGCGATTTCATGCAGAGTTCTCCTATTCATATTTCGCTTCGAATTTTTTAAAGATGGCTTGAAGCAGCGAAATGAGTCCGACGCTGAGGATAACGATAATCATCGAAACCGCTGCGCCGAATCCGTATTTATAATATTTAAAGGTATTGACATACATATAAATCGCAATCACTTCGGTATAGTGTGCCGGGCCGCCGCCAGTCATCGCCCAGATGAGATCGAAACTGGTTAAGCTGCCGGAAATGGCGAAAATCATGGTGGTAAAGATCACGTTCAGCATGGA
>CAZMEO010000353.1:0-3937 GCA_964565315.1 uncultured Candidatus Moduliflexus sp. | reverse complement strand
ATCAGAATATAGCAGACGTCTGACAAAATATTGCCAAGCAGCGACAGCAGGCTCGAAATGACGAGAATGCCGAGGACAACAGGATAATCGCGATCCACGACTGCTGTATAACCTAATAAGCCCATGCCGTCAATATTGAACACTTTTTCAATTAAAAACGATCCGGCTAAAATAACCGAAAGAAAATGACCGAAGCCGGTGGCGAGCGGAATCAGGGAATTGCGCAGCGCGTGTTTATAGACGACAATGCGGCCTGGCAGCCCTTTGGCAAAGGCCGTCAGCACGTAATCCTGCGTCAATTGCTCAAGCAGCGAATTTTTCATCAAAATTGTCAGCGTGGCAAACGAAGAAATCATGTAGCAAATCACCGGCAACACCGTGTGATGCAGCACATCCCAGACTTTTCCGAACAGCGACAATTCTGAGAAACTGTCTGAGACGAACCCGCCAAGCGGGAAGAGATTCCAAAAGCTGCCGCCGCCAAACAGGACGAGCAGCACGATGCCGAGCGCAAAGCCGGGCGTGGCGTAGCCGACAAACACGAGCACGCTGGTGATGGTATCGAACGCGCTTTTATGTTTGACCGCCTTCATCACGCCGAGCGGAATGCAGACGAGATAACTCAGGAAAAACCCGATCAGGCCGAAATAGAGCGATACCGGCAGACGCGATTTGATCACGTCCCAGACCGGATCGCCGTACACATACGACGTGCCGAGGTCTAACCGCAGGATATTCCAGAGCCAGAGGCCGTAACGCGCGAACACCGGCTTATCGAAGCCGTAATTTTCGCGCATCTGCTCAATCGCGTCGGCAGTCAATTCGGAACTGACAAAGCCGCCGCTTGTTCCGCCTTCGCCGAACGTGCCGCCCATGCGAATCTGGCGGATCGCCTGCTCAATCGGGCCGCCTGGCACGATGTGCATGATGATGAAACTGACGAGCGTGATGCCTAAAAAGGTAGGAATAATCAACAGCAGCCGCCGGATGAAATATGCTCGCATACGAAAGAAAGACCTCACAGGTTTCGCAAACCTGTGAGGTCTTCGCGTGACCTCCTATTTATTGTCCCAGTAATGCACTTCTGTCTCGCCGACAGGAAGAGCAGATTTCGCCTTCACTGCTTGTGCTAACTGCGCGTCTTTCTCGGCGTCGTACCACCACATCGAAATAATTGTATTGGTAACGCCTAATTCTGAGCCATATCTGGTCACATAGGATTCAGGCATTCCGAAACGATTCCAGAACATGACGCGGCTGAATGGCGCATACCAGTTCAATACATAGGGATATTCGTTATAGATTAACCCATCGAGTTCTTGCAAGGCAGCAATCCGCTCTTGCAGGTCGAACATCAGAGGATATTGATCAAGAATTTCATCCACGCGCGGAATCTTGAGGCCAGTGATATTATTCGTTTGCTCGATATCCGCATATTTCGAATGATAATTCGCCTCAGGATTCGGAAAAATCAGCGAATTCCACGCCATGTTCGCCATCTCGAAATTCCGTTCATCCAGCAATTTATACATGGCGGAATAATCCATCAGCTTCAATTTCAAATCAATCCCGGCCTTTTTCAAATCCTCTTGATAAATGGTGAGATGCCGCTCGCTGACTTTATCGCCATAGAGCAGCGTTACGGAAAACGGCTTGCCGTCTTTGACCAGCAATCCTTGCGCGTCGCGCTCCTTCCAGCCGACTTCCGCAAGAAGTTCCTGCGCCTTTTGCGGATTATAGTCGATTTTTTCGTTCTTCGGGTTTTCGTATGGCGAATTCGGGAAATAGGAATACATATTTTGATATTCATGGAAAAAGAGCTTTTCCATAAAGACGGGGCGATTATACAGATACGCGAACGCTTTTCTGACGCGGGCGTCATCAAACGGCGGGCGGCGCATGTTCATTGCCAATCCGTACACGCCGTTCGGCTCAAGATTAAACATTTTGCGTTTCTGAATCCACCCTTGCCGGACTTTATCGAAATCCGTTTCCTCAACCCAGCGTTTCGCCATGCCGACGACGTAAATATCCAATTCCCCTTTTTTGAACTTTTCGAATGTCAGCGCATCATCGCGCACCACCGTAAATTTAATCTGATCAAAATTATACGTTCCGGCATATTCTCGCCGATCTTTCGCCCAGAAGTCGTCGCGGCGGGCAAAAACAATGTTGCTGCCTTTCTTGAAGGATTCCAGTTTATACGGCCCGGAGCCGTTCGGCAAATCCCAGTTCAAGTCGGTCAGATAGTTTTTGCCGCGAAACGTATGCGCCGGGACAATCGGCAAATTCGCGCCGCAGAAGATGAAATTGCGCCAGTGCAGCGACTTAGCGACGAATTTCACGGTGCGTTCATCCACGATGTCCGGCTTTTCGAAGAGCCGCCCGAACAAATCGGCAGAATAGGGGTCTTGCGTGTTGGGATCAATCACCAATTCAAAGGAAAACACCACGTCTTCCGGCGTCACCGGCTGCCCATCCGCCCAGCGGGCATTCGGGTTCAAGCGAAACAAAAAGGTTTTATTATCGTCTTTGATTTCCCAGGCGTCCGCTAAACTTGGAATAAATTCCAATGTATTCGGATGAATGGCAATCAGGGTTTGATACACTAAGCCCGTCATCAACGTATTGAATGTCGTGTTCGCGTTTGGCCCGTGTACCCGAAACGTCGCGGGATAGCTGGAAATCGCGTCATTCAAGATTCCGCCTTTTTTGGCGTTCGCGTCGCCAATTTGAGGGAACGACTCATTCGTCACCCATTCTGCGTTGCTGCTTGAGGCCAGCAGACACACCAGACTTATGAGAATCACACAGTTCGTTACACATCTCATACGCGCATACTCTCCTTTTCTCTGCCTGTCATTGATAACCATATTTTCTGATCGTGTTTACGTCTGCTCTTATTCTGTCAATCTGCCGCGTCGAAAAGTTGGAATTTTCTCGAAAATTATTCCTTCCGCAGCGCAAATTCTTGCTCCTGGAGCAGGCCGGAAATTCTGAGAAAATCTTCGTATGTCGCATATCCGTCTTTTTCAATGACAATTTTATACTCGCCATTCGGCAAACTGCTGAGTTTAAACGCGCCTAATGAATCAGTGACAATCTTGAGCGGCTGCGACGCGCCTGCGCTCTCGTCTGTTTCTGCTATCCCCGCCGTATCCTTATATAACAAGTCGCTGACCGGCGTCAGCGTGATCTGCGCGTCGCTGAGCGGGATTGTGCGCACGTCTTTATCGACGACTTTGCCGTACAGATAGCTCACCGGAAACAGCAGCGTGGTGTATGTAATGATCTGGTTCGGCTGCGTGGGGATTTTAAAGGTAAACATGTCCCGAATGCCATCTTTTTCCACGACAAAATGCCCTTTTTGCCGCTCTAAAAAGCGGGCGTCGTCAATCAGCAGGCGCTGCTCGAATTGTCCAGAGACCGGATTGGAAACCGTCCGCAATTTCTGCTGATTCGAATCAAAAAACTCCTCGAAGATGACATTCGCGTTGCCAACCGGCTGTTGCAGAATATCTTTGATCGTGCCTTTGATCGTGACATAATGCGGCAGCGTAAAATGCAAGGCGACATGATTGCCATCACGAATATTGACCACGCGACGTTCCTCTTGATAGCCCGATTTGCTCACAGTAATCTGATATTGTCCGTTCGGCAGATCATCGCTTTTGCAAAACCCGTTCTGGTCGGTTTTGAAACGCTGCGCCAGCCCCGACGGCACAGATTCGATTTTCACCGTCACGTCCGGCAGCGTACTGCCCGAGACGTCAGTGACGACAAACGAAATAAAGTTAATCGGCAGCCGGATGTCGCCTAAATCATGCGACTCTGGTTTTTCAGGCAATTCGAACACCACCGGAAGGCGATATTTATTCTTCCAACTCACCTGCATGCGTTCGTTGCCAATCTCGCTCACTTCCAATTGCACCTCGAA
>CAZMEO010000352.1:0-3938 GCA_964565315.1 uncultured Candidatus Moduliflexus sp. | reverse complement strand
TTGGGGCGAGATGTGCTTGAAATTGTCGTGCCTGCGTCGAAATTTATCAGGCGATTGTCTAAAATTCCGTTGAAATAAATTGGAATGCAGGCGACTTATCGAGACATCCCCAATCTCCAAATGATCCGGTAAATGACGCCAGGCTTCAGCCTGGCGTTCAGACGAACGGCTCGCGCGTTCACCAGGCTGAAGGCTGGCGTTCCATTTGCGGCGCATTGCCGGAATAATTTATTAATCTTCATAAACCGCTGGAGGAGAAATTGGAAAGAGCGTAACGTTGCTGAATATTCCTCTTGACAAGCGCGTGTATGCGCATAAAGAAAAGACTGATTCGAACCAGTCAATCTTTTCATTCCATCTACCGCAGTAAAGGGAATAACCATGCGCCGAACGCTCTGCTTTCTGTTGACGGGATTGCTCGCCGTCCTTTCAGCGCCATTGGCGGCGGCTGACTTTCATGTTCCGCAAGCATTCGATTTCGCGCCGGTGTTCGAGCGCATCACCATCGAGCAGGGATTAGCGCACAGCGTCGTGTATGACATCGCGCAGGATCGGCGCGGGCTGCTCTGGTTCGGCGGTGAAGGCGGTTTAGCCAAATATGACGGCTATGCGTTCACGATGTATCAGCATGATCCGCTGAATGAGAATTCGCTCTCCAATAACGGTGTCAGCGACTTGTTGATCGACCAGACCGGCGCAATCTGGTGCGCGACGTGGGGCGGCGGCGTCAATAAATTCATTCCCGACAGCGAAACCTTTCTGCATTACCGCCATGATTCCGCGAAGCCGCAGAGCCTCAGCGATGACCGCGTGCAGGTGATCTTTCAGGATCGCGCGGGCGTCTTCTGGTTCGGCACGTTTCGCGGCGGGCTGAATCGGTTCGACGCTCAGACAGGGCAATTTACCATCTATCGCCATGATCCCGCTAATCCCGACAGCCTGAGCGATGACCGCGTCTGGGCGATTGCCGAAGACCTCGCCGGAAATTTTTGGGTCGGCACGAATAACGGGCTTGACAAGTTCGACCGCTCGACCGGTATTTTTACGCATTATCGTCATGATCCGGCGCAGCCCGACAGCTTGAGCGACAATCAGGCGCGGTGGCTCTTTGTGGATAGCGACGGAACGCTCTGGGTGTCCACAAAAAAAGGCGTGAACCAATTTCATGCCGACACCGGAACATTTACTCGTTACGCGCACGATTTCACCCGCCCCGATAGCCTAAGCTATGACACAACCTATAAAATCTGGGAAGACCATCGCAAACGGCTCTGGATCGGCGCAAATGCGGCGGATACGGCGGGCTTGAACCTGTTCGACCGCGAGCGCGGCACATTTATCTCGTTCGCGCATGATCCCTCGCGCCTGACCAGCATCAGCCACAACGACATCCGCGCGTTGTACGAGGATACGTCCGGCGTCCTGTGGATCGGCACGCGCGGCGGCGGCATCAATAAACTGAATTTGAAACCGCGCAAATTCGTCAGCGTCACGCCTGACCCGACCAATCCTGACAGCTTGCTCGGCAATGCGGTGAATGCGTTTACCATCACGCAATCCGGCGATCTCTGGGTCGGGACAAGCGGCGGCGGATTAAACCGCTACGACGCGATTCGCGGAATTTTTACGCATGTGATACCGGAGAACAGTCTCTTGACAGACCGCACGATTTTAGCGATTCGCGAAGACCACAGCGGGCGTTTGTGGCTTGGCACAAATGACGGCGGCCTGCAACTGTTCGACCCGAAGACGCAGGAAATGGCGTCGTTTACGGCTCGCCCCGGAAGTCGGGACAGCCTGAGCGACAACCGCGTCTATGCGCTGTATGAAGACTCGCATGAACGATTTTGGATCGGAACAGGCAAAGGCGTGGATCAATTTGTGCCAGCGTCGCAGACCTTTCTCCATCTTGCCGACATGCCCGGAGTGCCGAAGGCATTAGGGGAAACCGGCATTTTCAGCCTGCTGGAAACGCAAGAGGGGACGCTCTGGATCGGAACGTGGGGCGCGGGACTTTATGCGATGACTGGAAACAGCGAAATGCCGACCTTTGCGACGTACCGGCATAATCCCCTTGATGACGCCAGCTTGAGTCACGACGAAGTGACGAGCCTGTTGGAAGACCGCGAGGGGAATCTCTGGATCGGCACGCGCGGCGGGCTGAATAAGCTGGATCGCGCCTCCGGCAAGTTCACCCGGTATTTAGAACAGGACGGGCTGGCGGATAACGAAGTGGTCGGCCTGTTGCAGGTAAATGACGGCAATCTCTGGATCAGCACCGTGAATGGCCTGTCGCGCTTCGACCCGCGTCAGGGCAAATTCCGCAATTTCGATTACAGCGACGGCCTGCAAAGCAATGAATTCAAAATCGGCGCGGCGTATAAAACCGGGCAGGGGGAATTGCTGTTCGGCGGCGTGAATGGCTTTTCGCGGTTTTTTCCAGAGCAGGTGCGGGATAACCCCTTTATTCCGCCGGTGATTATTACCGATTTTCGCATTTTCGAGCAGCCGATCTCGCTTGCCTCGATTTCCGCGCAACATCAGGAGATGATGCTCTCCTACACTGATAATTTTTTCTCGTTCGAATTCGCCGCGTTAGATTATACGAATCCGCGCAAAAATCGCTATGCCTACATGCTCGAAGGCGTGGATAAAGGCTGGGTCTATTCCGGGATGCGACGTTACGCGAGCTATACGAATGTCGCGCCGGGGCGCTACACGTTCCGCGTCAAAGGCGCAAATGACGACGGCGTCTGGAATGAGACCGGGACGGCCATGACGATTATCATCGAGCCACCATTCTGGCAGACGGCCTGGTTTCGCATTGCCGCAGGCGCGTTCATCGTCGGAATGATTGCAGGTGCGTACAGGCTGCGCGTCCGCAGCATTCACCGCCGCAATTTGCAGTTAGAACGGCAGGTGCGGGAACGCACGGTGGAGTTGGAGACGCAGCAGCAAGAATTACGCGCCGCGTTGGAACATCTCCAGCAGACGCAGACGCAACTGCTGCAATCGGAAAAAATGGCGGCGTTAGGGCAATTGGTATCGGGCATCGCCCATCAAATCAACACACCTGCCGGCGCGATTGTCGGCGGTCTGGATCAGGTGAAAGAGGGATACAGCAAGCTTTTTCCCCAATTTCATGCGCTGTTTCAACAACTTCCGCCAGAACTGCATGAACGCTATATGCAGCTCTGCAAGTACGTGTTGACGACCTCAAAGGGCGCATCATCGCGAGATCGCCGCGACACGGCCAAACGCATCCTTGCGGAATTTGAGACGCAGGGAGCGCCGATCTCGTATAATATCGCGAACAAATTAGCGGTGATTGGCCTGTCCGTTGATGATATTCACGAGTATGCGGATGTGTTTGCCTGCGAGGATCGCGAAGCGCTGATCGAAACCCTTTTCTGGTTAGGCGCGGGGCAGTTGCACATTCAGGACGCGCAGACTTCGATTGCGCAAATCGTGCAATTGGTCAACGCGCTGAAGCAGTACGCGCACCACGACGAAGGGGATTTTGTGGAAACGTATCTGCAAGAAGACCTCGAAAACACGCTGTTAGTGTTGCGCAACGCCTTTAGCAATGGGAAAATTACGCTGGTCACGTCGTATGATCTCATCCCGCCGTTTCTCTGCCGCGCCGCCCGCTTGAATCAGGTCTGGACGAATCTCGTCTTGAACGCGATTCAGGCCATGCCCGATGGCGGAACGCTGTCGGTCTGCCTGACGCAGGTTGATGCGACGCATATTGCCGTTGAAATCGAAGATACCGGCACAGGCATTCCTGAGCATATTCTGCCGCGCATTTTCGAGCCATATTTTACGACACGCGGCAAAGATAAGCGGATCGGGATGGGATTAAGCGTCTGCCGCGAGATCATCGAAGCGCATCATGGCCGGATTGACGTGGTGTCGTCGCAGCCGGGCAAAACCTG
>CAZMEO010000351.1:0-3948 GCA_964565315.1 uncultured Candidatus Moduliflexus sp. | reverse complement strand
AACGGAATGATTTCATCCATGCGCTGCACAAACAGGAAATTCAGGTCTTTCTTGGCGTTTTCCGGCACTTCTTCCAAATCTTTTTCGTTCTTTTTGGGCAGAATGACCGTGTGAATTCCGGCGCGGCGAGCCGCCAGCACTTTTTCCTTGATGCCGCCGACCGGCAGCACCGCGCCGCGCAGCGTGATTTCGCCGGTCATGGCGATGTCGTTGCGAATCGGGCGATGCGTCAGGAGCGAAGTCAGCGCCGTGAACAGCGTCACGCCCGCCGACGGGCCGTCTTTCGGAATCGCGCCTGCTGGAATATGGATATGAATGTCGCCGTTTTCGTAGAAGTCCTGCTCCACGCCGAGTTCTTTGTATTTGGCGCGAACGTATGACAGCGCGGCCTGCGCCGATTCTTTCATCACGTCGCCTAACTGCCCGGTCAGAGTGAGCGTCTTTTTGCCCGGCATAATTGTCGCTTCAACGAAAATAATGTCACCGCCGGTCGGCGTCCAGGCCAGGCCGGTCGCCACGCCCGGCTCAACCGTTCGTTCTGCGACTTCCGGGAAGAACTTCACGGGTCCGAGATATTTATGCGCGAGTTCGTCAATAAATTCGATTGATTGAACGCTGCCTTCCACGATTTCCTTCGCCACGCCGCGACAGACTGACGCGATCTGGCGTTCCAAATGCCGCACGCCCGCTTCCCGCGTATATGAGCCGATAATCAATTTCAGCGCGTTCTCCGTAAATTGCAATTGTTCGATTTTCAGGCCATGTTCCTCCAATTGTTTTGGAATCAAAAAATCTCTGGCAATCAGCAGCTTTTCCTCTTCCGTATAACCCGGCAGCTCAAGGATTTCCATGCGATCCTGCAACGCGGGCGGAATCGTTTGCAAGACGTTCGCGGTCGCGATAAACATCACTTTCGAGAGGTCGAACGCGACTTCCATATAATGGTCGGAGAAGGAGAAATTTTGCTCCGGGTCAAGCACTTCCAGCAGCGCCGACGACGGATCGCCGCGAAAATCCGAGCCGAGTTTATCCACTTCGTCGAACATGAAAAGCGGATTATTCGAGCCGGCTTTTTTGATGCCCTGAATGATGCGCCCCGGCAACGCGCCGATATACGTCCGGCGATGGCCGCGAATTTCGGCTTCATCATGCACGCCGCCGAGCGAAATGCGAACGAATTTGCGTCCTAATGCCCGCGCAATCGAACGCCCCAGCGAGGTTTTCCCGACGCCCGGAGGCCCGACAAAGCAGAGAATCGGCCCCTTCATGTCGTTTTTCAGTTGCCGCACCGCGAGGTATTCTAAAATGCGCTTTTTGACTTTTTCCAAATTATAATGGTCTTCGTTTAGAATGCGCTGCGCTTCAACGATTTTCAGATTATCCTCAGTCGCTTCATTCCAGGGCAAATCCAGAATCCAGTCAAAATAGGTGCGCGACACCGTATATTCCGCTGACGACGGGTGCATCCGTTTCAGCCGTTCCAGTTCTTTGCGAGCGGCTTTTTCGGCTTCTTCCGGCAGTTTCGCCTTATCCAGCCGATCTTTTAATTCGTCGGATTCGTTGAGTTCTTCTTCTTCACCAAGTTCCTGTTGAATCGCTTTCAACTGCTCGCGCAGATAGTATTCCCGCTGATTTTTATCAATCCCTTCCTTCACCTGCGTCTGGATTTTCTGCCCCAATTCCAGGACTTCCAATTCACGATTCAGGATTTCCAACACGCGATTGAGCCGCTGCGGAATTTCGACAATTTGCAGCATTTCCTGTTTTTCTTCCACTGGAATATTCAGGCTCGACACCACAAAATCCCCTAACATCCCCGGATTTTTGAGGTTGACGATCATCGTCATGATCTCCGACGGAACCTGCGGCGACAATTCGACCACTTTGCGGAAGACATCTTTGATATTCGTGGCTAAGGCGTCAATCGTCATGCCTTCCACGTAATCTTCTTCGATGTGGGTCACTTGCGCGATATAATAGGGATCATTAGTGAGAAAATGTTCGATTTTGATGCGGGCGATGCCTTGCACGACCACGCGAATATCGCGTTCGCTGACTTTCACCATTTTCAGAATCGAGACAGCAGTGCCGATCTCATACATTTCTTCCGGCGCAGGGTCTTGCACTTTCGGGTCTTTCTGCGTCACGACTCCAATCACTTTCTCGCCGCCGAGCGCGTCATCAATCAACCGGATCGAGCGCTCGCGTCCGATAATCAGCGGCACGGCCAGGCCGGGATAAATGACAGTTCCCTTCAACGGCAAAATTGCTAATTCTGTTGGAATCGCCTCTACATTGTCGAATATCGCCTCAGGATCATGATGTTCCATTGCCATCGTGTTTCAACCTGTGTCGTTGCTGCCGTGAATCATGACCGCTCACGATTCACCGCGTCTTCTCTTCGTTGTCCCATGAATGGGATGGCCTGTTCTTCTCTGTGTTTGAATATATGGACAAAGGCCGCGACTGTCAAACAAAAAAATACATTTTGGCGTTCTTTCTCGGATTTCCGAATCAATCTCTTCCATGTAAACCAGGAGTGCGAAATTTTAATTTCGCCGTCAAACTCCAATTTGACACTCCTGCGTATTTCGTGGATGTTACATATTTCGTGGGAAATCATGCCGCGCAGAAGTTTTTTGTTGCATTTTGCGGCAAATATTTATATGCTTGTTTGCGTTGAGATGCCGGGACGCAAGCCCCAAACACAGACCCCAATACTGCTTTCCCGGCTGGTGGTGATTCGTTTTAGCGAGCGGCTCACGACCAGCGGATGTCGTTGCGTATGAAAAAAACATGTTGTTTATTCATTCTGTTCGTCATGCTGAGCGCATGGCAAAACCGTCTGGCGAGCGCACAAGAAGAGGCGCAGGGAGGAGGATGCCAGGAAGCGCAGGATTTGTATTCTGAAGGCGTCATGCTGAGCGACGGCAGCGAGCAGGAAGCGAACTTCTACCGGCAGGCCATTGCGTCGTGTCCCGACTATGCCGACGCGCATTTTCGCCTCGCCTCCATGCTGACCGACTGGGGGCAATATGCGGAAGCCATGCAGGAATTTCAGGCCGCGCTGCGCGTCAACAGCAACTACCCTGAAGCCTACTACGGTCTCGGCGAATTAGCCTATAATCAGGCGCAATATGCCGACGCCATGCACTATTATCAGCAAGCCGTTCAACTGCGCGGCGATTATCTTCAACCGCATGTCGGCTTAGGCCGCGTGTACAGCCAGCAAGGCCAATACAGCCTGGCGGTAAACGAATTTTTCAAAGTCCTGGAACGCGAACCGCAGAATCTTGAGGTGAATTACGAATTAGCGGTCGCGTATGAAAAAGAAGGGAATTTGAAACAGGCGACTGAAACTTTTCTGACCGTCAAAAAGCTCGCGCCGGAACGGGATGACGTATTGGTGCGGCTCGGCTCGCTCTATCGGCAGCAAAAGCAATACGACAACGCCCTCAAAGAATTTACCGCCGCGCTCGCCATCAATCCCCTCAACCCGAACGCCAAACGTCAGCTTGGCATCGTCTCGTTCGATCAGAAAAAGTACGACGACGCCATCAAAATCTTCGAGGACATCATGCGCGCGCAGACCGGCGATATTGAATTGTACGAATATTTGGGCAAAAGTTATCTTGCCAAAAAAGATTACAACAAGGCGATTGAGCAATTCCGCGAAGTGCTGCAATATAACCCCAACAGCGTGGAAACGAATTTTTTGTTAGGCACGATTTACCTGGAAAGCGGCGCGTATGACGCGGCGGCGCAATCCTTTGCCACCACGATCCAACTGAATCCGTCTCACGCCGCCGCCATGCTGCAATTGGCGTTCGTGTATGAAAAACAGAAAGACTTCATTAACGCCATCGCCACCTGTCAGCAGGCGCTCAACACGCAGCCCGAAATCCCGGACGGACACCGGACGCTTGGGCGGCTCTACGTCAAGCTCGG
>CAZMEO010000350.1:0-4000 GCA_964565315.1 uncultured Candidatus Moduliflexus sp. | reverse complement strand
CCGATTTGCCAGAGCGCGCTGACCGCCATGCTGCGCACGTGCCAATTCGGGTCAATCAGCGCGCGGCTGAGCGCCTTGACGGATTTTTCGGAACGAAGCTGCCCAAGCGCCCAGGCCGAACTTTCGCGCACCTGCCACACCTCGTCTTGCAGCGTGGTGATCAACGCCGGGACGGCTCGCTGCGAACGGAGTTCCCCAAGCACCTGCGCCACGCGCTGCCGAATCTGCCAGTTTTCGTCATGCAGCGCCAACATCAATGGTTTAATCGTTCGATTCGATTCCATGCTGCGCAGCGCCGCGACCGCGCAATAGCGCACATGCCAGACATCATCGGTCAGGCATTTGAGCATGTCTTTGAGCGCGGAGGTCGAACCGATTTTGCTCAAGACCTCAAGCGCCGTGCAGCGCACGCGCCAGACATCATCCCGCAACGCTTTGGCGATATGCAGCACCACGCCATTCGACGGCGTCAAGCTCAATTCGAGCAGCGCCGCTTCCCGAATCATCCAATCGCTGTTTTGCAGCGCTTTGGTCAATTCGCCGACGGAACGTTTCAACGAAATGGCTGAGGCGTTGGCAGGCGCGGCATGTCGATGAATCGGAGCAATCGGGACGGCGGTTTCCGCGATGGGAACGGCTTGTTTGGGGGAGAGCGGCAAGTCGTTCGCAGGGGGCGGCGTCTCTGAGGGAAACGACGCCGGAAGCGATTTCGGCGCGGAGGGGTGATATTGGCGAATGACAACCGTCGCCCCGGCTTGTTCCAAATAGACTTTCAGCTTTTTCGTCGCAATGGCGGAAATATTCGCGGCGATCACGCACGGACACGACGCAAGAATCGCTTCCGGGGAAGCGCTTAATCCGCGCACATGCTGAAGCAGTCGGAACACTTTATCTTGTTCCGAGCCGATAGTTCGTAATTCCACCTCGAATCGAGCGGCGTGTTGACTTTCCAAGCGGTCTCTTCTGCTCATGCCGTCTGCTGCGCATATTGTTCACACGCGACGTTTGGCAGGCATCATGTCATGTTCACCTATCTGCACAGTGATTCGTCTTCTCGGAATCACGTACTTCATTTCTCTTCAAGCATCCCGGCAATCGTAAATAGGATGTCGCTCTATCTTCATTGCATGCTATAATTATGCAATTTCTCTTGGCATGTCAAGAAAAAAGCGCTGTTCGAGAGTGTTGAACAGACAATTGAATGACGGCGTTCTGCTCTTCTTCAACAATATCAGGGCTTACGCAAAATTTACAAGACATCCTTCGACCGCCCTGCCGCAAGAGAAATCCGTGCAGTTGTGAAATAAATATTGACATATCTTCATTGAATTCAAAGTATTGAATGCGTTGAGGTTGCGTGTGTTGGAGCGTTTGCGTTTTTTTGTGCCCTCTCCTGTTGAAGGAGCGAGGCAATAAACATTTCACGGTGCGGTCTATCGGTGTTTTCGCCGGTGGGACGAACCACAAAAAACAACTATGGAACTTCCCAGGCATTTTCAGGGAGGCTAACACAAACACGGGTTCGAGATTCCTCTTCTTTCCCCTGTTATAGCCTCCCACCCAATATGAACATCGCTATTTTGGGATGGGGGGTGTGGGGTACCTGCCTCCGGTCTTCGGCCATGATTCAGATTACTGCGCATCCTCCCAAAGTATCACTATGTTCCAAACAGTGTTACTTTCGGAATTAGAACAACTTATTCACGGCAAGCATTTTGACGAGATAAAAGGCATACTTATCGAGATGTTCCCGCAAGATATTGCCGAATTGATCGAAGAATTGCATAACGGCCAGAAAGGGATCGTCTTTCGGCTGCTGCCAAAAGATGTTGCGATAGAGGTGTTCGAACATCTCTCCCGCGTTAAGCAGGAAGCGCTGTTATGTTCCTTCTCCGATGCCAAAATCAAAGAGATTTTGGAGGAGATGTCCCCTGATGACCGGACATATCTGCTGGAAGAACTGCCTGCAAAAATCGTCAAAAAATGGATCGCGCTGCTTTCCTCAGAAGACCGGGCGATGATTACAACGCTCTTAAACTATCCTGAAGGATCGGTTGGGCGTCTGCTCACGCCGGACTTTGTTGATTTGCGCATGGGAATGAGCGCCCAGGAAGCGATCAAACGCATTCGGCGAATTGGGCTGGACAAGGAAACCGTTTTTTACTTATATGTCATTGACGAAAAACGCAAACTTGTCGGCGTGGTCTCGTTGAAAGACCTTGTCCTCGCCGCCCCTGAGATGTTAGTCCAGGAGATCATGTTCGACGACTTCGTGGCGGTAAATGCTCGCGACGACCAGGAAGACGCCGCCAATATCGCGCAAAAATACGATCTGCTGGCTGTGCCCGTGTTAGATAGCGAAGAACGACTGGTCGGAATCGTCACAATTGACGATCTGGTGGATGTGTTGGAGGAAGAAGTCACCGAAGACTTTCATAAAATGGCGGCGATTACGCCTGCCGAAGAAAATTATTTTCAGACCGGCGTGATCCAATCTACGTCGCGGCGCGTGATCTGGTTAGTGCTGCTGCTCTTTACCGGCGGCATTTCCAGCAGTATTTTGAAGATGTATTCAGGGACAATTGAAGCGATTGTGTCGTTGACATTTTTTATTCCCATGCTGCTTGGCACATGCGGCAATTCCGGCACGCAGTCCGCGACGTTAGTCATTCGAGGGCTGGCGACCGGCGAGATTAACACGCGCGATTTTTTTCAGGTCATAAAACGAGAGATCCTCGTAGGAATGCTGTTAGGCGTCGCGTTAGGCGTGTTTGGTTTTGCGCGGGTCTTTCTGTCTCAACATGACTTCTGGCTCAGCCTGTCGGTCGGCATGACATTTTTGTGCGCATTAATGGCCGCCACGTTTGCCGGATCGTCGCTGCCCTTGCTGCTGGGCAAGTTACGGCTCGATCCGGCAGTATTGGCCGGGCCGTCAATTACCACCATCATGGATGTGGTCGGATTGGTGATTTATTTTGAAATGGCCAGGCATTTTGTGCTGCCGCATCTGCATTAAAATCTGGGAGAGCGCCGCCATCGCGCCGACCTCGGCGCACTCCTGATTGAAGCACCTGTTGTCGTCACTCAAGAAAAATCATTCATCATAAAGGAGTTTAATATGCCTATTTTACAATTAGGAATTCCCAAAGGAAGCCTTGAAGAAAGCACGATTGACATGTTTCGCAAAGCGGGCTACAAAATTACGGTGAACTCGCGCTCGTATTATCCGACAATTGACGACGAGGAAATCGAATGCCTGCTGATTCGCGCGCAGGAAATGGCGCGGTATGTCGAAGAAGGCATCATGGATGTCGGCTTGACCGGCCTCGATTGGATCGAAGAAAACGGCGCGGAGGTCGTGGAAGTCGTAGAGCTTGTGTATGGCAAAATCGGGCGCAATCCGCTGCGCTGGGTCGTCGCCGTGCCGGAAGATTCGCCGATTCAGTCCGTCAAAGACTTGCAAGGCAAACGAATCGCCACCGAAGCGGTCAATATGACCAAACGCTATCTCGCGAAACACGCCGTGGAAGCGCAGATCGAATTCAGTTGGGGCGCGACCGAGGTGAAGCCGCCGCGTTTAGCCGACGCCATCGTGGAAATCACGGAAACCGGCTCGTCGCTCCGCGCCAATCATCTGCGCATTCTCGACACGGTCTGCGTCACGACGACTCGCATGATCGCCAATAAAACCGCCTGGCAGGACAGTTTCAAACGCGCCAAAATCGAACGGCTCGCGCTGCTGCTGCAATCCGTGTTAATGGCGGAAAAACGGGTCGGCCTGATGATGAACGTCAAGCGCCAGGATATTGACCGCGTGGTCAAGATTCTGCCAGCCTTGCAAAATCCGACGGTGTCGCCGCTGCTCGATTCCGAATGGGTCGCGCTGAATACCGTCGTGGAGGAGCGCGTCGTGCGGGAAATCATCCCCGAACTCCTGCAAGCCGGAGCGCACGGCATCATCGAATATTCGCTGAACAAAGTCGTGCAGTAACAAAATCGC
>CAZMEO010000349.1:0-4003 GCA_964565315.1 uncultured Candidatus Moduliflexus sp. | reverse complement strand
AAATGCCAGTTCACGCCGCTGATGTCCGCGCCGACGACTTCGATGTCGCGCACGTCGCCGACGCCTAATTTTTGATCATGCGCCATCCGAATGTAGCCGATAGAGAGCGGATCCATGCCCATCAACTTCGCGGCGACCGCGTCAATCGCGACCTGATCTGCGCTGGCTAAAATCACATTCTTGACCTGCGGGTCCATCGTGCGCGGCCCCGGCCCGTTGCCCGCCGTCGTCCCATCCATCACGGCAAAAATGCCGGGGTGAATTTCCTTTTGAATTGTCAGCAAATCCACCAGCGTTTCATGAATCCAGGTGTGCGTATAATGGCGGTAGGTGTTCAACAAGCCGCCGAACGCATTTTTCATCGCGCCGGTCGTCGTGGTGTAAATGTGGCATTTCACGGTCGGCAGATGCACGATATTTTTCCCGACAAAATAATCAGGAATGCGAATCTGATGGTCGGGGAAAATCCGATCCAACGCCAGCATTTTCCCTTTCGGCTGATACACATTCCAGGTCATGTCTTCCGGCTTGAAGTTATACAGCACCGGGATGTTATACTGCTTGAAAATCGGCATGTAGAGGTTTAAATCTTCCCCTTTGAACGTATTGATGACGACGGTCTTGTTCTGCACGCAGGTCACATCCTGAAATCCGGCATTTTTCAGCGCGACAATCGTCCCTTCCAATTGCCAGGGCGTCGTATTTGCGCCCGGAAATGGATAATGCCAGGAAATATTATCCTTCAAAATCGTGGTCGCCTTTGGGTCAAGCGCCTGCTTGACGCCCGCCATCTCCATCAGCCGTTCATAATCGGCTAACACGGTTTCCGGCGTGGTGTAGAGTACTGCAACTGTTGCTTTTTTCATAACGTGCGCTCCTTATAAAGAGGTGTCAGACGCTTTCAAAGCGTCTGACACCTTGTTGTTATCTGTAACATTGTGTAGAAATTTGGATAAACGATGCGTGATCTGAGAATTTTGTCAAGCAGGATGATTGTCAATGCGAATAGCGGGGAAATTTTTATGCGCCTGCGCGAATGGTCATAATGGAACAGGGGAGCGAGCGCAACGCTTTTTCCGCCACGCTGCCGATCAATAAATGTTCCAATCCTGTCCGGCCATTTGTCCCCATCACGACGAGATCAATCTCTTTTTTTTCCACGACGGATTCGATTTTCGAAAACGGGTCGCCAGGAAGCAGCATCCGTTTGATGCGGAGACGTGAGGGATCGCCGCCGCTTTCATTGAGCAACTTCGGGAAGGCTTCCCACAGATTGATCTTTTCTCCGCGCAGCATAATTACCGTATGCTCTTCGTTATCGCTGCTGGTTTCTTTGGTTTTTTTCTCGAAGACGGTGAGGGTATAAATTGTGGAACTATAGCGGGAAGCAAAGGCGACGGCCTGAAAAAACGCCTGCTTCGAGGCTGGAGAAAAATCTAACGGGACTAAAATCTTATCGACTTGAAACGTGCCGGACGCATCGCGGATTTGCGGCATGACGTAGCTGTCGGAACTGATGGCTTTCGGCTTTTTGATGACTAACACCGGACAATGCGCCTGCCGCAGCACTTTTTCCGACACGCTTCCCTGCACCAAATGGCGCAAGCCTGATATGCCGCGCGACCCCATCACAATCACATCCGCGCCAATTTTTCGGGCTGCCGAAACAATCGCGGTCGCCGGATTTCCCTGCGCCACAACCTTTTTGACAGGCGCAGGCATTTCATACCCGAATTTGTGGGTGACAAATTTGCTTAACCGCTGCGCCGACCGTTCCGCATCGTCGCCGACATGCAAAAAAAAGACCGTTCCTTTGAAAATGGACGCTAATGATAACCCTTGTTTGGCTGCTAATTCAGAATGTTCTGAGAAATCAATCGGAATAAGCAGTTTTTTATAGTCCGCCATGCTATAACCTTAGATAAATGCAAATGGTCAACCCAACGCGCAGTCGCGCTCAAAAACGTGTCTTAAAACCTTGACAGAATCCGCCAAATGTGTCAATAAAATAATTCGAGAAAATTACCAATCCGCTGCTTTGCTCTTGACAAATCTGTTGTGCGTTCGTACAAGCATTCTGTCGTATTTCTTCCAATATGCTCACCTCCTCTCGTTTTGGCAACATGAAACATATCATCATCGGTACGGCAGGCCACATTGATCACGGGAAAACCGCATTAGTCAAAGCGTTGACCGGAACAGATACTGACCGGTTAAAAGAAGAGCAGCAGCGCGGCATCACGATTGACATTGGTTTTGCGTTTCTGTCGCTCTCGCCGGAGGTTGACGCCGCTATTATTGACGTGCCGGGGCATGAAAAATTCGTCAAAAACATGTTGGCCGGCGTCAGCGGCATTGACCTGGCGATCCTCGTGATTGCGGCTGATGAAGGGATCATGCCGCAAACCGAAGAGCATCTTGCCATTTGTGATCTGCTTCAGATTCCGCGCGGCGTCGTGGCATTGACGAAAACCGATCTTGTGGATGCCGAGTGGATGGACATGGTGACGGAAGACGTGCGCGAAGGGCTGAAAGGCACGTTTCTGCAAGATGCGCCGATTCTGCCGGTCTCCTCGAAAACCGGTGAGGGACTCGCTGCGCTGCGTCAGACGCTCGCCGACATTGCCGCTCAGGTGCAGGAACGCGGAACAGATGGCGTCTTGCGTCTTCCGATTGATCGCGTGTTTACGATCAAAGGATTTGGCACGGTCGTGACCGGCACGCTGATTTCCGGCGTTGTGGAACAGGAGCAGGCGGTTGAAATTTTGCCGGAGCGCATCGCCGCGCGGGTTCGCAACATTCAGGTGCACGACGCGCCGGTCGAACGAGCATACGCCGGGCAACGCGCGGCGCTCAACCTGCATGGCGTCGAAAAACGGGCGATTGAGCGGGGCAATGTTTTGAGCGTGCCTGAACTGCTCACGCCGACGTATATGCTGAATGCCGTTTTGAAACTCACACCCCACGCGGAACGCCCGCTCAAGTATCGCAGCCGCGTCCGCCTGCATCACGGCACAAGCGAAATCCTTGCCAGAGTTATGTTTTTCGACCGTGAAGATCTGCTTCCCGGCGAAAGCGCCTACGTCCAATTTCGCTGCGAGACGCCCATCATCGCGCTTGCGCGAGATCGGTATATTATCAGAAATTATTCGCCGGTCATTACTATTGGCGGTGGCGAAATTCTGTATTTGCATCCCGGCAAGCATAAGCGCTCTTCAGCGCCAGTCGCAAGAATGGAGCGGCTGCATACTGGCACAGTTGCCGACGTGCTGGCTTATTATGTCGAAGACGCTGAATTGACGCCGATTTCCGCCGGACGCATCGCGGGTATGATTGCCATGCCGCCCGCCCGCATTCAGGAAGAGATGGAACGCCTGCGGCAGCAAGGCATCGTCATTGCTGTGCCCGGTCAGGCGGACGAGGTGATTCATGCGAACCATTATCAGAAGGTTCGGCAGCAATTGGTGCGCCATGTCGAAGAATTTCACGCGCAATTTCCGCTGAAATCAGGCATCACGAAAGAAGAACTGCGTAAGAAACTGCCTGCCGCGCTTCCACAGAGCATGTTTCAGCGGTTGCTTGAGGAACTGAATGCAGCAGGCGCGATTGACATCGAACAGAACCTCATCCGGCGGCAGACGCATCGCATTCGCTTGACTCCCCGCCAAGAAGAAATCAAAGCGAAGATCGAACGCATGTATCAGAACGCGCGTTTTCAGCCGCCGAATAAGAAAGAGGCCTTTCAAAAAATCGGAGCGCCGGAGAAAGAGAGCGAGGCGATGTTCAGCCTGCTGCTTTCGGAAAAAGTGCTGCTCCGAGTCGAAGATGATGTCTATTACCATCACAAGGTCTTCGCCGAGATGACCGCGAAAATTATCGAGCATCTCAAACAGCATCAGGAAATTTCCATTGGCGACG
Organism: uncultured Candidatus Moduliflexus sp.; assembly: GCA_964565315.1. Taxonomy (GTDB): domain Bacteria; phylum Moduliflexota; class Moduliflexia; order Moduliflexales; family Moduliflexaceae; genus Moduliflexus. The sequence goes on along the minus strand of CAZMEO010000349.1, from coordinate 85 downwards.
TGAAAAATTTGTTTGACATCTCCCGAAAATATTCTGTTCCGGTTATGGCATATCTTGATGCCGAACAGATCACGCTTCGCAAGGG
>CAZMEO010000348.1:0-4003 GCA_964565315.1 uncultured Candidatus Moduliflexus sp. | reverse complement strand
GCGCATTCGATGCGGTAACGCTGCTCGCCGGTCGTGTGCTGCGTCAATCTGAGAACGATAGGCATGGGTCATTTTCCTTGTGATGTGACGAACGTTCGCTTCATTCCATTCAATATCTGCATGTTGGAGAGAATCGGCGGCATCACGGAAGGCTGTCAAGAAAAAAACAATCGGCAAAGATCGTCTATTTCGTAGAGACGCACGGCTGTGCGTCTCACGGCTGTGCGTCTCTACAAGAAGGGGCAAAGATGATCGTATTGACCGCAATTGGCATCACGATAAAAATCTCTTGTCAAAACGTGGTTCTTGTATTATATGTTCTCTCCGAATGCTCCCATTGGCATTCTCCGTCGTCCAATTTACAGACCGTTCTCTGCCACCTGCTGAACAGCAGCCTGACAATCGCGCGAATTCATCCATAAAAGGAGCGTTGAGCTATGAGAATTCGACAATTTTCCGAACGCCTGAAAACCTGCGTCGAACTCGGCGGCGGCGCGGTCATTGCGGCGGCGGTTGCGCTTGCCTTCTGGGGCGGCGGTTTTCAGCGATTGGAATTGATGACATACGATCTTCGCTTTCAGGTGAGGGGCGAGCGCCCGCCATTGCCAGATATTCTCATTGTCGCAATTGACGAGCAGAGCGAAGCGCAGTTGCAGCAGCGCCTCCCCTGGAAGCGCTCGCTTCATGCCCGACTCATTCGCGCCCTCATGGCATATCAGCCCAAACTCATCGTGTATGACGTGATTTTTCAACAGGCCACCGAGGCTGCCGAAGATGACGCGCTTGCGTCGGCAATCTACGACGCTTACGATGAAACGCAGCAAATGGGCAAGGTCGTCCTCGCGCAATATATTTCCCCCGAACGGCTCGAACGCCCGCTCTCCGCGTTTGCCGAGAATGCGGGCGGCACGGGCATGATCAACCTGCTGTTAGACAGCGACGGCATCGCCCGCAGCGTGCCGCTTGTCGCGCAGACGCTTGAGGGAACGCAGACGCGCTATCATCTCAGTCTCGCGTTCGAAGCCGCCGCGCTCTACAAAGGTGGCGTCAATAAAATCGATTTCCCGGCTCGCGACACGACGATTCTTTCCAACACTGATGGCGGCCAAACAGCAGAAGTGCTGCGTGTGGCTGCTCCAGACGGAAAATTGTTGATCAATTTCATCGGTGGGCGTTATGTTTATCCGATGATTCCGTTCTGGAAAATCATCACAGGCGATGTCCGACCGGAAGAGATTCGCGATAAAGTGATTTTTATCGGCGATACGACGCTGACTTCGCATGACTATTTTCTGACGCCGTTTCGCGCTCCGGCGCGGCGATTTGTCGAACAATTGCAGCAAGAGACGGCGGCGGGCGCAACGTTGACGAATACCTCGACGTTCGGCATCGAAATTCACGCGCAGGCATTTCAAACCATTCTCGAACAGACGGAATTACGAAAAATTCCGCCGGAATGGATGCTGTTGGTGATTGTGGGCGTGGGGACGCTGTCGGGGCTGCTGCTCTTTCATGAATGGACGTTCTGGGGCAATTCGGCGATCATGCTGCTCTGCGCGGCGGCGCTGTTTGGCGTCGGGCAATATCTTTTCTCCGCGCAATATCTTTGGCTCGATCTTGCGCCGCTGGAAGCCGCTATCGGCCTGAATTACATCGTCGGACTCGGCTTTCAGCGCTGGATTGCGCTCTACAATCGGAACAAAATCAAAGGCGCGTTCGAGCAATATGTTTCGACGGCGGTTGTCGAAGAAATGCTCCGGCATCCCGAAAAACTTCATCTCGGCGGAGAACGAAAATTCTTGACAGTCCTCTTCTCGGATATTAGGGGGTTCACTTCAATTTCAGAGGGCATGGAATCGCAGAACCTTGTCGTGTTCCTGAATGCGTATTTGACGGAGATGACGGAAATCATCCTGAACTATCACGGAACGCTTGACAAATATATGGGAGATGCGATTATGGCGATTTACGGAGCGCCAGTGGAACAGCCGGATCATCAGGTTCGCGCCTGCGCCAGCGCGTTGGATATGATGGTTCGCCTGCGGGAACTTCAGACAATCTGGGAGCGAGAGGGCAAGCCGATCATCAATATCGGCATCGGCATCAACTCCGGCGCGATGACTGTCGGCAACATGGGATCGGAAAAACGGTTCGATTACACGGTCATGGGCGACAATGTCAATCTCGGCTCGCGGCTGGAAGGACTCAATAAAGAATACGGCACGAACATCATTATCAGCGAATTTACGCATGAGCATGTTCATGGCGAATTTTTGACTCGCGAGTTGGATGCCGTGCGCGTCAAGGGGAAACACGAGCCGGTCAGGATTTATGAATTGCTTGGCCGCCCCGGCGAAGTCAGACAAGAGAAGGCGCAGGCCGCGCGGCATTTCGAACTGGGGCTTTCCGCCTACCGAACACAAGCCTGGCACGATGCCATCGAGCAGTTCTCCGAAGCGCTTCGGTGCTGTCCTGAGGATGTCCCGTCGCAATTGTATCTGCGCCGCTGCGAAGCATATCAACAGACGCCCCCGCCCGAACACTGGGACGGCGTCTATACAATGACGCATAAGTAACAACAACGAATAGAAGAAGGGAACGAAAACCAAGAAAAAGGCTGGTGAATATGAAAACATGTCTTGTGACCGGAGGCGCTGGATTTATTGGCTCCTTCATCGTGGATGAACTCGTCAAGCGAGGCTATACAGTTAAAATTTTCGATAATCTTGATGCGCAGGTGCATCCGACAGGGAAGACGCCTGCGTATATGAATAAACACGCCGAATTCATTCAAGGCGACGTGCGCGATTACGATGCGCTGAAAAAGGCGCTGACCGGCGTGGACGTGGTGTTTCATGAAGCCGCGGCTGTCGGCGTCGGACAATCGCAATATCAGATCAAGCATTACGTCGATGTGAACGTCGGCGGCACGGCGAATTTATTGGATATTATCGTCAACAACAAAACAAACGTCTCGAAAATTCTGGTCGCCGGTTCGATGAGCAGCTATGGCGAAGGGCAGTATGAATGCGAAGATTGCGGCATCGTGCGCCCGCCGCTGCGCGCCGAAGAGCAGATGAAAGACCATGACTGGGAACTCTACTGCCCCGAATGCTACGAAGACATCCGCCCGATTCCGACCGGCGAAGACAAGCGGCTTGAATGTAATTCGATTTACGCCATGACCAAGCGCGATCAGGAAGAGATGGTGCTGAATATCGGCGAAACCTACAACATTCCGGCAGTCGCGCTGCGCTATTTTAATGTCTATGGCCCGCGCCAATCGCTGTCCAATCCCTATACTGGCGTCGCCGCGATTTTTATGAGCCGCATCAAAAACAATCACGCGCCGGTCATTTTCGAAGACGGCATGCAAACCCGCGATTTCGTCTCCGTGCATGACATTGTCCGCGCCAACATCGCCGCGATGGAAAAAGAGTCGCTGTCCGGCTGCTTTAATATCGGCACCGGCAAGCCGCGCAGCATCAAATCGATTGCGGACACGTTGATTGCCTTGTTAGGCAAAGATATGCAGACGGAGATTACCAATAAATTCCGCAAAGGCGATATTCGGCATTGCGTCGCGGACATCAGCAAAGCCTCCGAAGCGTTCGGGTTCGAGCCGAAAGTGAAATTCGAAGATGGCATGAAAGAACTGATTCAGTGGTCAGAAGCCGTCAGCGCCGACGACAAATTCGAAGAAGCCCACCACGAATTGCGCAAGCGCGGACTGGTTTAATGCCCCGCCAGACCTCACAGGTCTCCAAGACCTGTGAGGTCTGAGCAACGCCAACCATGTTTCTTTTTGCGCTGCCCGGCCTTCCGAATCTTCCCATCGCATCCATAACTTTTTCTTGACTTTCTGCGCGAAATCCGGCAAGAATAGTTTACCGGATTTTGTATTGTGATCCTGTTGATAGGAGGATATATGATAGAGTACGCGCAGGTCAGCGAGGCGGCGGCATCCAGCCAACGCCAGTCCCCGCCAGCGAAACGCTGGTAT
>CAZMEO010000347.1:1244-4026 GCA_964565315.1 uncultured Candidatus Moduliflexus sp. | reverse complement strand
TGTAGGACATTGTCATTGGAGTTTCTCCTTCTTGATGAGTATTCCTCAGATGGAGCCTCCACGGCTGATTCACCTGTCAAGTTAAATTATTATAATGTCTATTGCGAAAACAACAGCGATGTGATAGGCTTATATAAAAAGGAGAAAATTATGTTTACTCCGATAGAGGTCAAAGCCCTTACTCCGTACCGGCTCTGGCTCAAATATGCCGATGGCGTTCAGGGCGAAATTGATCTTGCCTATTTAGCCGGAAAAGGGGTGTTCGCGCTCTGGAATGATGAAACTGCATTTCGGCAGGTCAAAATTGGTGACGGCGGCGAACTCATCTGGAACGAGGAAGTTGACCTGTGCACTGACGCACTGTACCTGAAAATGACTGGAAAATCGCCGGAAGAAGCGTTTCCCTTACTTCAAAAGGAGGTGGCGTATGCCTGAAATCAGCCGATTTTATGGAATTATCATCAAAATACATCATGACGATCATCTCCCTCCGCATTTCATGCTGAATATGGCGACGATAAAGCCATGATTTCCATTGAAACGTTTGCCATTGTTGCTGGGAAAATGCCTCCGCGAGCATTGGGATTGATTGTAGAGTGGGCGGCGCAACATCAAAATGAACTTCGCCAATTGTGGGAAAAAGCACAGACAATGCAAACATTAGGAAAAATTCCGCCACTCAAATAAGAAAAATCATTAATGAAAAGCACGTTGTCAGACACTTTCAAAGTGTCTGACAATTAAGGAGGGAAATCGTATGCAAACAGCTATTTCGACGGTTGACGCCGCTTTTGAACATGGCGTGTGTCGCCTGCTAACGCCTGCGAGTTTCCGAGCATAACGCGAGTTACCAGTCCACGCCATGCTGACGCAATTCTTCTTTCAATTGTTCCGGGGCGCGATAATGGATGGTTTTCAGGCCGATGGTGTTTCCTCCAGCGACATTCGCTTCCATATCGTCAATATAGACGCACTGTTCCGGCGTGGCGTTCGCCCGCTGCAACGCGCAGTCGAAAATCGCATGTTCCGGCTTCATCGCGCCGACCTGATATGACAGAATCCGCAATGGCTCTTCAATCAAATGAAACACCGGAAATCTTTTAAAAACGCCTTCCCAGTGCAATTCTCCGACATTCGATAATAAGCCGACGCGATAGCGGCGCTGGAGCGGAATGACCAATTGAATCACGTCCGGCAATTCCCAGAAAATGTCCTGCCAGAAGGAGCAAAACGTCTGATATGGCATCGACGGCAGGAGCTTGCAGCGATATTGCAGGTCTCGAAAAAAATCTTGCGACGCGAGCCGTCCGCTTTCATGTGCGATCATCACGCCGGAGGAGGCGACTTCCTGCGCGATGTCGTCGGCGGTCATGACCGAAAACGCGGCGAGCCGCTGCCAGATTAAACGATGGTCAAATCCGACCAGCACATTGCCGATGTCGAAAAAAATGGTCGTGATCATATCTATTTTACGCTTCTGCCGTTGTCTCTTCAAGGGGAAGTTCTATCGTAAAGGTCGTCCCGACGCCGACGCGACTGCGGCAAGAAATCCGGCCATGATGCCCTTCGAGAATCCGGCGGCAGATGTCGAGGCCAAGCCCTGTGCCGAGTTCGCCTTTCGTAGTGAAAAACGGCTGCCAGATGTCCTCTAAATATTCCGGCGGAATGCCATGCCCGTTATCCGCGACATCCAGAATCGCATGAGAGTCGTTTTCGGTGATGACCACCGTGATCGAGCCATTTTCGTCGGTCGCCTGGACGGCGTTACGCACAAGGTTGATAATGACCTGAATGATTTTATCAGGATTGACCGTCAAGACCGGAGAGGTCTGGAAATCTTTCACAATTGAACGCTTTTTAGCATCTTTATCATAACTCATGATGCTGAGCGCCGTATTGGCCACACTGACTAAGGAGACCTGGATTTTTTCGTACGATTGGGTCTGATTCTTCGCAAATTGCCGGATTTCATCCACAATGCTCAAAATTCGATTGCGCGTATCGAGGATATTCTGGACATATTGCGCGACCTGTTTATTCTCGGGAACGGCCATGCGGATGACTTCCGCAAACCCCAAAATCGTCAACTGGTTGCGGATTTCATGCGCAATTCCGGCGGTCAATTTGCCGACAACCGCCAATTTTTCAGCGTGAATGAGTTGTTCCTGCGTTTCTTTCAAATGCTGGTAGGCGGTTTGCAATTCCCGGAATAGCCGTTTGTTTTCCTGCTCAAGGCGATATTTTGCGAGCAGTTCCCGGATCGTCATGAGAAACTCGTCATCGTTCCAGGGTTTGACCAGATACCGGCTGAGTCCAGCATGGTTAATGGCATGAATCGCGGAATCCAAGCCCGCCTGCCCCGTCAGCATCACGGTAATCATTTCCGGGTACTTTTCATGCAGGACTGACAGCAATTCATCCCCTTTCATGCCCGGCATCACTTGATCTGACACCACCATTTCCACAATGCTGCCCGCGCCGCACAATTCTTCTACCAAATGAATGGCTTCCTGTGCGCTTTCCGCGCCTTCGACCTCATGCGTGCCGACAAACGCCGCCTCTAATTGCTGGATCAGCCCTTCCAGCAGGGCTCGGTCGTCATCTACACAAATAATGTAGCGTCGTGGCAAATGGTTGGCATGTTTCATAGTGATCCTCTATAGGGGCTTATAATTCTCTTCGGCCTTCCAGCGCGCGAGTCATCGTGATTTCATCTGCATATTCTAAGTCGCCGCCGACCGGAATGCCATGCGCGATGCGGGTAATTTTGATGCCAAGCGGT
>CAZMEO010000347.1:0-1144 GCA_964565315.1 uncultured Candidatus Moduliflexus sp. | reverse complement strand
GTCGCCGCCGACCGGAATGCCATGCGCGATGCGGGTAATTTTGATGCCAAGCGGTTTCAGTAATTTCGCAAGATACATCGCCGTCGCTTCCCCTTCGACATTGGGATTCGTGGCGATAATAATCTCGTCGCACGGTTCTTGCTGCAAGCGCCGCAGCAATTCCTGAATGCGGATATCTTCCGGCCCGACGCCTTCTAACGGCGATAACGCGCCCATCAAGACGTGATACAGGCCATAAAATTCTTTCGTGCGCTCGATGGCGTACAGATCGTTCGGCTCTTCCACCACGCAAATCAGGTTGCGCTTGCGTTTCACATCCTGACAGATCGCACACGGGTCTTGTTCCGTCAGGTTGCCGCAGACCGAACAATAGCGCACATGCTGTTTGACGTCCAGCAACGCTTTTGCTAAATTACTGACATCCTGCTCCGGCGTTTTCAGCAGGAAAAAGGTCAAGCGCTGCGCCGTTTTTTCGCCAATGCCCGGCAGTTTTGTCAGTTCATCAATCAATCGTCCAATGGATTGGGTATATTGTCCCATAATGCTTAGACTTCCGAGGTCTTTGAGACCTGGGAAGTCTGACACGCTACACCATTCCGGGGATTTTCAGGCCGCCGGTCAGTTGCGAAAATTTTTCGACGCGCAGTTCACGGCTCGTTTCAAGCGCCTGATTGACCGCCGCGACAATCATATCTTGCACCATCTCGCGTTCGTCTGAGGTAAACACGTCAGGATCGATCTCGATGCTTAAAATATCCTGCTTGCCGTTCGCAACGACCGTCACCATGCCGCCGCCCGCGCTTCCTTCCACGGAGATTTTCGCTAATTCCTCTTCGACTTCCGTCATTTTGGACTGCATATCCTGCACTTGTTTCATCAGGTTGCCTAAATTGCCGAGATTTCCAAGATTGCCTAAATTTCCTAATCCTTTGAGCACGTCGTTTCCTCCAAGAAAATATTGATATATCAGGAACGCCTTGCTGTGGCGCAAAGCCGGAACAAACAGGGCGTTTCTTTTTTATAGACGACAAATTGATGGTGTTGTTTTGCTGTTATGCCAAATTTGTCAAAAAAATTTATGTGAATTTGTCAGATTTACCGCGAAAAACACGAAACAACAACGAATACGAGAACGGAACGAATT
>CAZMEO010000346.1:0-4033 GCA_964565315.1 uncultured Candidatus Moduliflexus sp. | reverse complement strand
GGATTTAAGCGGTACAGCGGCTGCCAGCGTTCCGGGATGATGCTCATTGCATACACGACCGGCGTGGCATACATCCAACCACGAATAAGATAAGAAATTAATTCACCGACATCATGATAATGCACGACCCACGTCGCCGCCCAGAGTCCGACAGCCAGACCAATCGAGGCAGCCAGCAGCAAAAAGAACGGAACCGTCACGATTTGCCAGCCGGGAACATAGCCGTAACATGCCATCATGATCAGCAGAATAACGAATGAAATCAAAAAATCAATCAACCCGGCCAGCACACTGACAATCGGCACAATCAGGCGGGGAAAATAGACTTTAGTAATCAAATGGCGCTGGCTTAACAAACTCTGTGTTGCGCCCATCACGGCAGACGCAAAAAATGACCAGGGCAAGATGGCCGTATACGTAAAAATCGGGTACGGCACGCCGTTGGAAGGGAGTTTCGCGACAACGCCGAACACTAACGAAAAAAACACCATGTTCAACAAGGGGTGAATCACAATCCAGAGCGGCCCAAGCGCCATCTGTTTATAGCGCCCTTTCACGTCGCGCCACAACAAAAAATAGAGCAAATCGCGATACTCCCATATTTCGCGCAGTCCTAAGCGTCCCCAGCCTCTCGTCGGCTCAATCGTAAAAAACGGCGTCTGTTCGTCGTACGTCACTGTCGCGTGCATTCCTCGTCCTTTTCGGTCAGTTCATTTGAATAATCAGGTGTGGGAATACCGTGTTCCTGAAATTTTGTCAAGCGGAAACAAGAGGAGAAACTCATTCTTTTACAGAAAAATGACGCACAAATCCGGTGAAGACGCCGATATGAGCGTAAAAATCAAGAAGAGCTATTTATACAGGTACGAAATTTTTTCCGGCAGCGGCACGTTATTGCCGCGCTCATCTTCGCCATAGCCGCTTTTCGCAAGGGTTTCAATGTCAGCAATTGGTCGGCGATCTCCGATAAACGTCACGGACAAGACCATCAGAATATCAATTTTCCCCAGCGCTAACAGGCGCGTGACGACTTCACTGATTGCGCCGCGCACTTCTTCGGGGGTTAAAAATTCTTTCTGAACATCTGGAATCTGCAAATCTTCGATCAGGATTTCCTGATGAATCACTAATAATTTTTCATCAACTAAATATTTGATTTCGCGTTTGATGACTTGCGGCAGCGCCTCGGTTGTCGTTCCGGCAATATGTTGCGCGGCGACGAGTTTTTTCGCAATCAAGCGCCGTTTTTCCATATTGATCTTTTCGTTCGCCCGAAACAGGTCGAACACGCAACTGGCGTCATAGACTTCATCGCCAAGGTGCATCTGCACTTCTGTCCCGTAGTGTCGCGCAATTTTAGCGATATACGTCGAGGGGCGCACATGAAAGCCGCGATACATCGGCACGGGAATTCGCTTCGAGACGATCTGCGCGTACCGCATGACGGCGTCTTCGCTCAAGAGCTTGCCTTTCTGAAGAAAGCGCGTGCAGAAAAATAGCGCATAATTCCCCATCGCGTCAAGAATTTGATAGGTGCCGGTAATCTCCTGCAAGCGCGTGTAAATCTGGAGATAGCGGGAATTGCGCTCATGCCGTTCATGAAAATGCACAAGCGTCGTGGCAATTTCCAACAAATGCAGCGCAATGGACACGCAGCCGCGCAATTTCGCTAACTGGGCGTCTTTGGCTTCCATTCTGGTGTAGCCGATATACGTGTCATATACTGACTGGAGATTATGCACTTCAGCTTCGAACGTTCGCAGTCGTTCCTCATTGACATGCTCCGGCACTAATTCAACGAGTTCCTGCGCCGAAAAAATGCGGCAAAAGCCTAACAACGTATATTCTTCAGCAACTTCAAGGTAGGAGGTCGCGATTTTGACAATCGCCTCATCTTCCCGGCTGACGTTGTCAATCCACATATCGGCATAGAGCTTGCCGGGAACGCAAAAGTAAGGAAAATCTTGAGTGGTCAGGCCGCTTTTAGGAATTTCCAACCCAAGCTCGCGGGCTTCGTGTTCTAAATGCAAAAACGCCTTTTGCAGCATGGCATCGAAAATCTTGCGCACGTCGCTGGTAATGACTTCGAATTCGGAAATCTCTTCGTCCAGCATGTCGTAACTCGACGCCCGCACTTCAAGATAGCGCATGACATACGACACCTGGCCGAGCATCTTAATCACGGCCACGAGTTCTCGGAAAAAGAACCACGCCCGATTTTCCTTTGCGCCGCAGCTATCCAGCAAGTTTTCGGCAAATTCCGCCTGCGTCGCGATATAACTGTAAAAACGCCGCGAATATCTGCTCCGGTCCCGGCCTTCGCCATGAATGAACGGAATGACTTCAAGCAAATCCGCCATTTGCTTTGACACGCCATATAAAAAATCGCCGTGATTCACTGTGTCTTTGGGCGGCGAATACGTCGCTAATGTCACCGGAAAACTTCGTTTTGGAGCAGCGATCTCCATCCTTAGACCTCTCTTCTGCGGCGCGTGATGCCACGCCGCCATATTTATACGCGCCCTGCCCCGTCAGGCGCAAGTGGCTTGACGGGGCAGGAGGCATTCTCTTACAATAACGCGCGGATTGGCTGTTCTAACATCTTTTTCACGTCTGCCAGAAACGCCGCGCCGACAGCGCCATCAATGACGCGATGGTCGCAGGAAAGCGTCAACGCCATATTCGATTGAATCGCGATTTCGTCGTTTTCCGTCATCACCGGTTCTTTGCGAATCGCGCCGACCGCTAAAATCGCCGATCCCGGAGGATTGATAATTGCGGTAAACTCCTCGATGCCATACGAACCGAGGCTGCTGATCGTAAAGGTTGCGCCGGTATATTCCTGCGGGTCTAAGCGGTTATTCTGCGCTTTTTGAATCAAGCCGCGCAATTCATCGTCAATCTGCATAATCCCCTTATTGCCGCAGTTTCTGACAACTGGCGTCATCAAGCCGTCCGGCTGGGCGACCGCTAACCCGACATCCACGCTGCCATGCTTCAAAATCGTGTCGCCCTGCCAGGTCGAATTGACCGTCGGATGTTTTTTTAATGCTTCAGCAACAAATTTGACGAGGAACGCATTCAAGGAAACTTTTTCTTTCAGCGTGGCATTTAAGGCGGTTCTGGCGGCGAGAATGCCATCCATGTTCACCGTGATTTTCAAGTAAAAATGCGGCGCGCTGAATTTCGATTCCGCGAGGCGCTGCGCGATGACTTTCCGCTTTTGCGACACGCGAATCGTTTCATCAGCCAATGACGGCGCAGCCGCCGCTTGAACCGCCGGCATCGCGGGAGCGCTCACCGGCTGCGCAAGCTGCGCCTGTTCGATGTCGCGTTTAATAATCCGTCCGCCAGGCCCCGTGCCAGGCACAGCCGCTAAATCAATCCCGGCTTCTTTTGCAATTTTCCGCGCTAACGGCGACGATTTGACGCGCTCATCTTCTGCCGCTGCAAGCGTTGGCGCAGGCGCAGTCTGAGGCGTTGCGGCGGTGTCTTTTTTCTCCGACGCGGCTGGGGTTGCGGCGGTCGCCTCTTCTTTTAACAGGGCGCTGATGTCTTCGCCTTGTTTGCCGAGAATCGCAATCGGCGCGCCGACGTTCGCTTCTTTGCCTTGCGGCACGATGATTTTCAATAAGACGCCGCCCTGCGAAATTTCATAATCCATGACGGCTTTGTCGGTCTCGATTTCACATAAAACCGATCCGGCGTTGACCTCGTCTCCTTCCTGATAATTCCATTTGGCAATTGTCCCAACTTCCATTGTTGGGGAAAGGGACAACATACAAATTTTTTCTGCCATAATTTGCCTCCATTATTCCCGATAGAGAACGTTATTAACTGCGGCGATCACTTACTTTGGCAACCGAGGGGTGTGCCGCTAATTGCACTTGATGATTATAGGGCATCGGTATATCTTCTTCTGGAGAGACAAGTTCGACAGGAGTGTCTAAAAAGTCAAAATAATTTTTCGAAACCAAGCAGGCAGAATATAATCTGATGCCAGAATCAGCCATGATTCGTCAACATCAGCGCA
>CAZMEO010000345.1:0-4048 GCA_964565315.1 uncultured Candidatus Moduliflexus sp. | reverse complement strand
CCAGCCACATTCTGCTTGACAGCGTTCTATCTTCCCGGCGTTGGTGTCTTCAACTTTAAGTCTCGACCTACTAATACCAATTGTGCTACAGACGATCATATTTGCCCTGCCGACGTAGAGACGCACGGCCATGCGTCTCTACGGAATAGACGATCTTTTTTAACACAATTGGTATAACATTGCGTCATTCTGAAAACAGGAGTCATGATTGTGCAGCAGATCATCCGTATGCTCTCAAAAAATGCCGGGATACTCTTCTTACTATTCGTCATCGCCATCGCGTTATGTTTATGCGTCTTCCCTCAACGCGGGTTACGTGTGGAATTTTATCCGAACGCTGAATGGAGCGGTTCTCCATCCATTTCTCAGCAGGTTGATCGGATTGATTTCGCCCCAATCGCACAGAACGCCGACTTTTCGAAGAAAAATTTCAGCGCGGCATGGTCAGGCTGGATTCGCCTTGATCAGACTGGCGAATACACGTTTGCCACCAACTCTGACGATGGCTCGTCGCTTTTTATAGACGGGGAAAAGGTGGTTGAAAATGGCGGTTTTCACGGGGCGCAAAAGGCAGCCGGCACGCGGCGGCTTACTCGGGGAATGCACGAACTTAAAATCGCGTATATGCAAGGCGCGGGATCGTATAAGCTTGAGGTGTTCTGGACGCCGCCGGGAAAAGGGGAATCCTCGCTTCCGCGTGATATATTGTATGTGGAGCGGCCTTTCAGAGGGATCAGTTTTTTGACGCGGCATCGCAGAACGCTCATCGCGTGTTGTTCCCTGCTCCTGGCAATCGTGTTTGTGAAACGGGCGCTGCGCAAGAGAGAGGGAAGCGTTTCAGCGGCGTTGCGGGTATGCGCCGCCAATGCTGCGGTCTCGCTGCTGGCGATCATCGTCTGTCTGCTGCTGATTGAAGGCGGAATGCGGGTTTTCCTCTGGGGACGTCAGGATTCGCGCACGCTGTCCGATCTCCCCGAGCAGCAGAGCGCTGGCGCATCTCCCCTGTATCGAGGCTTAGGCGATATTATTCAGCCCAGTCCGCATCACGGAATTATTTATGAGCTCAAGCCTCATTTAAAAGGGACATTTTTAGGAGCGTCGCTCACCACGAACTCTCAGGGGTTGCGAGATGTTGAATATTCCCTTCACAAGCCGGAAAAGACCGTTCGAATCGTTGGGTTAGGGGATTCCTCCATGTTCGGCTGGGGCGTCGAGATGGCAGACACCTCGCTGCATCTGTTGGAAGAACGCCTGAATCAGCACTCTTCCGGGAGAGCATACGAGGTGATGAATTTTGCGGTTCCCGGGTATAATACCGCAATTCAGGTGGAGGTTTTTCTGAAAAAATGCCTGAATTATTCCCCTGACCTCGTGATTCTTCATTTCAACACGAACGATTATGACATTCCGAACTTTATGAAACGCCCGCAAAACTATGGAACGCTGCGAAAGTCGTATTTATTCGATTTCATCTATACGCGCTACCAAGTCTTGCAGGGAAAACACGACGAAGAGGCATTAGCGCCGATGGTGTTAGGCCCATTGGAAGAGACGGAATTTCTTGATGAATCGCCAACAATCCCGGAAGCATATCGGTATATGGTGGGGAAACGCGGATTTCTCGCTGCGATGGAGACGCTGATCCGCGTCACGAAAGAACGTCAGATTCCGTTATTAGTGTTTGTCATCAAACCGGAATCCGACACGGACAGCTTTCGCGGCAGACAACTTGCGCTCATCCAGGAATTGCGCCAGAAACATGGGTTCTGGCTGTTGAATACCTTTCCGAATTATGCCGCGTATCTCCAGGCTCATCCCGACCGCTCCAATCAGGATTTTTGGGTGTCTCCAACCGATACCCATCCCAGCGTGCTGGCTCACGAGATTGAAGCGCTCGCCTTGCACGAATTTCTCATGAATGCCGCCCCTCCCCTGTTTCAATAAGAGTGACTGGTCACGTTTTATGGCTTGTTGATTTTGAAAAACTCGACGGTTTCATGGAGTTGCGCGGCCTGGCGGACGAGAGTGTCGGTGGCGGTTTCGACGCCTGCGGCGCTGGTAGCGCTGACAGAGACCGCCTGATTCAATTCCTGCATCGCCTGATTGATGGCGTCCGTGCCGTTTTTCTGCTCGCGGCTGGCGGCGTGGACTTCTTGAATAAAATCCATTGTTTTCCGAATATCCGGCATGAGCGCCGCGAGTTTGTCCGCCGCATGTTCCGCCATCGTGACATTGGCGCTGGCTAACAAATTGATTTCTTGCGCTGTAAATTGCGTAATATCGGCTAATTCGCGGACTTCGGCAGCCACAACGCTGAACCCTTTCCCATATTCAGAGCCATGCGCGGCCTGAATGGTGGCATTCAACGAGAGCAAACGGGTTTGCGCGGCGATCTCCTGAATCACGGAAACGCGCTTGGCGATTTCATGAATCGCCTCCATCATGCGCTGCACCGCCTCTTCGGTCTCTTGCGCGTCTCCCGCCGATTGCAAGGCTAATTGCGCGGTTTGCAGCGCGTTTTCGCTGTTGTTGGCGATATTGATTGTCAGTTCTTCAAGCGACGATGTGATCTCTTCAGCGGCGGCAGATTCGGCATGTACGCTTTGCGCCATCTCCTGCGCGTTTTGATGAAGATGCTCGCTTTCCAGCGCGACGCAATCCGCCACGTCGCGAACCTGGCGAATCACGCCGGACACCTGCGCAAGCATGTCGTTGACCGATTGCGAGAGCATGCCGATTTCATCGCGAGACGTGACCGGAATCGTCTGGCGCAAATCGCCTGTGGCAATCTGCTGCGTAATGGCGGACAACTGCGTGAGCGGCCTGACGATTTTGCGGGCAATGCCCCACGACAGCAGGATGAACAGAAAAATCGCCGCGCCGCCGATCCCAACAATCCAATATTGAATATTGCGCCGCATGTCAATGCCCGAGGTATGCACATTTTGCTGAATCCGCGCGATGTGCGTTTCGGGAATGCCGACGCAGAGCATGCCGATTGGCGCGCTGGAGAAGGTGCGAAGCGCGGAGCAGGCGGCCAAATATCGCATTCCGGCAAGCGTCAGGAGTTGGTTGACCTTTTCGGAACGCTGATAGACGGTGGCCTGCAATTCCGCCGGAACTGCGAACGCTGCCCCTTCCGCATTGATGGCCTCCACGGAAAAACCGGCAAAAGCGATTGGCGTCGAATCAAGATAGATGACGCTGTCATACCCCGCAATATCGGTGAGGCGTTGGAGCGGCTTAGCGTAGTTATTCAGCAGGCGTCCTGCAATCGCGACGCCGAGCGGTTCGTCGAAATCGTTTTTGATCATGCCTGCCGCCGCAATCGCCAGCGCGCCCTTTCCGGCGATGTCGCGATCTTGCAGGCTGAATGCCGTCAGCGCCGCCGTATCGTGCCATGTCAGACTGTCAACCGCCGCCAATTGACTCTGCGATGTGTTCGAGAGCAACTCCAGCGCATGAACGCCGAATTCCCACGTCGCCAGATATTGCTCCACCGCAAGTTCGTCAACGCTCGTTGGGTAGGAGGCGATAACGCGGCGTTCACGGTCAATCAGCAAAATATAATCCAGCGCTAACATGCTTGCCGTTCGATATAATTCAGGCTCTAACGCTTTGATTTGCTTGCGCTCGATATTTTTGGCGAGGGTCGAACTGAGAAACAACTCATGAATATCGCGCTGAATTTCTTCATGAAGCAGCAGTTCGATGGTCTGATGCGGCAGATTGAGCGACGCGTTGATCTGGTCGGTCATGTCCGCCGTCAGGCGTTGCGATTGGCGCGAGACATTTCGCGTGATATTGACAGACACGACGATCCCCACCATCAAAATGCTGATGATGGCGGCCAGACCGAACCAGAAAATCAGTTTATGCGTGATGCTGTTCAGGCGCATGTGTCCTATGGTAATGGAATGCCGCCAGCGGATGTAATGATCTCGTGTGCAGCATCGGAAGTCGCGAATTCGACGAATTTTTTAATGCTGCCGGTGTGATTCGCTTCTTTATACACAAGACCCAGCGTGCCGACATACGGGTAATCAGC
>CAZMEO010000344.1:0-4073 GCA_964565315.1 uncultured Candidatus Moduliflexus sp. | reverse complement strand
GTACTACAATTTTTAAGAGTATGCTGTACTACCGACGTCCCCTTCGTTAAGCCTTCTCAGAAATGTTTGTTATTCTCGTCTTGCAAAACCCTTGTTAAATCCAACGATCTGCTAATTTCTGTAAATTAATTCAATTCTTGCTTGACTATTATCAACCATCTTGAAGAAAATGGTCAACAAGTTCAGCTAACTCTAAAAAATATCGTAAGTTGTTTTCTCATATAACTTTAAGATTTAATAACGTTTATCGTAAAAACAGGAAAAGCTATGCTGCATTCAGCTATTCAAGAAGCGTATTGCGTATTGGAAACCGGCCAGCCGATCAGTCGGGAATTGGCGCTTGCATTAATACAATTATCAGGCGAAGAGACGCTTGATCTTGTTTCGCTCGCCAATAAAGTCAAAAACAAATTCACCAACGGCATGCACGCCTGCTCGATTTTGAATGCCAAATCGGGAGTCTGTTCGGAAAATTGCCGGTTCTGCGCTCAATCCACGCATCATCACGCGCAAGTCGAGGTCTATGGCCTGATGTCGCCGGAGACGATGCTGCAACATGCGCGTAAAACAGCGGAACTCGGCGTGAATTATTTCGGCATTGTCACCAGCGGTTTCGGCTATCTGACATGCGATCTGGAGTTCAACGCGATTCTGGCGGCGATTGATTTGATTCATCAGGAGCTTCCTGATATGAACGTTTGTTTGTCTCTCGGCATTTTAAGCCAGGAGACAGTCAAAGAGCTTGCTGATCGCCGCGTGTATAATTATAACATCAATCTGCAAGTCAATCCCGCGAAATTTGCCGATTTGATCGCCGACACGCACGACATTCGCGAAAAAATCGAGACGATCCGAATGCTGAAAGCTTACGGCATTGGCGTCTGCTGCGGCGGCATTTTGGGTGTCGGAGAAACGGCGGCGGATCGCGTCGAACTCGCGTTTGCCGTGCATGAACTCGATGTGGACGTGATTCCGTTAAATGTGCTTGTGCCGATTCCCGGAACGCCGCTTGAAGGCCAGACGCCGCTGTCGGTCGCCGAAATCGCCAAAGCGTTCGCCATTTTCCGGCTCGTGAATCCGACGAAAATCATCAAATTCGCCGCCGGGCGCGAAACCGTGATGAAAGATTTTCAGAGCTTGCTGATGTTATCTGGCGCAAATGGCCTGCTGACTGGCGGCTACCTGACGACGCGCGGGCGCGAGGTGGCCGAAGATGACGCCTTCTTAGCGCGACTTGCGGCCTTTGCTGGACAATAACGTTCTGGTGGCGCGGGGTTGCGTCCCAGCGCTTATAACCCTGCCAGGGTTCGAAACCCTGGCAGGGTTTTTCGCATACATCATGAACACCGATATTTACGAAACATTTACACAGCAACTTGACGACTTACGCGCAAAGCAGCAATTGCGCCAATTGGGAAGCATTGCTCGGCGCAACGAAACCCACGCTGATTTTAATGGCAAACGCTATCTGAATCTTTCCTCCAACGATTATCTCGGAATCGGCGCAAATCAGCGGATTTTGGAGGAATTTCTGCATCAGGACGGCGCGGACAATCTGATTGACCGGTTCGGTTTAGCGGGATCGTCGTCACGCCTGCTGACCGGCAACGCCGAAGCCTATGACCACCTGGAAGCGCATTTGGCAGAGATGTATCAGGCCGAAGCCGCCTGCGTGTTCAACAGCGGCTATCACGCCAATATCGGCATTATTTCGGCGCTCGCCGACCGCCATGATTTGGTGTTATCAGATAAGCTGAATCACGCCAGCATCATGGACGGCTTGCAGTTGTCGCAGGCCAAATATTTCCGCTATCGCCACTGCGATTACGACCACCTCGAACAATTGCTGGAGCAGCATCAGGCCGAGTTTCAGCGCATCTTCATCATCACCGAGTCGGTCTTCAGCATGGACGGCGACGTGGCCGACTTGCGGCGGTTAGTCGAATTAAAGAAGCGTTACAACGCCTTGCTGATCGTGGACGAAGCCCATGCTGTCGGCGTGTTCGGCGAACGCGGCTGCGGCGTCTGCGAGGCGCAAGGCGTCATGCGCGACATTGATCTCATCGTCTGCCCGCTTGGCAAAGCCCCGGCGTCGCTCGGCGCGTATGCCATCACGAATCGCATTCTGAAAGAGTACCTTGTCAACACGATGCGCCCGCTGATTTTTACCACCGCGCTGCCGCCGATTTGCGTCAACTGGACGCTGTTCGTCATGCAAAAAATCGCGGCGATGCAGGTTGAGCGGCGCGAGCTTCAAGCATTGTCGCAGCGTTTTCGCGAGGCATTGATGGCAAACGGCCTGAAAACCGATGGGGATTCGCAGATTATTCCAGTGATGATCGGCGCAAACGACGCGGCGGTGCGCGTTTCGGAGCGCTTGCGCGAACAGGGGTGGCTGATTTTTGCGATTCGCCCGCCAACCGTGCCGCCGAATACGGCGCGGCTGCGGCTCTCATTAAATGCGGCGATGCGTTGGGAGCAGCTTGCGCCGCTCCCCGACGCGATTGCCGCCGCGCTGCATGAGATGGCATTGGATTCAGCAGCGGCATAATCCACGCCTGATGCTGTTTTTTAACGGCTGGGGCATGGATGAGCATGTCGTCGCGCATCTCGAATGCGACGATGATTGGGATGTGCTGACGGCCTGCGATTATCGTGATTTGAGTAGGACTTCCGAGGTCTTCAAGACCTCGGAAGTCTGGGACGAGATTGTGGTGATCTGCTGGTCAATGGGCGTCTGGGCGTATGCCTGCGTCAGCGCGGAATTGAAGATCAATCCGGCGCGTGTCATTGCGATGAACGGCACGCCGCAGCCGATTCACGCGGAATTCGGGATCGCGCCGGACGTGTATCAGGCCACGCTCGATCAGTTCGATGAGGCGGGACGCGAAAAATTTTTCAAGCGGATGTGCGGCACGTCTGCGATGTTTGAACGTTTCAACCGGCAGCGCCCGCAGCGCAGTTTAGCGGAACAAGCGGAAGAATTGGCTTCGATTCAAACGATGCAATCGCCGAATTCCCCTCCTGGAAGAGGTGAGGGGTGGGTTGGCTGCCTGAGATTACCGTCCACCGACACCCACCCCCAACCCCTCCCAGGAGGGGAGTTGAGCGTATTGATCAGCCGACATGACCGGATTATGCCGACGGCGAATCAGCGGCGATATTGGGATGGACGGGCGCGATGCGTTTTGCTTGACGCGCCGCATTATCCTTTTTTTCTCTGGAAACGATGGGCGGACATTCTGGCGATTTCTTAGGAGTGCGACGCGGTTGTCGCATCCCTCAACTTCTTGCGCCGACGGCGACGCACTCCTAAAATCAATTATGACACACTATGCTGATAAATCACGGGTGCGGCACAGCTTTTTCAAGAGCATGTTTTCATACAATCAACATGCGGAAGTGCAGAGCCGAATGGCGGAAGAATTGCTGGACGCGCTGCGGCGCATTCATCCCGCCGGATTTGGCCGCGTGTTGGAAATCGGTTGCGGCAGCGGCCTGCTGACGGAACGGTTTCTGAAAAGTTTCACCGCCGAAACGTTGATCGCAAATGATCTCGTTGAAGAATGCGGCCTGCTGGTCGAAGAGATTGTTCAGCAGCATTCTTCCGCGCATTTCACGTTTGCGGGCGGCGACATCGAGGCGCTGGCCGACTTGCCGAGCGATCTCGATTTGGTCTTGTCGAACGCGACCTTTCAATGGCTGCACGATTTCGACGGATTCGCGGCGCGTCTCAAGACATTATTGAAGCCGAACGGCCTGTTGGCGTTTTCGACATTCGGGACGGAGAATTGCCGCGAAATCCTCGATTTGACAGGCAATTCGCTGACATATCGCCCATTTCAAGAGGTATTGGCGTCATTGCAGGCGCATTTCGACGTGCTGTTTTCGACTGAAGAGATCGTGCCGCTTCACTTCGCTTCGCCGATGGACGTGCTGCGCCATCTGCGGCTGACCGGCGTGAATGGCGTGTCGTCGCAGAAGTCATGGACAAAAGCCGACCTCGCGCATTTCGAGCAGACGTATCGCGAACGTTTCGGCGAATTCGGGCGCGTTCCGCTGACGTATCATCC
>CAZMEO010000343.1:0-4078 GCA_964565315.1 uncultured Candidatus Moduliflexus sp. | reverse complement strand
ATCATGCAATGCGTAATGCGGTTATCAATTAACTCGCCCTGAATTTCGGCTTCTTCGAGGAGATAGAAAATCAGGGTAAGCACGAGCAGCAATTGCCGCTGGAACGCCGCGAACAGGCGCAAGTGCCAGCGGGCAGGCAGGAAACGTTGATCCGGAAAATGCCGGAGATGCGCATCAATGTCATCTAATGCGCCCTGCGCTTTGGCAAAAAGCGAGCGGCCTAAAATCAGCGCTTTCGCATAGCGAATCGGAATCGGCAGCGCAAGCACGTCGTCAATCCGAATCCACGACAGCAGCAACGAAAACGACAGGGCGGTATTTAAAAAACAAAGAACGCGATTGACGCCATACATCAGCCAGAACGCGAATGCCGATTGCTCTGGATGGTCGTGTTTGACGTGTAACAGCCCGAACGCTGCGTAGATGACAAGCATCATGACGACGAACGGCAGAAACAGCCGCACTTCGGCCACCGCCTGTTTTATTGATGCCCGCAGGGCGATAACAACGAGCATGACGGCAAAATAAGCGGCTTGCGCCTGCCAGACATCAATATAGACAAACCCTACCCCGACAATCATCGCGATGAGCGCGACGGCGGCGAAAATGAATTTATACATGTTGTTCCTGAACCCTCTCGTTATCAAAGCGCGCCTCTGAGCGCTGCGGATCGATGCGTCGAAATTCCAACCGTTTTGCGGCGGGCAACGCCTCTATCAATTCGTGCTGATGCGTAATCACGAAAATCATCGAACGGAGCGCCGCAATCTCCTGAATCAGCGGGCGCAGTCGGACGACTGCTTCCGATTCGTCGAATACCGCCGCAAGCGCGGCATCGTCATTCAGCGCGCTGCGGTAACAATCCCACAGGTAGGCAATTGCGGCTTCCGGCGAATGAATTGCGCTTTTCTCGCGCTGATGAAAGGCGGAATGCGCCTTAATCGCGTAAAATTGCATTAAAAAATCCTGCGTGACGTACAAGAGCAAGAACCGGCGATCTGCCTGCGCTTCGAATGCCGGCAGGAACACGCGCTTGATGAACGACGATTTCCCCGCGCCGTTGTCCCCAACGAAAAGATACTGCTGTCCAAGCGTAAAATCAAGCGGTTCAGGCACGGAAAGCGTCAGGCGCTCCCAGATGCGGTAATTGTCTGCCGGAATCAGAATATTCATGTATTTCATACAAGGTGTCAGACTCTTCGAAAGAGTCTGACACCTATTCTATATATCATCCATCACGCGAATCGTTTTCGATGATTGCTGCAATAGCTCTTGAATGCGGCGCTTTTTCGATTCGTGCAGCGCGAGAAAAAAGTTGACGAACAGCAGCTTTTTCGCCGATGAATGCAGCGCTAACAACGCGGAGAAGATGACCTTTTGCCCGCCTGATAATTCATGCAGGCGCGAGGCGCGGGTCAACGCCTGGCCGCTGATCTCTTCGAATAATGCCAAAACGCGGCGCTCTTCTTCAGCGGAAAGGCCGTACACGCAAAATTCTTCCTGCGCGGCGGCTTCGGTGACGCATGGGCGCTTTCCATCCAACACCAGCCATTCTTCGCCGAATTCGCGCAACAGTTCAATCGTTGTTTTCATGATATGAACGCGATACCTTGAAACAGGCAGGTTTTGTCAACAAATTTACACCGTTTCCGCGCCATCGCCTGAAAAAACGTGATGCGGCGATTTCTTTTCTTGACATGCGATTATAGCGGGATGAACGGTAAACCTGCCAGACACCTTGAAGATGTCTGACAGGTGTGAAAATTCAGAACATCCCGCAATTTTGGAGAAATACGCATGAACATGGCCTTAGTGACGTTATTTACGACTTCGTTTATGGTGGCGCTCTCCGGCGCGATGATGCCGGGGACACTGCTGACCGTGACGATCAGCGAAAGCTCGCGGCGCGGCGCGATAGCGGGTCCGCTGCTGATTGCCGGGCATGGCATCCTGGAAATCGGCTTATTAGCCGCGCTGTTGTTCGGTTTAGCCCCGTTATTCAATCAAGAGTGGTTTTTTATTCTGGTCGCGTTTGCGGGCGGCACGATTTTGCTCTACATGGCGTTCAGCATGTTTCGGGCGCTGCCGTCGTTGAGCCTCGCGCTTGCTACGGCTGGCGACGCCAAACAGCGCGGCAATCTCGTGTTGACCGGCGTGGTGATGAGTGCCGTCAATCCGTACTGGATTATCTGGTGGGCGACGATTGGCATTACGTACATCACGCAAGCGCGGCAATTGGGCGCTGCCGGGCTGCTGGCGTTTTTCAGCGGCCACATCCTCGCCGATCTCGCTTGGTATTCGGTCGTTTCGACCGCTATCGGCAAAGGCCGAGCCTTGTTCAGCGACCGCATCTATAAGGGGTTAATTGGCGTCTGCGCGACGTTTTTGACCGCGATGGCCTGTTTTTTAATCTTCAAGGCGGTTGTCGCGTTTGCGGCATAGATATTTCAGTTTTATGTTAAAAGCGGATGCAGGCATAATATGAAAACTGCGTTTATGTACTCCGACGAATTCGAAGACGTGGTCTATCGCGCTGACCATCCGCTGAAACCGGCGCGATTCAAATTGGCGTATGAATTAGCCAAATCCTACGGGCTGTTCGGCCCGTTCCATCATCGCGTCATCAAAGCCAAGCCGTGCGCTGTGGAAGACCTGCTGTTAGCGCATTCGGTGGAATACGTCGAAGCGGTGGAACATGCCGCAGAGCCGCGCCCGGAGTGGGACTTGCTGATGTACGGGCTTGGCACGAACGACACGCCGCTTCCGCCGCAAATTTATGAATGGTCGCGCTTGAGCGTCGGCGCGAGCATGCAGGCGGCAAAGCTTGTGGAATCAGGTGAGGCAGATGTCGCATTCAACATCGCGGGCGGTCAGCATCACGCTTTCCGCAATCGCGCGTCCGGCTTCTGCTATTTCAACGACGCCGCCGTGATTATCCAATGGTTTTTGAACAAAGGCTACGAGCGCGTCGCCTACGTCGATATTGACGCGCATCATGGCGACGGCGTGCAGCAGATTTTTTACCGCACCGACCGCGTTCTGACGATTTCGCTGCATGAAACCGGCTTTTCCGCGTTTCCGGGAACAGGCTTTGAGCGCGAAATCGGCGAGGAAGAAGGCACGGGCTATTCGGTCAACGTGCCGCTGTTGGCGGGGAGCGACGACGATGTTTTCTGGTATGCGTTCAACGAAGTCGTGCCGCCATTGTTAGACATCTTCCGCCCCGATGTGCTGATTACGCAGCTTGGTGTGGACACCTTTTGCTCCGATCCGTTAGCCAAATTGAACGTCACGACGCACGGCTATTGCCGCGTCATCGAGGAATTCAAGCGTCTGTCGCCGGGCAAATGGGTCGCGCTGGGCGGCGGCGGCTACAATCAGTTGAACGTGCCGCGCGCCTGGACGCTCGCCTGGGCAATTATGTGCGGCGTCGGCCTGCCGAATCACCTGCCGCGCCATTACCAGAAATTGCTGAAAAAATACCAGATTATCGGCGAAGAGGACGACCCGCCGCAGGAATTGCGCGATCAACGCTATCGCACCGATTTAGCAACCAAAATCCATTTTCTGATTGAATTAGAAAAAACCGTCAGCTACATCAAAAGCCATCAGATGCAGCAAATCCGGCCTCGTGCGTCGGATGCAGCGTCAGGCCGATAGCCCAGCGTTCGGTGGCGGGATCAAACCCTAATTCGCGGCTGATGAAGGTGGCTTCGCCAGAGGGAAGGCTTCCTAAACTGGTTTCGTAGCGGGCGAGCTGTGTTTCAGGATGAATGAAATGCACGGATACGGTGTGTTCGGCGCTCAGACGGCTTTCCCAGGTCATCCAGATAAAGGCCGGTTCGCTGTCGTATTCGCCGCCCCAGCGGCAGGAAAGCATGATCTGGCCGTCATCGAGAAAAAAGGTATGCTCCTGCGCGGGAATATCGGCGGCGGTCGCTAATTGTCCCGCCCATTGCGGTTCCCAGAATTCGGTCGCAAGCGCGTCTTTCAAATCGAGCGGCGGCGCGGCAGCGGTTTGCTGCGCGATGCGCTGTTCGATGCCGATGATGCGGGCGACTTCCGCCGCGCAGCGTTC
>CAZMEO010000342.1:0-4103 GCA_964565315.1 uncultured Candidatus Moduliflexus sp. | reverse complement strand
GCATGGCGCAACGCGGCAATTTTTCGCCGCCGCCGGAATCCACCGTCACGTTCGAAGACTGGAAATTGCCGGAAGAATATGAGCAAGAACTGCTGTTCTGGTTTGCGCTGCTCGCGTGTGCAGCGTTATTCGCTTCAGGGCTGTATGTGGCGCGGCAGCGGCGCATTTCGCCGGAAGCCGCCATGCAGTTGCTCAAACAGTTGCAGCAAGAACGCGAACGCCTGGCGCAAGAAATTTCGCAAAGCGAGCGGATCGAGAACACATGCCGAGAACGTCACCAACAACTTGTGGAATTGACCCGATTGTGCCAACACCTGTCATCGAACTCGACCAGATAACCAAGCGCTACGGCAGGCTTGATGCGCTCTGGAACATCAGTTTTTCCGTTCCGGCGGGGAGCTTTTTGACGGTCTTCGGCCCGAACGGATCAGGCAAAACTACGCTCATTCGCATTCTTGCCACGCTGCTCCGCCCGACCTCCGGGACGGCGCGAATTGCGGGGCATAATCCTGTGCAGCAGAGCGGCGACGTTCGGAAACAGATCGGCGTGGTGCTGCACGAATCGCTCTTGTACGACGCACTGACCGCGCGGGAGAATCTGGCATTTTATGGCAAGATGTTCAACGTCTCTGATGCGCATGAACGCATTGAGTACCTGCTGGAAGCCGTCGGACTGGCTGAGCGCGGCGATGGCATCGTTCGCGCCTTTTCACGCGGCATGCAGCAGCGGGTTGCGATTGCCCGCGCCTTATTGCATGATCCGCCGATATTGCTCTTGGATGAAGCGTTTTCAGGATTGGATGCCAGTGCGGTCGCCACATTGCGTGCGCTGTTACAGCGCTTTCATCAGGAAGGCCGCGCCATCGTGCTGACCACGCATCATTATCAATTAGGCATCGAGCTTGCCACGCACGCCGCCCTGCTCGTCAACGGAGGCCTGCGCTACTTCGGCGAGCCGACCGGCGTGATGCCAGTCATTGATGCACTCCATCACCCGCCATCGAAGGACGCTGCCGCGCCATGAAATTTTCCCTGATTGCCGCCATTTTCTGGAAAGATGTGATGATGGAAAAACGCGCGAAAGAAATGTTCCCGCAGATGCTGGCGTTTGCCGTGCTGATTCTCGTGATCTTCCAGATCACGCTGCAACTCGGCATTCCGGCGCAGGACGTGCTGCCCGGCATCTTGTGGGTGGCGCTGACCTTTGCGGGGATGTTAGGACTCAATCATTCGCTGACGATTGAGCGGGAACATGGCTGCTTTTCGGGACTGCGGCTCTGCCCGGTTTCACGCAGCGCCATTTTTCTCGGCAAGATGGCGGGAAACTGGTTCTTTCTGCTGTTGATGGCTGCGATGGTCTTTCCGGTGATTGTCGTGTTATTTAACTTGACGCCAGGATGGTATTTCGTTCTGTTGGGCATCGTGATCGCGCTTGGTTCGTTTGGGTTCGCCGGTATTGGGACGCTGTTTGCCATGATGTCCGCGCAGACGCGCATTCGCGAAGTATTGCTGCCGATGCTGGTGTTTCCCGTGCTGATTCCCTTATTAATTGCAGCAGTCAACATCACCGCAAACATTCTTGCGCGGATTGCCGCCCAGGAGTTGTGGTTCGGGTTCAAATTTCTTGCGGTCTTTGACGCGGTGTTCGTCGGGATCGCCCTGCTTACCGCAGAATTTGTCATTGAAAGCGAGTAAAACGATGGAACAGCCAGGAAAAATCTGCATCTCTTCTGTCCTCTGCTGGATCACGTCCATGCTGATGGCAGTCGCGTTATACATGGTATTTATTTATGCCCCGGAAGAAAAAACAATGGGCATCGTGCAGCGGATTTTTTATTTCCACGTGTCTTCGGCGTGGATCGCGTTTCTCGCTTTTTTTATCGTCATGGTTGCCAGCGTCAGTTTTTTGCTGACGCGAAAAGCGCGCTGGGACGCGCTGGCGCACGCCTCCGCCGAAATCGGGACGCTGTTCTGCACGTTCGTCATGCTGACCGGCCCGCTCTGGGCGAAACCCGTCTGGAATGTCTGGTGGACGTGGGATATGCGCCTGACGACGACATTAGTGCTTTGGCTGATGTATGCGGGGTATCTGATGCTGCGAAAATATTCGACAGGCGAACGCGGCGCGGTACATGCGGCGGTGTTCGGCATTATCGCCTTTCTTGACGTGCCGTTCGTCTATTTCTCGGTGCGTTGGTGGCGCGGGCTGCATCCGACGCATCTCGCCTCGCAAAGCGGCGGGCTGACGCCGGAAATGCTCATCACGTTATTAATCTGTCTCGTAACCTTTTTCTGTTTATTTTTGTATCTGCTGCAATATCGCCTCTTTATTATGAAAATGGAAATAGAAATAGACAAGATTTATCGTTCCGTCAACGGACATCACGTCCAGCAGGGATTTTTAGTGGAAAACCAGAATTTCGTCATTGAAGAATATAATGTTGACTACAACAGAGGGAGAAAAAAGGGATGAGCTACTTTTTCTTGTTTGCCGCGTATGTCTTAATTTGGGCAGGATTAGCGTGGTATATGTCCACCTTGTCGAAAAAGCAGCAGCTTCTGCGGGATGAAATCTATATTCTCAAAAACCGCCTGCGCGTGAGAGAATAGGCGACAACCTCACAGGTGTCCTCATCTGTGAGGTCTTATCACGCTACAAATACTGCGTCATCCCGCGCCGCTGCAATTCTTCCACCATTTCTTTGACGCGCTGCGCATAGTCGCGATGACAGACCAGGACTCGCTCCTCGACTTTCACCACCACTAAATCATGCACGCCGACCAGCGAAATCAGGCCGTCGTCCGTATAAGCGATATTATTTTGGCTTTCCAGCGCGACCACATTGCCTTTGAGCGTATTGCCTTCGTGGTTGGTGTCCCAGACTTCCGGCAGCGCCGCCCATGAGCCGACATCGTTCCAGGCAAAATCCGCCGGGATGACAAAGGTGGATTCGGCCTTTTCCATGATGCCATAATCAATCGAAACCGGGGTTAAACTGGAAAAGACTTCCGCAATCACGCGCTGCTCATCCAGCGTTCCAATCACTGATTGAATGCGCATCAAGCCCTGATGCAACTCCGGCAGAAACCGTTTGATGGCGTTGAGCAGCGTGGAGACTTTCCAGATAAACATCCCGCTGTTCCAGGAGTATTCGCCCGATTTGAGAAACGCGTTCGCCGTGTTGCTATCCGGTTTTTCCGTGAACCGGCGCACCGCGAACACTTCATCTCGATACCGTTCGCCGCGCTGAATATAACCGAAGCCGGTCTCAGGCGCAGTCGGATGGATGCCGAACGTGACGAGATGCTCTCCCTCAGAAGCTACGTCCACCGCTAATTTCAGCAGGCGTATAAATTCCTGTCGTTCCCCGATGACATGGTCAGAGGGAAGCACAAGCATGCAGGCGTCCGGGTCGTTGATATAGATTGCCGCCAGCCCGACGCATGGCGCAGTATTGCGTCCAACTGGTTCTAAAAGAATATTGCTGGTGGGAACATGCGCTAATTGATCACACGTCTGCTGATAAATATTTTCGCCGGTCACAACGAACACGCGCTCAGGGGGGATCAGCGGAGAAATGCGTTCGACGGTGTCTTGCAGCAAGCTCTTTTGATGAAAAAATTCCCAGAGCTGCTTCGGCATATTTTCCCGGCTTTGCGGCCAAAGCCGGGTGCCCTTGCCGCCAGCCATAATCACGGCATGGATCATACGAATCTCCTTGAAGACGATGGCTTATTCGTCATCATTTTCGCCATAGCGGTAATTGTATTCGTCAAAACGCTCGTCTTCCTCTTCTTCAACGTCATCATAATCATCTTCTTCATCGTATTCTTCTTCTTCATCATTCTGATCGTAATTTTCGTCTTCCACTTCTTGAAGATGCTGATCAATATCCGTTGCCAACTCCAAGCACAAATCGCGAATATCTTCCAGGCGATTCGGCGAACGGAGTAATAATTCAGATAACCGCTCCATTTTGACGCTGATTTCAACTCGCATCATACCTCCATCCTCCATATTCGTCGTCCATATCTGTCCCTGCCGTATTCAGCGGCTCGCATTTAAAGGCAGCGAATGCGGCAGTTTCGCGCGACGCGGCATG
>CAZMEO010000341.1:0-4119 GCA_964565315.1 uncultured Candidatus Moduliflexus sp. | reverse complement strand
GCCGAGCGCCAGCATCAACGCGCCGCTGATGAGTTTCAGGACGCGCCCTTCTTTTTCCGTCAGTTTATGCCCGCCCATCTTCCAAGCAAAGACGCCGACAATTACGGCGAGCGGAATGACGTAAATCACGTTGTATAACACCAAATAGAGGTAATATTGCACGCCGGACAAATTTTGACTGGAGAGCACATTCGTATAAATTGCCGGAAAGCCCGCGGTGCAGAGGAGTTCAATCAAATTGGCGGAGACGGCCAGCGCCGCCGTGCCGAGAATCATCGCCGGAAACGCGGTTGTGTTGACAATCTTCCGCATTTTCTTGAAGAGCTTCGGCTGTGCGGATTCGGGAATCGTCAGCGACACGCCTTTTTTGAAGAAAAAGAAATCCTTGCAGTTGATCGCGCCCATAATCAGGGCTAAGACGGCGATGCCGATCCGCATGTATCTGACGTAGCCCATGTAAAGAAAGACGTTCAGCCAGGCGATCATGAACAGAAAATAAATCACGCCGGAGGCAACGACGAAAATGCCGCCGATCCAGAGAATTTTCGCGCGGGATTTGGCGTATAGCACGAGCGTCAGCAGAAACGACAGCACCCACATGGCGCAAGGGTTGAACCCGTCTAAGCCGCCGATAATCAGCGTGAACAGCGGCAAGCCGATTTTCGAGACATTGACGCTGATTCGTTTCGTCAGCCGAATGTTTTCCTCTGACGGCGGCGCGGGATTTTCGCCCTGCGTGACCGTCTCGCCCGGGCGCTCTGAACTTGACGACGCGGAGGAATCGGAGGAATCCGCAGGCGGTTTCACATCGAATTCCATGTCTTTGCGCGGCGCAATCGTCGCGGCAAACAACTGCCAGCCGACCGGTTCTTTTTTCGCCGCCTGTTCGATGACCAGCCATGCGGCCTGACGCGGGATGAGTTTCATCACCGGGTCGATGCAGCCGTTTTTGATGCAATGCACGACGTGCTGCTCGATCCTTGCGCCAGTGGTTTCTGCATCACTAAATCCGATTTCGTGCCAATCGCCGAGAAAGGTCATCGGCACGCTGGCGGAGGTGATCTTATATTGCTTCTGCATGGCATCGCCTAACAGCGCAAATTCAGGGTGATTCCAGATTTCAAACGAGCGTATTTCGAGTTCCGGATATTTTTCGCGAAGCTTGTGCAAAAATTCCTCTTCTGCTTTGCAATGCGGACAACCGTCGCCCCAAAACAGATAGAGAATCGGATGCTCGGCGGCCTGCGCTTCCCCGACAATCGCGGCGTTCACTGCGAACCATACTGCCATCCCCACACTCCACGAACAAAACAAGCGATAAAGCATTCGAATAGGCATAATCGTGATGCGCATCCTGTTTCGCGCCTCTCTGACGCCAAACCCGCGCACATAAAACCGAATCGTTAATTTATGGGAAAACCCCTCAGAGTGTTATAAATGTTCAAGATCAAGCAAGATCACCGGAGCATCATGCAGCAGCGCGACGCCCCAAATCAATCGCGTGAGCGCTTGCGCCGCCATCAATTGCGGCAACGGAAAAATCTGTTCAACCGGCAACGACGCCAATTCCAGCAATTCCTGAATCAGCAACCCGATATATTCGCCACGTCGCCGGTTGGTCGTCACTAAAATTCGTCCGGGATGCGCGATGAGTGATGGTGATACTGATGCCGCGTCATGGCAGTATGCCGGTTTTTGGCACAGATACTCTGCGAGTCGGCACACTCGCACGTGTCCCTGTTTGTATGGAAACACGCGAGGCGCGTCGTCAGGCTGCGCGACAGAATAAACCGACTCAGAGAGCAGTTCCTCGACCTGGCTCGCATACGCGCCATAGACGTTGCCTTCTGCCGCAAAGACGAGGAGGTCAATATGACGACGCATCTGTTCCTACATCCGGTTCAAGAAGATGAGCAAACATTTTTTCAAGATCAAGCATCACCACGTCGTGTTCATGGTAACGAGTTCCGCCGATCACATACGCTGCGCTGCGGGAATTCCCGACCGTTTCCATCAACGCTAATGAATCTTCCGGCACATCGGTCACGTTTTCAACCCAATCCACCAACACGCCAGAGCGAATGTGCGCGGCGTCTATCAGGCAAATTCGACTTTGCTTGCCAGGAGGTTCGAACGGCAGCCCTAACACGGTTCGAAGGTCAAGCACCGATTCGATCTCTCCTCGCACATTGATCACGCCAAGCAGATAATCCGGCATCCCCGGCACGTAGGTAATCGCGCCTGCCTGAACGATTTCTTTTACCCACCTGCCATAGACGGCGTACAATTTTCCCGCAAGTCCCCAAATCACGACCTGAACGGTTTTTTCTTCAATTTCAATCACGCGCTCGTCTTGATGGCGCTGAGAAATCATTTCAAGAATTTCTCCGATTTCCCCGCCGGGCTGGTGTTCCATATCTCCACACTCTTCTCCTATTGACATGAACGCTGATTTTAAAAGACTATCTGGGTTTGTCCCTATAATAGTTGAAAGAGACAGAGCACCACGACCGTCACGTTGAGCGGAGTCGAAGCGTGACAGGTGACGACTCATCGAGGGTTGTTATACGTTCCTGTGAAAGAAAGTCAACGAAATTTCTTCAACATTTTCGTTCAATGGCAAACGGCACGAAAAATATGATGAAACAGCAGGTTTTCAGGAGGCTCTCAACGTCGGTGATATGAACAAAACGGAGGGATGCTCAAATAAAAACGGCTGACATTGTTGCTCATGTCAGCCGTTATATCATTTGGTTGCGGGGGTTGGATTTGAACCAACGACCTTTGGGTTATGAGCCCAACGAGCTACCAAGCTGCTCCACCCCGCGTCAAAATGTTTCTTTCCTGTTTGTGTGTATGCTCTCTACATATAAGATATGCAGATTTTGTCAAGACTTTTCTCGCATTTTATTAAGAAAAAATCATGAATGATGCCAAAATTGTTGAGATGCCCATTGTTCCGTGGGTCATGTTTCGCCCCATTGAACGCTTCAGCCCATCGCTCTGCGCAGAATTCATTATTTGAAAAAAGTGAATTTTACGTTTTTTTCGCTGTATTGTCAAACCCTCATAAAGAATGGATAACAATCTCCTGAAAATGCTCTTGACATTCTCTTGTATTTGATGTTATACTTTGGGAAGTTATTCCCCAGAAATCAGGTCTGGAAAATATCATTGAAATACGGGAACTCTCATGGCAAAAACCTTTTATTTTCAATTATTAGGCACGCGAGGCTCGCGACCTGTTTTGGCCGATGATTTCATCAAATTCGGCGGGAACACGACTTCTTACAAAGTGTGGGGCGATGGGCTGTTTCCTATTTACGTGGATGGTGGAACCGGCTTATTTCGTGAAGGAACGCGCTTAAGCGCGAAAATTACGCATTTTACCTTTTTGCTCACCCATTCCCACTGGGATCATATCCTGGCCTTTCCATTTTTCGAACCGTTTTATCGCGCCGACACCTATGCCCGATTCTGGGGAACCTCCTCGTTTAAAGAGACGTTCGAGGAATTGTTCAAGCATCAATTTCAAACTGATGCCTTTCCGATTCATTATTCCGAACTTCCAGCCTCTATCCGCTTTACGACGACTGCGGGCGGAGATCGCTTCGTCATTCCGCAGCCCGTGCTTCCACACGCGCCGTCCCAAATTTCTCAGGACGCCGACCAATATGCCGTTTCCACTTACCAAATCAACCACCCGGGAATTGATTTGGGGTATCGCATTGAACTCTATGGCAAATCGGTCGTGATTTTAACGGATTTAGCGCCGATTGAAAACAATCATTTAGGGCATGGGATGCGCCAGTTCGAAAAAAAAGACGAGGTGCGGTATTATCAAGGGCTGGTCGATTTTTGCCAGGATGCCGATTTAGTGCTGCATGACACGCATTTCAACGAGCAGAATATCACAGGGAAAGAAAGCTGGGGACATTCGACCGAGGTGATGGCGGTCAATTTAGCCCTGCGAAGCCGCGCCAAACGCCTAATCCTCGGCCATCATGCGCCGGAAGACACGGATGCGGCGATCCTGAAAAAATATGATACCGCCAGGCGCTTAGCTGAACCGCATGGCCTGGAAATCCTCATTCCGCAAGAAGACGAAATTTTGCATCT
>CAZMEO010000340.1:0-4123 GCA_964565315.1 uncultured Candidatus Moduliflexus sp. | reverse complement strand
GCTCGTCCGGCGCGACGCCTCCGGCGGGGATTTCTGACGTGATGGCTTTGATGCCGAAGCGGTATTGATCGACAAGCACAATGCGGCCTTCGGGCGTAACTGCGACCACGTTCACCCAGTCCGGCAGTTCCAGCACCACCGCTTTCAGCGATGACGCATTACGCGGATTTTCAACCCAATCGAAACGAAGCCGAAAAATGCCGACATCCGCGCCATACTCCTGACCATGATATTTCCAGTGCTGCATTTGAAAGGAATACATAACGCAAAAGGCGCAACGGGCGCAAACGTAACTGACATGGCGTTTGCGCCTGTTGCGGCGTTCGCGTCTTTTGCGTTATATTCGCGATTTCCTTATTTCAACACGTCATCCATCGAATAGAGGCCGGGCTGTTGATGCACGAGGAATTCGGCGGCTTTGATGGCGCCCGTGCCGAAGATGCGCCGAGAGGTGGCGCGATGATTGATTTCCACCACTTCGTCCACACCCGCAAAAATCACGGAATGCTCGCCGACAATCGTTCCGCCGCGCACGGCATGGATGCCGATTTCCTCTTTCTGGCGCAGCGTATCTTTGCCGTAACGGCCAAACGTGAGGGTTTTGCTGTTGTTCAGTTCTTCATTGATCGCATTCGCCAACATGTAGGCTGTGCCGCTCGGCGAATCAAGTTTCTTGTTGTGATGCCGCTCTACGATTTCGACATCGAACGTTTCCGACAGGATGCTCGCGGCCTTTTGCACGAGTTTCAACAGCAAGTTGATGCCCAGCGACATATTGCCGGAGTGCAGGAGCGCGACTGATTGCGACACCTCGCGGATTCTCGCCAGAATCGTTTCGTCTAAGCCGGTCGTGCAAATAACTGCCGGGGTTTTCGTCCGCTCCGCATAATCGAGCAGCGGCATCAGTTGGCTATGATGGGAAAAATCAATAATCACGTCGCTTTTGATGTTAATCGCGTCAAACGATTGAAACACGGGAAAATCCGGCTGGTGTTTCGGGGGCATCACATCCACGCCGATCAACGTCAAATCGCTCCGTTCGTGCAGCATTTCGGTCACGATCTGCCCCATTTTGCCAAAACATCCGCATAATAAAATATTCAACATATTCGCCTCCCCGATTTGAATGGAACACCAGACTTCAGTCTGGTGCTGCGGCGTAAGCCATCTGCCTCTCCTGTCCCAGACGGCTGCGCGTCCCACCAGGCTGAGCCTGGTGTTCCATTCTCTCTTGTTGCTTATGCGATCAATTGTTGATAGGCGCGTAATTCTTTTTTCAATTTTTCGACGTTGGCATCGCTCATCTCAGTCAACGGCAGCCGCAGCCCGCCGACATTCAGCCCCATCAGGTTCATGGCGGTTTTGACTGGAATCGGGTTGGTCTCATAGAACAGCGCGTCAATCAAGGGTTTCATCGCCAACTGCAATTCCTGCGCTTTTTTGACGTTGCCGTCAAGGTACGATTTCGCCATGAGATGCGTATCTTTCGGCGCGACGTTGGCGACAACGGAAATCACGCCGAGGCCGCCGAGCGACATCAGCGGCACGACCATATCGTCGTTGCCGGAATAGAGCGCGAAATCCGGCGGCACGAGCCGGGCGATTTCCGCGACTTGCGCGATGTTGCCGCTCGCTTCTTTCACGCCGCAGATGTTGCGATGTTCCGCCAATTTCGCCACCGTTTCCGGCGCAAGGTTCACGCCCGTGCGCCCTGGCACGTTATACATAATAATCGGAATATGCACGGCGTCGGCAATCGCGATAAAATTCGCCATCAGCCCTTTTTGCGTCGGTTTATTGTAATACGGCGTAATGCACAACAGCGCGTCCGCGCCGACGTGTTCAGCATGGATGCTCATCTGCACCGCGTAGGCCGTATCGTTGCTGCCGCTGCCAGCGATCACCGGGACGCGCTTTTTCGCCACTTCGACAGCGCATTCAATCACCCTTTTATGTTCCTCATCGGTCAACGTCGGCGATTCGCCGGTTGTGCCGCACGCGATGATCGCGTCCGTCCCTTCCTGAATCTGCCACTCGATCAATTCCGCGAGTTTGTCGAAATTGACGGCATTGTCTTGCGTAAATGGCGTGACAATCGCCACGCCTGAGCCTGTAAAAATCGCCATAAAGAGTTCCTCCGGTGTTAAAATGTGAGTATGTGATGCCTGCCTATTGCTTGCGCGCGATGCCGACGATATTTGGAATCGGGCGAGCGCCGTTATAAGGATGAAACCCTGACATGCCATACGCGCCGACGAGCTCGCATTCATACTCGCCGCTCTTGACATACAACTGCGCCTCGCTGCCGCCTTCCACGTACATGGCGCGCGCCACCTGAAGCGGCAGCGCCAGCAGTATCGAATTCAACTCATTGGTGCTATATTGCGAACGAGCATGGATAAACAAGACGCGCCCGCTCTTATCGGTCGCAATGGCCGCAATGCTCCAGCGTTTCTCCGGGTTATGCCGCCAGACGTTCGCGCCTTTGCAGGAAATCATGCGGATGCTTTGCACGAGCGTCGTATATTTCGGCATCCAATCGTCGAAATTGTCGCACTGCCGGTCAAGAATCATGACGGGCGGCAATTTCGAGCTTTTGGGATGAAAGGCCAGAATCGCTTTGTCTTTTGAAAGATTCGGGTTATTGATATGATTTTTGGTGCGCATGAGCGAGACGCTGGACAGGTAATCGGCCTGATACATACTGGCGTTAATCGCCGCGACAAGCTGATGGCGCTGACTCCATTCTTTCGCCGTCATTCCTTCGCGTTCCGGCGTTGCCGACGCATTCAGCAGGCGGAATTCGAACTGTCGCGGATCAATGCGCAGGATGCGGATCAGCGAATCGCCGGATTCCGATGAAATCGGCGCGGAAAAGACGCCGAATTCCAAGCCGGTTTCCAACAGATTCCAGGTGTTCAACACTTGCTGCGACAGTTTATCCCGTTCTTCTTGCGCATCCGCAATCGCAACCATAATCATCGCGGCAAGCAGCGCGCAGGAAATATGACTGACTCTTCTCATGCAATATAGGAAGGAGATGATAGAGCCTGTTCGCGGAACGGCTCTATCGAATGTGAATGTTCATCTTTGAAACGGCGTAACAATTGTGCAGGCAGGCAAAGAATGTCAAATGAAAAACGTCAGCGCGATGAAATTTCCCGCGTAAGCTCTTGTAAATAGGCGCGTTCTTCAGCAGAAAGAAATGGGGAAATTTTTTCCCGCACCTCACGATGATAGACGTTGATCCAACGCATTTCTTCCTCTGTCAGCAGCGCGGCGTCAATCAAATTCAGGTCAATCGGGCAGAACGAAATCGTCTCGAATTGATAAAATTGACCGAATGGCGTTTCTTCCGCCGGAATCACGACGATCAGGTTTTCGATCCGAATGCCGTATTCGCCTTCGCGATACAATCCCGGTTCGTTCGAGCAGACCATGCCTGGTTCCAACGGTGTCTGATTTTCAGGGCGAATCCCCTGCGGCCCTTCGTGAACGCTCAGGAAATGACCGACGCCGTGCCCCGTGCCGTGCCGATATT
Source organism: uncultured Candidatus Moduliflexus sp. (assembly GCA_964565315.1). Classification (GTDB taxonomy): domain Bacteria; phylum Moduliflexota; class Moduliflexia; order Moduliflexales; family Moduliflexaceae; genus Moduliflexus. The sequence goes on along the minus strand of CAZMEO010000340.1, from coordinate 582 downwards.
GCAACCCCTCTTTCCAGAGCGCGATTCGCGCCAATGCGTCTAATTGCGCCCCGCTCGTGCCTTGCGGAAATTTTGCGGTCGCGATGGCGATATGGCCTTTTAAGACAAGCGTGAAATCGCGCCGCTGCTGCGGCGTTGGCGGCGACAGCGCGATGGTGCGCGTGATGTCGGTCGTGCCGTCGAGATACTGCGCCCCGGAATCTACAAGCAGCAAGCCGTCCGGCCTGATGGACAGGGCAGTTTCCGGTTCGGCGGCGTAATGGCAGATCGCGCCGTTCGCCTGATAGCCGACAATCGGCGAAAAGCTGAGTCCCTGAAAATGCGGCTGCTGGCTGCGAAACCGGGTCAGCGGCTCGACAATCGAAATCTCTGTGAACGCCTCTTTGTCGAGATGCTGTTTCAGCCAGTAGAGCCATTTGACCAGCGCCGCGCCGTCGCGCAGATGCGCCTGCCGCATTCCGGCCAATTCCGCCGCGTTTTTGCTCGCTTTCAGATGCAAGACAATATTCGGAGCGCCGATCAATATGCAATGATCCGGCGTCGCGTCTTTCACGGCCTGCGAGGTTTTTTCAGGATCAACCA
>CAZMEO010000339.1:0-4132 GCA_964565315.1 uncultured Candidatus Moduliflexus sp. | reverse complement strand
GCGGAGCGTGGAACGAGAACTTAACAGCCCTGCCTCCTGGGAGGGGAATTGTCGGCAATGCTGCGTGGCGGGCGACCACTTCCGTTCGTGGTGAACCTGCATGAACTTTTACGCCAAACAACATGCAAGTCAAGAAATAATTCTGACAATCTTTTTTCGAAAGGGCTATTTTGAAAATAAAGATTGACGAATTTATGCAGATGGCAGATCAGTATTGCCGCTGACTTTTCGCCGACAACTCCTGTCGAATATAACCTCCCATCTTTGTCCTCAGATATGGCGTTTTCGGGATGATGCGCCCTGAAACGCCATGCCTGATGGTAACGAAATTGATATGCGCGCACTTATTTTTGATCTTGACGGCACGCTGGTTGATACGGTGTATGCTCATGTGTTTGCCTGGCAGCAGGCGTTTGCGGAAGCTGGCATGGCGATTGACGGCTGGCGGATTCATCGCCGCATGGGGATGAGCGGCGGCCTGTTTACGCGAGCGGCGGGGCGTGAATTGAATCGCGCGCTCAGCCCGGAGGAAGCGGAACATTTGCAGCAGCGGCATGGCGAATTTTTCGCCCAGATGATGCCAAAACGGTGGCCGCTGCCCGGCGCAAGAGAACTGATTGAATTCCTCCGCGCCAATCATATTTTATACGGCGTCGCCACGTCAGGAGCGCGGCCAGAAATCAACGCCTCGTTAGACGCAATCGGGATCGGCGCGGATGCCGTTGTCGTCGAGCGCAACGATGTGGCGCGCGCCAAGCCGGAGCCGGATTTATTTCTCGCCTGCCAGGAGCGGTTAGGCGTCCGTCCCGCCGATTGTTATGTCGTCGGCGACGCAGTCTGGGATTTGCTGGCCGCCCGCCGCGCCGGCATGTTGGGCATCGGCTTGCTCAGCGGCGGCTATGGCGAAGATGAACTGAGCCGCGCCGGAGCGTTCCGCGTCTATCGCGACCCGGCGGAATTGCTCAAATCATTAGACGAGCTCGGCATGCTGCCGTGATTGGCGAGGATGAAATTCCATTTTTCGCCCCGGCGAATATCAACCGTAAAACAAGAGCATTCTATTTTCAAAGGAGATTTGTATGGAAACGATTGGCAGAAGTCAATATTATACCGTAGAAATAGACCTGGGAATTAATCGCTTATATCTGACTGGCAAGGGATTCTGGAGAGATGTCAAAATTGCGCAGGATTTTTTAGCACATGTGAAACAGGGCGTTCAAAGGTTGTCGCCCGGTTTTTCCGTATTGGCGGATTTGCACGAATTCAAAACGCCGCCGCCGGAAGTCGCTGAACTCATTATTGAATCGCAGAAGATCACATCAAATACCATCGGAAAAAGCGCCCAGGTGGTGGGGCAGAATGCCGCGATTGAAATGCCGATGAGCCGCTATACGAACATCTCAGGGATTAAACCAAAAAATCGCTCGTTTGCGACGCGCGCCGAAGCCGAAGCGTATTTGAATGCGGCCTGATGTCAATGAAGGAAGGAACGGTAGGCTTCAGCGCCAACGGCGCGAGTCATATCAGCCCAGGGCGACAGCCCTGGGGAAAAAAGGTCGTTCGGCGTTTGCGCTCTGAAGGAGCGCCTCATGAAACGCCCTTTCAGGGCGAATCTGTCTGATGTTCTGTTTTCCCAGGGCTGTCGCCCTAAGCTAATATGATTTTGCCCTTTCAGGGCGGAAAGCGGGCAACCTCACGCGGCCTCAATCGCTACCGAGACTTCCTGCACCGGCAGCGCAGCGCGTAAACCTTCCGGCGTGATCGCCACCAAAAAGCCGCGTTTGCCGCCATTGATATACAACGTGTCAAGCTCGAAAATCGTCGCTTCAACATACACCGGCAGGGCGGCTTTTGTGCCGAACGGACTGATGCCGCCGACCATGTAGCCGGTGTGCTTATTCGCGATGGCCGGATCGCATGGCGTAATCCGCTTCACGTTCAACGCCCGCGCAAGCTGTTTCGTGGACACCTCGCAATCGCCGTGCATCAGCACAATCAGCGGCTTGCGCTGTTCGTCTTCCATCACCAATGTTTTAATCACGGCATGTTCCGGCACGTGTAAACTTTCGGCGGCAACCCGCGTCCCGCCGTGATCTTCGTATTGATACAGGTGCGGCTCGAACGCGACCTTTTTGCTTCGCAGCCAGCGCACCGCCTGCGTGATCGGATAATCAATTTTCGCCATGTTTCCTCATTTCTTTTTGACGATGATGTTGAGGCGCGATACCGTGAGCGCCCCAGGTCAAACGCATCTACAAGGCTGATTCGAGGGCCTGTTCAGCCAACACCCCGATTCATCGGGGTGTGAGGGACGTTCCGACCACACTCGAACCGCGTCAGCGGTGTGCCGCCTCACGGAAACACCGCTGACGCGGTGTTCGATGACGATTCGCGCTGCCGGAACACCCCGATGAATCGGGGTGTTGGCGGAACATCTCCCTTGTCAAGCCCTAAATGGTTATGTAGATGCGTTTGCCCTGACGAGCGCCCTCGTTCTGTTGTTTCCAGCAATTCTGCTTGACACGTTGAAGAAATGCGGGCATGATGGCAAGGAAAATCACAAGAAAGCTGTCAGACATCTGCGAGATGTCTGACAGCTACGCCATGCCAAACGCCGCAAACGCAAATGGTAGAGACGCACAGCCGTGCGCCTCTACGGGAAGGGAACGAACACGATGATGAAACTGCTGGATTTGAAGCCGACGCATAAGGCCGTGACGGCGTATTACGCGGAATTGGAGCAGCTTGCGCAGATGAAGGCGCACAAAGAAGGCGCGGTCGCGCCCGCGTTCGCGAACCTGCTGCGCCATTGCGCGGCGCAGTTCGACCGAGCGCTCGTGGAGCAATACACGTTCGCCAAAGGCGCGAAGAACCTCTTTTTCGACGGCGTGATTCTCGATAAATTCAATCTGAAATACGGCGTCTGGGAGGCCAAAGACGACGCCGACGACCTCCCGGCGGAAGTCAAAAAGAAATTCGCGGCAGGCTATCCGAAAGAGAACATCCTGTTTCAAGCGCCGCAACGGGCGATCCTCTGGCAGAACGGCGTCTTCGTCAACGAATGGGACATGACGCAGCCGCCCGCGCTGATCGACGCGCTCAAGGCGTTTTTCGAATACACGCCGCCGGTCTATGAGGAATGGCAGCAGGCGGTCGAGCAATTCAGCGGCGAAGTCAAAAACATCGGCGAAGGGCTGCTGAAACTAATCGAAACAGAGCGGAAGTCGAAAAACGCCGAATTTCTCGCCGCGTTCGACCGTTTCGTCACGATCTGCCGCGACAACATCAACCCGAATATCGCCATTGCCGCCGTCGAAGAGATGCTGATTCAACACCTGCTCACAGAGCGGATTTTCAGCAAAATTCTCGATCAGGCGGATTTCACGAAACTCAACATCATCGCCGCCGAAATCGAAAAAGTCGCGACCGCGCTCGTCAAGCGGCACGGCGGACGCGCCCTCTATTTCAAGGATTTAGACCGCTTTTATCACGCGATTGAGGCGACCGCCGCCACGCTGAAAGACTTTTCCGAAAAGCAGGCGTTTTTGAATCTCGTCTATGAGCGCTTTTTTCAGGGCTTCGCCGTCAAAGTGGCCGACACGCACGGCATCGTCTATACGCCGCAGCCGGTGGTGGAATTTATGGTCAATTCGGTGGACGAACTCTTGAAAACCGAATTCAACCTGCCGGACGGCCTCTCCGCGCCGGACGTGCATATTCTCGACCCGTTCGTCGGCACGGGGAATTTTATCGTGCAGGTGATGCGCAAATTGAAAAAAACCGCGCTGCCGCGCAAATATGGCGTCAAGACCGCCCGCCCGCCGCTCCCTGAGCTTGTCGAAGAGGCGCTCCCTTCGACAGGCTCAGGGAGCGGTTCGACAAGCTCAGGGAACGCGACAAGCTCAGGGGACGGCGGCGAACTGCACTGCAACGAGGTGATGCTGCTGCCGTATTACATCGCGTCGCTGAACATCGAGCATGAATATTACGCGCTGACCGGCGATTATCAGCCGTTTGAGGGGATTTGCTTCGTGGATACGTTCCAACTCGCCGAGCCGGAGCAGGCGCAATTCGTCTTCATGACGCCGGAAAACACGCAGCGCGTCAAGGCGCAGAAAGCCGCGCCGATTTT
>CAZMEO010000338.1:0-4139 GCA_964565315.1 uncultured Candidatus Moduliflexus sp. | reverse complement strand
AATTCGGCCACGATTGACGCCTCATCTTTCAGCGCTTTTTCGCGCATTTCTACGATATAGCGCGTTTCTTCATCCGCGCTGAGTTCATCAAGCAGCGTAAATGCTTTCCGAATCGTCGGATTCGCATACTGGCGACGCTGTTCGTCAGTCGTTTCCTCTGGCGCATGGTTGAAAAAATGCAGCCACTCTTCCAATTTGGTCGCAGGCGTCATATTCTGTAACCTCCTTTCGAATTTGGGCAATTCGAACACATGCAAGGCAAAATCATCAATAAAACGCAATGCCGGATAACGATAATCCCGAAATTCGAAACAAAAATGGAAATCAGGATGATCGGGAAATTCTTCATAATTCAAAAAATGAATGCCGATCACCGGCCTGAAATGCCGGTAATGTTCGCCCGAATCAAGTTGGCCGGCATACATTTTGCTTAGATAGAACATGCTGCGTTTCGAGTAGAATGAAAACCGCAGCACTTGCATTTCAATATCGTATTGCCGGGAAAAATTGTCAACCGCCAGGACATCTAAGACGATATATTTCTTCGCTGGTTCTTCCGGCAAAATGATCGGATTTTTGATTTCTACGGTTTCGATGTGATGCGCGGCGGAAAAATCCATCACTTCGTTCAGCAGGTCAATCAACAAGTCTGGCCCTTTCATAAACAACAATTTGAACACAATATCAAGTTTCGGATTTAAGACGCGAAACATGTTTTTTCTCCCATTTGCCTGTGTGTCGTGGTAAATATTACGGCGCGAGATAGCCGTGTTCGACGGATTCTCGAATCAGGCGCTGCGCGTAGTCCCAGAGCTGCGGTGCGCCATCTTGCATGACGGAAAGACGGCGCAACACCTGCTGGCTTGTGATGCCGTGTTCCTGCCACGAGATGCCTTTCGTGCGGTAATTGTGATACAGCGGCTGAAAGCGGTCGAGGGCAAGCGCGAATTTCGCTTCTGGCGTGGCGCGGGCTTCGAATTCTTCCCAGAGCGCCCGCAGTTCAATCGCCTGTTCATCCGGCAGCAGCCCGAAAATCCGGTCGGCGGCGCGGCGCTCGCGCTCTGATTTATCTTCTCCGGCGTGTTCATCGTACAGATATGTATCGCCCGCGTCTATTTCGACCAGGTCATGCACGAGCGCCATTTTGATGACGCGGGACACATCAAGCTGCGGAGCGGCGGCATATTCCGACAGCAGCATCGCCATCACCGCTAAATGCCACGAATGTTCGGCGTCATTTTCGCGCCGGGAACTGTCTATCAGATAAGTGCGCCTGAAAATCTGCTTTAGTCGGTCAATTTCCTGAATAAATCGAAGTTGCTGCTCAAAACGAGTTGTCATGATAATCATGCCCTTTCCTGCTGAGGTTGTTAAAATCGCATAAGCGTCATCTCAGACAAATGCCGGTCTTTATGAGAAAAAGTCAAGTATTTCTTCCCCAATAAAAAAGGAGCGCAGGGAAGTGCTGCGCTCCTTTTACCGCATTATTCAGTCGTCTTGAAAACCTCACCGGTTCTCAATATCTATGCCGTAAGATGCGAATTTTCGAGGAAATTATGCTGCGATCATGACGTTATCCCGCCCCGCTTCCTTAGCGCGATAGAGCGCAAGATCGGAACGGTTGACGACGTCGGCGATGTCGAACCCATGCTCAGGGAACACGGCGACGCCGATAGAGACGGTGATCTGAAAGCGCTGCTCCTGACAGGAAATCGTCAATTGTTTCACGCTGCTGCGCAGGACCTCGGCACGCTGCCGCGCATGTTCCAGCGACGTATTCGGCAGAATGACCAGAAATTCCTCGCCACCATACCGGCACGCAATATCTTCCCGCCGGACACTCAGCCGCAGAAACGCGCCAAGTTCCCGCAGGACGGCGTCGCCGACTTTATGCCCATGCAAATCGTTAAACAATTTGAAATGGTCAATATCCAGCATGAAAATGCCGATCTGGGTCTGATGCCGTTTGGCGCGAGACATTTCCTGTAACAGCGCTTCTTCCATGTAACGCCGGTTATACAGGCCGGTCAGCGGATCATGAATCGCTTCCCGTTTCAATTGTTCGCGCAAGCGGAGATTCGTCAGCGCAAGCGCATAATGCCGCGCCACCCGCGTCAGTACCATCTGTTTGGGTTTCAACTCCTGTTCGCTCTCAGTTTCTTGCTGGAACTCATGTTGAAAACACAGCGAGAGCAACCCCAAAATCTCGTCGGCGGCGACAATCGGAATGCTCACGCATTCATGATACGGATTATACAGCCGATGCGGACACAACAATTCGTGTTCATCATGTATCGTCTTCGCATGCGCGCTGCGATATGGCGCATTTCCCCAGAAATCAACGACGCGCATAGTGGAATCAGCGGCGTTCATCATCGCTAAACAGCCAGAATCATCGGGAAAGAGCTTCTGGCAGACCTCCACGATAATGGCGTATGTTTGCGCCTCTTGTTCGCATTCCTGCAAGGCGTCGCTCAAATGATTCAACAGGCTGAGTTCCCGCGTATGCTGCCGCAGTTTCTCGGCGGCCTGTTTATGTTCGCTGATGTCTTCGCATGTCGTGACGACGGCTATCGGCTCGCCTGCGGCATTTTTTACGACATTGGCAATCAGCCGCACAGGAAAGATCGAGCCATCTTTGCGGACATTGACGCTTTCGCGCAGCGGTTTCATCTCTTTCAAATCGTCAATGCTGAGCGGATGGCGCAATTCCGGCGGCGCAAACACGCCTAAGTCTTCCCCGATAAGTTCTTCAACGTGATAGCCATGCATCTCCGCTTCTGCCGGATTGGTATAAAGAATCTTGCCGCCGATATCGGTAATCGTCACGCCAATCGGCATAATCTCAATCGCCTGCCCCAATTCCCACTGGATGTCCGAAACCCGCGCCGCCACATGCCGCGCCGATTGCGGCGCTGCCATAGCGCTCTGCTGCCAATTGCTCATGACCGCCACTCCGACGGACGCCGCCTTCGCCGCAGATGTGCGCGAAAATGACGCCACCGGCAATAACACGCGGCGGCGCTCACGGACTCGCATCAATACCATCCCTGAAATGATCATGCTCAGGATACACACAGGAATCCACAAAACCATATCCCCCTCCTCTGCAAATGAACGCGAAACGCTTCTCTGCCGCTTCCGAAAAATTTCGAGTTGTCAACCTCTTGTCAAAACGATGTCTTTCTTGAATTTTACGGTGTATCAATCTATTTTGAGGGATTGTCAACGGAATAGTTGAAAGAAAAACGAGCGGGAAGAAGAATTTTCACACCTCACAGGTGTTAAACACCTGTGAGGTTTCCGCGTTCATGGATAACGCGCTATGCGCATTCTTGCGGATAGGTCAGCAGCGTGGCGTACACAAATTGCGCGATGTAAGGTTCGAGTTCTTGACTTTCCTTGCGGAAACGTTCCGCCACGTGCATCGCATCGCAGATGCCGTTTTTCGTCAGAATCGGCGTGGATTTGATTTTTCCAGGACGATTTTCACCGTCGTCCACGCGATAATGCGCGAACCCCGCCTCGCGCCGCCAGTGAAGCGCGCGCGGATGCCGGGCGAGGTCGTAGCAGAGTTGAAAGGCGCTGATTTCATTCGCGTCATCATGCCAGACGATCAAATCAAAATACTCATCGCTGAACCAGCGGCGCGGCGTCTCATCCTCAATTTGCCGGACATCTTCGCATTCTTTTAGCATGGAGTTCTCATTTTGACAGGCATAGAATGCTGAGATTGCGTCATCCAATCAGCATTCTATTTCTTGTCAAATCGGCCTGTTTTGAAGAAATGTTCAACCTGTTTCAGCACGGTGTTGCTTTGCATGATAAACGTATGAGTATGATGCAGCAGCAGAAAATCGGTCATGCCCGGAATCTTGGCACGTTCCACCGACACCTTGCCATCATCTGCGCCCGGCAGAATGAACCAGGAATGCAGGAGTTCAAGGCTGCGATCTCCGGCAATTACGCCTAATTCAAAATCGACCGCGCCCATCCGCATCGGCAGGCTTGCCTCATCCGTCCCTAATTGCTGCCCCGCCGGACCGAGAATCCATTGAAAAATTTTCCAATTCCGCTGCGCATCTACGACTTCGCTGCCCTGATTCGGCGGCGCGAGCATCACCACGCGCCCGACGCGC
>CAZMEO010000337.1:1841-4189 GCA_964565315.1 uncultured Candidatus Moduliflexus sp. | reverse complement strand
GCTGCCGGCCCATCCAGCGCTCCGCCTCGTTCCACAGTTGACCCCACAGGAATTTTGTCTTCAACTCGGGTGCCCCATTCGTCCACAGGGAACCCGTTCGGCAGACCTTGATCTCCTACTCCCGCGATAGAAAGCCAGGCATCAGTAAAACGCCATCCTAAATCAGGAGAGGGTTTCCCGTAATCAAGATGACCATACGCGCTCACTTCCGAGCCGTCCGGGTTCTTCATCGTTCTGCCGGTAAAAAATTCGGCAATGTCTTCATACGCTTCCCAATTGATCGGAACTCCGAGGTCATAACCGTATTTTTCCTTGAACGCCTGCTGTGTCTCGGGGTCGGTAAACCAGTCATAACGAAACCAATACAGGCTCGGAAATTGTTGATCCGGCAACTGCAACTGATGACCTTCGTAGTCCTGGCCGAATTCCAAATTCAAAAAATCATCAAGATCCAATTGCGGGTTGGTATAGGGTTTGCCCTCTTCCTGCATATATTGTCCGATATTCACCACTCTATTCAGGCGCAGGTGCGTGCCAATCAAGTCCGCATCATTCACGTAAATATGATGGATGGTGCGTCCTGTCATCATCTGCTCGGTGATTCTGCGGACAACATCGCCTTCATGGATAATTGCATGTTCAACCTGAATTCCGGTGAGTTCCTCAAACGCTTTGGCTAACACATCTCTTTCCCAATAATGCGTGCCGATTGTTTCGGCGGCTGACGTGATTTTGATCCCTCGCAACGGCTTGGAAGCCTCGTTGAACCATTTCAATTCGGCAACCTGCTCTTCCAGCGTCAACGAACTGGGCTGAAACTCCTGAACCCATTTGGCAATTGTCTGCTCAAGCAGACCTTCTTCAGACATGGCATCCAAAGGAAATAAAAGTATTGCGACAAGAATCACATGTTGGATCAGTTTCTTTCGGAATTTTTTCATAAAATCTCTCCTGAAAATAGGATATTCATGCGCTGTGGTATAAGTCGAAACGAGAGTTTCGCTCTCCATGAATAGCTCCTTTTCACTTCCTGGAAGGGGAGTTTGGGGGCATCGCCTCGAACCTGCTGCGTAACATGAGTTATTATTTTTTACTCGAAAAATCAAAGCCTAACCTCTGATTAGATGGCAACTTCGTCTCAATCTGCGATGATAACAGGAGAACAGAAAAATAGGGCGATGTCAAGCAAAATATTTCCCTATGTATTGAGCGGTATTGACGCCGCACAGAAATCGGAGCTTGCGAATTTCAGGGTTTCGTTGATGAGAGGAACTCGTTTTTTCATGCAGAGGAAACGCTGATGATGGACATAATGAACGATGTTGCCTCAAGATTTTTTCTTGACTTCTTGCAAAAACGCTCTATTTTTCTAACTGACTCTTCTGATGTATTCATGCGGTGATGTTGATAACACGTCGAAATGCGTGATAACCCATCCAGGGTTTCGTACCCTGAACGGGTAGAACGGCAAGGAAATATTATGCTCTCTGATCGAAATTACATGTCCTCATCCTATCATTCGGGGCATTCCGAAAAAAATATCGTGTATATTCTGATCGCGATCACCACGCTTGCGTTTTTGTTGGTGCCGCGGCATTCCAATCTGTGGCTGTATGAGCTTGCTTTCAGTTCTTACGGCGTTCAATCGCTGAAACTTTGGCAATTCGTCAGTTACATGTTTTTACATGCCAACTTTACGCACATTTTTTTTAATATGTGGGGCTTGTATCTGTTCGGCATGGCGGTGCTGCCGATTTTAGGCCCCGCGCGGTTTTTGCAACTGTATGTGTTAAGCGGCGTATCCGGCGCGGGCTTGTGGCTGTTAGTCAACTGGGGATCGCGCTATCCGCTGGTCGGGGCGAGCGCAGCGATTTTCGGCGTCATGATGGCGGCGGCGATGTTTTATCCAGAGATGCGGATTCAACTCATTTTTCCGCCGATTCCGATGAAAATGAAGACGTTCGTCTTAGTGTATGCGGGGATTGAAATCGCCAGCGAGTTTTCCGGCGGGAGCGGCGGCATCGCGCATTTAGCGCACCTCGGCGGATTCATCAGCGCCTATATCTATCTGAAAGCGTTGTATGGCCGCCAGGTCTGGGATATGTTCGGCGGAGTGTCGCATTGGCTGCGCCGTGTCTTCCCGTCGAAACCATCCGCGCCGCGTTCGACCTCGAAACTGCCGGAAGGGTGGCACATGTATTCGAATCAGCAGAGTGGCAATCCGACATCAGTCTCCAAAGAAGAGATTGACCGCATTCTTGACAAGATTTCCGTCTCCGGTATGGCGAGCCTGACGCCGGACGAACTGGCAAAATTGAAACGCGCATCGGGCGATATGCGGCAATAAA
>CAZMEO010000337.1:0-1741 GCA_964565315.1 uncultured Candidatus Moduliflexus sp. | reverse complement strand
TGTTATCGTTATTGATTGCCCTGTCCATCGTTCTGCGCGGCGTGGAGGCGCTGATTCCGAACCCGCTCCCCTGGCTGCGGATCGGGCTGGCGAATATCATGACGCTGTTGGCGATCATGCTGTTCGGCTTGAAAGCCGGTTTGCTCCTGACGGTCTTGCGAACGCTGATCGCCTCGCTGCTGTTCGGCAGTTTTTTGTCTCCCACCTTTTTTCTCAGCTTCTCCGCCGGAATTGCCAGCACGCTTGTCATGGGCGCGGCGCTGCGATGGGGCGGCGCGTTCTTCAGCCCAATTGGAATCAGCGTGCTTGGCGGGCTTGTTCACAATTTGACGCAATTAATTGTTGCCTATCTCTTAATTATCCACCATGCCGAAATTTTTTACCTCTTCCCGCTGCTCGCCATCTTAGGCATTGTCACCGGATTGCTGAACGGCTGGATCGTCGCCATCCTGCACGACCATCTCTACGCCCAGGCCACCCATCTTTTCCCCCATGCCGTTGCTGTTTCGGAAGAATGCGAATAAAAAACTTGCCTGAAATATAAACGTGAATATGATGTGCATGATTGTTTATGCGGTTGTCTTATGCAGGTTTTCTTTTTATAAAAACAACAACGAATTGAAGAAAAGAACGAATGAAAGTAGGCGCAAGCCTATTCGCGCCTTTCTTCAATTCGTTGTTGTTTTTCGATAATGAAACACGAAGCGATTGAACGTATTGCGAGTACTTACCAGCAGAAATTCGGCCAGACCCCGGAGTTAATTGTCAGTGCGCCGGGACGAGTCAACCTGATCGGCGAACATACCGATTATAACGACGGGTTCGTGCTGCCGGTCGCGATTGACCGGAAAATTATCATCGGCGGCTCGAAGCGCAACGACGACACGGTCAGGCTGTATTCGTTGAATTTTGAGGAATTTCAGGAATTTTCGCTGGCGTCTCTGATCAAGCAAAACACCTGGTCAGACTATGTGAAGGGCGTCATCAGCGAACTCCAGCACGCGGGGCATCGCGTCGGCGGGTTTAACGCCGTGATGGAAGGGAACGTGCCGCGAGCCTCCGGCCTGAGCAGTTCGGCGGCGCTGGAAGTGGCCTCAGCCTTTTTTATTTCGCAATTTTATAAGATTCAAATGGGCGGCGAGGCGATGGCGAAACTGTGTCAACGCGCTGAAAACCGTTTTGTCGGCGTGAATTGCGGCATTATGGATCAATTTATTTCCCGCCTCGGCAAAGCCGGACACGCGCTGCTGATTGACTGCCGCGATCTCGGCTATCAGCTTGTGCCGTTCGACCTCGCGGGCTACAGCATCGTGATGTGCAATTCCAAAGTCAAGCGTCAATTGGTGGATTCCGCGTATAACGAACGCCGTTCGCAATGCGAAGAGGGCGTGCGCCTGCTTCAGGCGAAACTGCCGAATATCAAGGCGTTGCGCGATGTGTCGTCCGCGCAATTAGAGGAATACGCCGCACTGCTGCCGCCGTTGACTTATCGCCGCTGCCGCCATGTCGTCACGGAAGACGAGCGCGTTCAAGATGCAGTGCAGGCGTTGAAAAGTGGAAACCTCGCTCAGTTCGGCGAGTTGCTGAATCAATCGCATGAAAGCTTGAAAAACGATTACGAAGTGAGCTGCAAGGAACTTGATATTCTCGTGGATTTGGCGCGGAGCGTGAAGGGGACGATTGGCTCGCGCATGACCGGCGCAGGGTTTGGCGGCTGCACGGTGAGCATCGTGAAAGATGA
>CAZMEO010000336.1:0-4189 GCA_964565315.1 uncultured Candidatus Moduliflexus sp. | reverse complement strand
CGCAACAAACAGATGGCGGCGCTTTACGATAAGGCGCAGAAATTGGCGGCGACCGATTTAACGATTCTGATTTGCGGCGAAAATGGAACAGGCAAGGAAGTCGTTGCGGATTTTATTCATCAGCATTCGCCCCGTGCCGCGCGGAAAATGGTGAAAATCAACTGCGCCGCGTTCCCCGAAACGCTGTTGGATAACGAATTGTTCGGGCATGAAAAAGGCTCTTATACCGGCGCGGAAACGGCGTTTAAAGGCGTGTTCGAACGGGCGCATGAGAGTTCGCTCTTTCTCGATGAAATCGGCGACATGCCGCTGACGATTCAAGCCAAAATTCTGCGCACCTTGCAGCACAACGAAATCCGGCGCATCGGCAGTGAGCGCACGATCACGGTCGATGCGCGGTTTATCGCCGCCACCAACAAGCCATTAGACGAACTGATTCAGGCTAAACAATTCCGCGAAGACCTCTACTACCGCCTGAACACTGCCGTTTTGCATCTTCCGCCGCTGCGGGAACGCAAAGAAGATATTCCGCTCCTTGCCGACTATTTTCTGAAACAGGCCGCTGCCACCAACGCCAAGCCGCTGAACGCCATGAGTCAGCGCGTTCTCGATACCTTTTTGGATTATCATTGGCCGGGGAATGTGCGGGAATTGAAAAACGCGCTGAATTACGCGGCGGTGATAACTTCGCAGCAGGTCATTGACGTCGAAGACCTGCCGCCGCATTTCGCGCCAGCGCAGCGCCATGAGCATTCCGAGAACGTGCGGGAAGAGATGGAACGCGCCCTGATTTTGAAAACGCTCGTGCAAGTGAATTACAATAAGAAAAAAGCGGCGGAAGTCCTGAAAATGAGCCGGAAAACGCTTTATAACAAATTGGGAAAATATGGCCTTTTCTCTAATGCTTAAACGGAAAATGGAATGACGACCACGCCTTTTATTCCACCAAAAAAAGGAACGGATCACAACTGCGGTCTCGGCTGATCCAATGCCAGCCGCCAAAATATTTTTTGTTTTATCTTGACAAATACGTCTAATTTTTTCTATTGACTGAGTAGTCAATAGAAAAAAGGAGTTGTAATGAAACAAGAGCAGGGAGAGAAACGGCAGGCGTTATTGCAGGCGGCGTTAGAATTGTTCACGGAATACGGCTTTCACGGGACGCCGACCGCCAAAATCGCGCAGCAGGCGGGCGTCGCGACGGGAACGCTGTTCCATTATTTCAAAACCAAAGAAGAGTTGATTAATCAACTCTATTTGGAAATTAAAGAAGAATTTCGGGAAATCCTGGTCGAAGGGATTGTTCCTGAACTCCCGCTGCGAAGTAAAATTCGGCGAATGTGGGAAAATACGCTCAGATGGTTTCTGAAAAATCCGACGAAAATCCTGTTTTTCAGGCAATTCAGCGCGTCGCCGTATATCACGGCCTTCACCAAAGAACAGGGGATGCAGCACCTGCGGTTTGTCGTGGAATTGATTGAAGAAGGGAAACATCAGGAAATCGTGAAAGAGATGCCGTTTGATCTCCTGTTTGCGATAGCAAGCGGCTTATTGGAAACGACAGGAATGTACTTTCTTAAACACCCTGAGCAGTTCGAAGATGAACAGTATCGAGAAAAGGCATTTGCCGCCTATTGGGATTGCTTGAAACGATAGAAACACAGGGGGCGCAACAATTGGTTTGCGCTCTTTTTTAGCGATTATTACTGATTGATTAGTCAATCTTGAAAGGAGTTATTTATGACAACAACCGTTTATTTCACGCCGATTGCATCGTATCACGAAACGCAGCGCATCGCCGACAGCGCGAAATTGTTGCTGAAAACCGTCGTCGAGCGCGAGCAGGTCGAACTTGAATCGTCTATCCCGCTGAAAGTCCATTTCGGCGAAAAAGGGAATCACACGTTTATTGAACCAAAAAACTTCGAAGGGCTGATTGAGTATCTGCAACAGCAGAACGTGTCATGCTGCTACATGGAAACCAACGCGCTGTATCGCGGCGAGCGCCAGACCAGAACCTCGCACGTCAAATTGGCGGAGCGGCACGGCTTCACGCAGATTCCTATCGTGATTGCCGACGGCGAGACTGGCGATGATTATGAAGAAGTCGAAATCAATCAAAAGCATTTTGCCACCTGCAAAATCGGCAAAGAAGTCGCCAAACACAAGCAATTATTAGTGGTCAGCCATTTCAAAGGGCATACGCTGGCCGGATTCGGCGGCGCGGTCAAGCAATTGGCGATGGGCTGCGCGGCGCGGGGCGGCAAGCTCGCGCAGCACGCTGACGCGATTCCGATGATTAACCCACTGGCCTGCAAGAAATGCGGCGCATGCGCCCGGCATTGTCCCGCGAACGCCATCACGATTGGCCGCTGGTCGCGCATTCATAAAGAAAAATGTCTTGGATGCGCCTCCTGCATGCCGATCTGCCAGCATCACGCCATTTTCTTCAATCCGCTGCGAATGACGCTCTCCAAATCGTTCCGGGAAAAAATCGCGGAATACGCTCTGGCGGCGCATCACGGCAAAAAGCATCTTTATGTGTCGTTCGCGTTTAATCTGACGCGCGGCTGCGATTGCATGGGATCGAAAATGAAGCCGATTGCCGCAGATCTGGGCGTGTTCGCTTCGACTGATCCGGTCGCGATTGATCAAGCGTGTCACGATCTGCTGGATAAGCGGAGCGGCAAGCGCGTCTTCGGGCGCGGACGCGATACGCTGGAATATGCCGAACAGATCGGCCTCGGTCAACGCGCCTACACGTTGGTAACAATCTAATACCCAGGCTGTCAGAGACCTTGAAGGTGTCTGACAGCCTGGGCGTTTTTATTTTTATTAGATAAAAAATTTAAGTCATATAAATTATTTTATTAAAAATATAAAATCTTTCTTGACAAAAATATTATATAGACTATTATTTGTTTATACACATTAAATTATGGAGGAGCATTCATGATTGATATTCAAACAATTTCATTGCGAGAACGAAAACACGCCCAGACGAAAGTTGCCTTAGCGCAACAATTTATGGAGCGGATGAAAACGAAACGGCTGGCGGAAATTTCCGTAAAAGAAGTCTGCGAAACCATTCCGATTTCAGAAGTCACATTCTATAATTATTTCCCGGAAAAAACGGATATTTTTATTTATCTGATGCAGATCTGGCATACGGAAATACTCTGGAAATTAGCGCAATGGGAAAAAGACAAAAGCAATATTGAAATTATTGAAGCCTGGTTTGATTTTGCCAGTCAGGAAATCACGAGCTATTCAGGCGTGTTAAGCGAAGTTCTCTGGTTTGTGACGCAGCAGCAGGAAGTGAATTTCCCCCCCATGAGCGTGGCCGAAAAAATTTTAGCGTTTCCAGAATGCGACGGAATTGAGGCATTTGACGTGCGCGGAAAACATGGAGAAAATGATTCCATGCTGAAGCCGTATCTTGAAAAGGCCGTTGCCTGCGGGGAATTGCCAGCGAATACTGATGTGGAGGATGTTCATCAATTGTTAGACACCATTTTCTTAGGTGGAATGATGGCGCTTCATTGTAAAGGGCGGGGAATTCTTCGGTCGGCATATCAGAAGATGTTGCGCTTTTTGTGGCAAGGATTGCGAGCAGAGCAGAATCGCCCGCTGAAAAAGAAGCTCACTCTTTTTTCTCAGAAGCAGTGCGACGTGAATGTTTGCGTGATGTAATGCAGCAAGCGTTTTTCAAAAATGAGTGCAGGTCAATATCGTAATCACCGTTGAGCGCAGCAGCATGCCTGTTGGGTTTCGACGATAGAAAAAACAACAAGGAGTTGTGTATGAAAAAAAGAGAGTTTTTAATTGGCGTAGTTATCGTTATTATTGGGATCGGCGCGTTCAAAGCGTATTCATTATTTGCGTCAGATCAGGATTCCGTCAAACAGCCGGAACCGCAGGCGCAGAGCATTGAGGAAATTCAGGCCGCAGAAGGGAAGCCGGTCAGAGTCAGTGCCGTCGCGCAGCAAGACATCGCGATTACGCAGACGTTTTACGGCACGGTGCAGCCGTATGCCGAGGCGAATGTGCAAGGCAAATATAGCGGCAAGATCGTGATGTTAAAAGGCAAAGAAGGGGATAGCGTTCAAGCAGGCGAAGCGATTGTTCAATTCGAAAAAACCGATGACAGCCTGGAACTGAATCGGGCGGAAGCCTCGAAAAATGCGGC
>CAZMEO010000335.1:1359-4213 GCA_964565315.1 uncultured Candidatus Moduliflexus sp. | reverse complement strand
TGCGCGAAGCGCTCGACCGTCGGCGGCACAGTCACTTTTTTGATGCGCAGCGCCCGCGCCAATCGATCCGACAGCATTTGCAACGTGCCAAGCGGACAAATCCAGCCGCAAAACGCCCGATTTAACACAAAAACTAAGACAACGGCGATGACGAATAATATCAACGTCGCAGGCATGATTTTGGTGATATAGCCCCCCGACGCGAGAAATTTATAGAGCGTTTCAAGTCCTCCGAACGGACAATAGACATGCGCGTTCGGCGCGGCCAACACGCCTTTGAGTTGGTGCATGACGGCGAGATAGGTGGCGAAAACCAGAATGGCAACTCGTACACCATATTGAAAAATTCTTGAAGCTGATGGGCTTTTCATGATCTGTTCTCCAAATGAAATGTTTCAGTCTCCGCCAATAATTTCTTTATCGTCATTATTGGCGGTTTTGGACAAAGACCTCACAGGTTTCAAAACCTGTGAGGTCTGAGACGCTAAATGAACAGATTATACCCGGCGTTGTCGGCGCGTTCCAAATAGGTCGCGACGCCGCCGAGTTCGACGCCGTCAATCAACTCTTCTTTGGTGATACCGAGCATGTCCATCGTCATGGTGCAGGCGATCAGCTTGACGCCGTTTTTCTGCGCCTCTTCCAGCAGTTTTTCCAGCGGATAGACATTTTTTTGTTTCATGATAGATTTCATCATCAGCGTGCCGAGTCCGAGGAAATTCATTTTGCAGAGTTTTGCGTTCGCCGCGCCGCTCGGCATCATCCAGCCGAAGAGTTTTTCGATGAACGGCTTTTCGACATCGACCGGCTGATGGCGGCGCAACAGATTTAAGCCCCAGAAGGTGAAAAACATCGTGACTTCGCTTCCCATCGTCGCCGCGCCGTTCGCGATGATGAACGACGCCATCGCTCGCCCGAAATCGCCGGAAAACACCACCATCGTTTTCTTGTTCGACATGACTGGCGTGAGCATTGAATCTTCCGTGACTGGCGTCATTTTGCGAATGATCGCGGTAAACACGCCTTTTTCATGAGAGAACGACACCAGATCATGGCCGGTGCGATGACACCACGCCGGAATATCTCTCGCAAAGCCCGGTTCGGAAGCGCTGATTTCGAGCAGTTGCCCGTCTCCGGCGGCGTCTATGGCGGTTTTCAGTTTCATAATCGGGCCGGGACATTGCAAGCCGCAAGCGTCAATTTTGATCGGCTGCTGCGCCGGTTCGCCGGATGGCGCGGAACAGGAGCTTTCGTTTGCCTGCGTATCGAAGACGACGGCGGGGATTTGTCCGAAGAAGCTTTGATAGGTTTTATACCCGCCGGAAAGATTCTTCACCGTAAAGCCTTGCTGCATCAGCAATCGGCTGGCGACGTAGCCGCGCAAGCCGACCTGGCAGAACACATACAGCGTTTTATCCCGCGAAAGCTCCGCGCTACGCGTCCGCAAGTCATCTACTGGAATATTGACCGCCCCTGGAATTGTCCCTTGTTCGACTTCTGCGGGAGTGCGCACATCAAGCAGCACGACTTGCGAGCGGTCGAGCTGCGGCGTTTCTTCGGCATACCAGACATCCACCTGTTGCTTGAGAATATTTTCTGCCACGAAGCCAGCCATATTGACCGGGTCTTTCGCGTTGCCATAAGGCGGCGCGTAGGCCAGTTCCAACTCCGTCAGATCGTACACCGTGAGTTTGTGGCGGATCGCGGTCGCAAACACGTCAATGCGCTTATCCACGCCATCGCGCCCGACGACCTGCGCGCCAAGTAAGCGTCCGTTGTCGGGGCTAAACAGGATTTTCAACGAAATAGGGAAGGCATGCGGAAAATAGGTGGCGTGGCTCGTGCCGTGCGTGTAGGATTTGAGATACGGAATGCCGCTGGCTTTCGCCTGTTTTTCGTTACAGCCGGTGACAGCAATCGCCAGATCGAACACGCGGCAAATGGATGTGCCTTGCGTGTTTTTATAGGTCGAATTTAATCCCGCGATCACATCCGCCGCGATGCGTCCCTGCCGGTTGGCTGGCCCGGCGAGCGGAATCGACACCTTTTTGCCGGTCACGAAATCCACGACTTCCACCGCGTCACCGACCGCGAACACGTTTTCAAAATTCGTCTGCATCTTGTCATTGACTTGAATCGCGCCGCGTTCCGACAGGGCGATGCCGGAACTTTTCAAAAAGGCGGTATCGGTTTTGACGCCGATGGACAGAATCACGAGTTCGGCTTCGACGCGAGTGCCGCTTTTCAGCACAACTTCCAGCAGATTTCCTTTCGGCTCAAAGGCGGTCACGCCGTCGCTCAAATGTACATGGACGCCATTCAGCGCGACATGCTCATGAATCAGCGCGGCCATTTCTTTGTCCGCTGGAATAAAAATCTGATCCGCCATTTCCACTAATGTCACCTGGCAATTGCGGCGGCGCAGGTTTTCCGCCATCTCGATGCCGATAAAGCCGCCGCCGATGACGACAGCTTTTTTAATATTTCCGGTGTCCACCATCGCTTTAATGCGATCCATGTCGTCGATGGTGCGCAGCGAGCAAATCCGCGTATCGTCAATGCCGGGAATCGGCGGGCGGATCGGCTGGCTGCCAGGCGAAAGCACGAGGTAATCGTATTGGTTGGTTTCGGCAACGCCGTTCGATATCACGGTCACAGTTTTCTGAACCGGGTCAACGGCAGTGACTTCGGATTGGATACGCACGTCAACATTAAACCGCGCCTTAAATTTTTGCGGCGTTTGAATCAGGAGTTTGTCGCGCTCCGTGATTTCCTGGCCGATGTGATATGGCATTCCGCAATTCGCAAATGAGATGTAATTTCCTTTTTCATAAATGACGATCTGCGCCTGTTC
>CAZMEO010000335.1:0-1259 GCA_964565315.1 uncultured Candidatus Moduliflexus sp. | reverse complement strand
GAAATCAAGAATAAGAACGGACGATGATGAAAAAACTACTGATGATCATGTTGATACTGAATCGGCGAGGCTTCACGTCAATTCGCTGAATATCGAGCTTTCCAACGGATCATCCAGAATTTCTCAAATTCATCGATAGCAAGCATTATCGATAAAATAAACCCACAGGAGGAAAGATGTCAACATCCTATCTTGTTACTGGCGGAACCGGGTTTTTAGGCATTAATTTGATTCGGCATTTACTCGCGAAGGGGCAGCACGTCACGTCTTTCGATATTGCGCCGCTCACTCATGCCGATGTCAAAGATAACGTTCGCGCAATAACCGGAGATATTCGCGATCCCAAGGCCGTTGCCGCAGCGTTAGAACACATTGACATTGTCGTCCATGCTGCCGCAGCGCTCCCCCTTTATACGCCGCAGGATATTTTCACGACTAACGTGGACGGGACGCGGAATGTTCTGGAACAAGCCTTTTTGAAAAAGATTTCGCGAGTCATTCATATCTCCAGCACAGCAGTATATGGCATTCCTGATCATCACCCGTTATATGAAACTGACGCGCTTCATGGGGTTGGCCCGTATGGAGAAACGAAGGTTCAGGCCGAACACATCTGCGTGGAATATCGTCAGAAGGGGATGTGTCTGCCGATTTTGCGCCCGAAATCGTTTATCGGCCCGGAACGATTAGGCGTGTTTGCCGTGTTGTATGAATGGGCAACCGATGGCAAACATTTCCCGATTCTCGGCAACGGGGAGAACCGCTATCAATATTTGGATGTCGCGGATTTGTGCGAAGCGATCTGGCAGTGCGCCACGCTGCCTGCGAAAGTCGTTAATGACACGTTTAATATCGGCGCGAAGGAATTCGGCACGCCCAAAACCGATTTTCAAACCGTGTTAGATGCCGCCGGGCATGGCAAACATGTTATTTCCATTCCAGAAGGCCCGGCAATTATGATGCTGCGCTTGCTCGAACGCTTAAAACTTTCCCCATTCTACAAATGGATTTATGAAACGGTCGGAAAGGAATCGTTTGTGTCGATTGAAAAAGCGGAGCAGGTGTTAGGCGTCACGCCGCAATATTCCAATCGAGAGGCATTGCTGCGGAATTATCAATGGTATCTTGAGCATCAAGACCGTTTCCGCGACGCGGCGGGCATTACCCATCGCATTCCCTGGCAGCAGGGCGCGTTAAAACTGGCGAAACTGTTTTTCTAAACAGTTCCCCAATGATCCTGCTATTTGAGCAAACGTTGC
>CAZMEO010000334.1:0-4223 GCA_964565315.1 uncultured Candidatus Moduliflexus sp. | reverse complement strand
ATTGAACATGGGGTTGAAACCCCAAGCTATATTCCATCGCCCTTTCAGGGCGAAAAGCCTGCCGCGAAGCGGCAGCGGAATACAGGCCGACGTTTCAACGTCTGGCAGCGAAAACGCAACCGCGCCCCGCCCTGAAAGGGCGACGTGATAAAGCCATATTGAACATGGGGTTGAAACCCCAAGCTTTATTCCGTCGCCCTTTCAGGGCGAACGACCTGCCGCGAAGCGGCAACGGAATATAGACAGGGGTTTCAACCCCTGACACAAAAGACGCTCGTTTCAACCTTTGTCGGAAATTCGCTTGACAAAACATTATCATTGAAAGAAATCCGAAGAAGTATTGTGAATGTGTTTACTCATCGCTGAAAAGGAGCAACACCATGAACGAACGATCCGCCGAATTCGAGCCGTTGACCGACCAAGACCGCAAAGGTATTGAACAGATTTTGACAGACATGCTCTCCGCGTATGACAAAGAGCGCGACGCCAAAGAGGTCAAACAATTCTGCGTGGATTATGCGCAGCAACTCAACACCTACGACGACGCCAACGCTGCGCTATCGGACGTGACGTGCATCTGCGACACGATTGATTGCATTGACGAAGAATATCATGCGCTGCGTGAAGCCGGGAAACGCGGCACGTCGCGAGCCGACTGGCTGCGGCGCGTTCTGCAAGAACACCTGCGCCCGGAACAGGGGAAAACGCGCAATCAATGCGTGACAGAACTTCAGCGTTCCGTCGCCGATGCGACGACGCATCTACTTCGCAAACTCACGAAGCAGGACATTCCGATTGCCCCGCAATTGAAGGAATACAGCCTTGACAATCCGGTTGACGCACAAGTCACGGCCACACATTTTGCCGACAACGTGCAGCATGTTGCCGAACTGAGTTCGATGCTTTTTTCTGAGCAATTCACGCAGAACGGAGAAGGCCGTCATCCCGCAATCGACGTTGTGAAGGACTTTTTTGAAAGCGATCTCGATTCGGATAACCGGAATTTCAAAAAAGTCGCGGCAAGCGCCACCGTTTTGGCGCAAAAAACCGGCGTGTTGCGCACTCCGAAAAATATGGGGACGCACGAAGTCGCGGCGGCGGTCGATTTAGGCGCAAGCACGGTCAAAGCGGCCTATAAAGTCGCGACGGGCGAA
The DNA here is from genome assembly GCA_964565315.1 of uncultured Candidatus Moduliflexus sp. Taxonomy (GTDB): domain Bacteria; phylum Moduliflexota; class Moduliflexia; order Moduliflexales; family Moduliflexaceae; genus Moduliflexus. The sequence continues at coordinate 3,069 of CAZMEO010000334.1, read as the reverse complement.
CGTTCCGCGCTTGAAGGCATGGAACATGTCTATGACCGCGCCACCGCCGCGACCAGCGAGATCATCAAACATCATGCGTCATCCATCGGCGGGGCAATCGGCATGAGCATCGGCGCGGCTGTCGGAACGCTCTTCAGCGCCGCCGGAACGATTATCGGCGGACAGATCGGCGTCATGGTCGGCAGCATGGCGGGCGAAAAGGTGGGGGATTTTCTTTCTGTCGGCGTGAAACAACTGGCAGAACAGGCGAAAACATTTGCCAAAACAGCATGGACAGGCACAACATCTATTATCGGGGGATTGATAACGCGCAACGCATAAGGCACATTCTTGTTCCACGCTCTGCGTGGAATGCCGCAGTTCGCCGCTCTGCGGCGCATGAGGACGCAGAGCGTCCTATTTGTGCATTCCACGCAGAGCGTGGAACGAGAACAAAAAAACATGGCAAAAACGATCAAATTCAACCTGGTGGTGGACGGGCATCCGGCGCGGACGTTGGAGGAGTTGCGCGAGCATTTCAATATCGAAGACCTGTTGGAGTGTCATAAAAACGGCCTGCTGCTGCGCTGGCTGCAAGTGCGCGAATATCAGGCACAGGCGGAACAGGTGGCGGCAATCAATGAGACAGAGGATGAAAAAATCGTCAATGCGCTGGTGGCGGCGTTCGAGATGGACGCCGAACCTGAGCATTTTCAGGAAGCAATTCATGTCATTCGTTTAAAGAAAGAGCATCAGGTTCAATTGAAAGACCTGCAAGAAAAAGAGTTCAAGCGCAATGAGGCGCTCAATGCCTATCATTATGAATATACGAATCTGCTGAGAAAGCTAACTCCAGACAACTTATGGATCAGCCAAAATACCTACAATGCCCTTACTGATCTAAATAACAGTTTCAAGTTTATCAGCGAGTTGATTGATAAGAAGTACATCAGCATTTCTGAGCTGTGGCATGATGTAAAAAAAGCCATAGGAGAACTTATTTTCAACCAATATAAGTTCCAGATACTACGACATGTTCAAAAAGATCGCAAAAATTTTGCGGAAATCAAAGCGACAGTCAACCAGCTTGTCAAGGAGTATTACCAACTCTTAAGCGTTGACATTGTCCGCTTTTATTATGCGTTTATCGAATATGAACCGCTGGTCATCATAGCTGTTTTGATGAACAAAGACGCGCGAAATTTATTCTTTGACAACGGACGCATCAAAATGAAACTATCTGACCTGATTAGCTGGGATTTTTTGAATCTTCTCCCCGTCAAAATATTCGGAGCGGATACTGCGCCGTATTGGAAAGACATTGAACCGACCGGGACAGAATATCTGATTATTCGTATCGAACAGGGGAAAAATTTCGTGCGAAATTTAGGGAAACAAGGCGAAGAATTGTCGCATTTCGAAGTCAACGGCAAATTCCCTATTTTAAATGGAATTGACTATAAAAGCGACAACGCCAATCATAAATTAGTCTATCTCCCCTGCTCGCCGGACAATCCGTTCTGGATGGGGACGAAAGCGTAATGGGGGCGTGCGTATGAACCATCAAGAGATTCAGAAGCTCAATGCCTATGTGGACGCCCTGCGCCCCATTATTTACATCCATCATTTCGACTTTCACGCCATTGACAGCCTGTTGGCGGGCGTGGTCGGCGAGTGCGGCGTCTATGAATTCCGCGACGCCGACGGCTGGGTCGATTTCGCGAACAAAGTCCCGAAAATGCGCTGCGACGCGGCGACCTTCCTGCAAGCCTTCGATGTTGACGCCTGCAAGCAGACGTTTTTGGTGTTGAAGGATTTTCATCACCATCTGCACGATCCGGTCATTCTTTCGCGCCTGCGCTCGCTCGCCGAAAAAACGCTCTACCGCGAGGGATTCGCCCTGACGATTTTTCTCGTCGGCAGCAAGCTCGTCATTCCGCCGGAAATCGAGAAATTCATCACGGTGTTCGACATTCCGCTGCCGAATTTGGCGGAGATTACGGCGATGATCCGCGCTTTCCGCCCCGCGCCGGATTTCGCGATTGACGACCGCGTGGTCGAAGAATTGGCGCTCTCGCTGAAGGGCTTGAGCGAATTCGAAATTGCGCAGATTCTCAATCTCGCCTATCAGAACGGCGGCATGATCGGACATGAAGACAACGCCCTGATTTTGCGCGAAAAAGAGCAGGCAATCAAAAAACAGGGGATGCTGGAAATTCTGAATTTCAAGGAAACGATAGACGACATCGGCGGGCTGGAAAACTTGAAAGCGTGGCTGCGCAAAAAAGCCAAAATTTTCCAGCAGCTTGATCAGGCGCTCAAATTCGGCGTGGACGTGCCGAAAGGGTTTCTGCTGGTCGGCATGCCGGGTTGCGGCAAAAGCCTTGCGGCGAAAGCGACGGCGCATCTGTTCCGCGTGCCGCTGCTGCGTCTCGATATCGGCCAACTGTTGGGAAAATACGTCGGCGAAAGCGAAGAAAATCTGCGCCGCGCCATCAAAATCGCCGAAACGGTCAGCCCGTGCGTCTTGTGGGTGGACGAACTCGAAAAAGCGTTTGCGGGCGTCGGCGGGCAAGGCGGCGGCAGCGACGTGACGACGCGCCTGTTCGGATATTTTTTGACATGGCTTCAGGAAAAAGAAAGCAGCGTGTTTATCGTCGCCACGTCGAACGATATTTCCACGCTGCCGCCCGAATTTCTGCGCAAAGGCCGGTTCGACGAACTCTTTTCCGTAGATTTTCCGAACCCGGCGGAACGGCGCAGCATTTTCGAGATTCACCTGAAAAAGCGGCGCAAATGGCATCGCAATATTGACAGCATCGCCTTGATCAAAGCCACCGACCATTACAGCGGCGCGGACATCGAAGCCATCGTCAAAGAGACGGTCGAAACGGCATTTATCGAAGGCAAAGAGACGCTTGCGACCGATGATCTGTTAGCTGTCGTCAAAACGACGAAATCGCTCTCGGCCACGATGAAAGACAAAATCGAAAAAGTTCGCGACGATTTGAAAAAGATCGACATCAAGCCCGCCAGCGAGCCGCTGCTGACATAATGCTCCAGCGGCACGCTTTCTGCCCTGAAAGGGTG
>CAZMEO010000333.1:0-4231 GCA_964565315.1 uncultured Candidatus Moduliflexus sp. | reverse complement strand
CGCGATATTCAAGAGAGAATCCTTTCGCGTATTTCAGCGGCAGCGTTTCCGCTGCGGCGCATTGAAAGATGCCGCAAAACGCAACGAAACATAACCATCCGACGCATCCATTCAGGAAGAGTCTTGTATGTCGAAATTGTATTTCGACACACGCGCCGCATGAACACAGGGCGGACGGGTGGACGAAAAAAAATTTCGTCCTACATGTACATGGGAGATTTGTACGCTGTTTGTCAGAAGGCATTGATAACATAGCCCACGGTAGCCCCGCCCTACGAGGCGGGAAACGAGGGATGCGTGTTGTCGTTTCCCGCGTTTTGTCGGTTTCCCGCCTCGCAGGGCGGGGCTACCGTTATGTATTATTAATGAGGCGGCAGCCAGCCGTTGAGAGAAGATTGCAGCGCCGCAATGACCGCTTGCGCCAGCATTTCTCCAAGCACGACATGTTTGCCGCAATATTCGATAGGCGTTCCGCCTGCGCCGGCGATCACGGCGACAGCATCCGTGCCTGTGCCAGTCGCCATTTCGCCAGACACAGGACTGATCACGCCGAGCCGCCGCAGGGCGGCGGCTTTCGCTTCCGCGATCATCATGACGGCTTCAACCATTGCCGCAGGGCGCATCGGCGCATTGATGATCGCAGCAATATTGATGGTGCCGGTAGGTGGCGCAACAGCGCGAATGCGCCGCCATTCCGCCCGATCTCCGGCGCATCTGGCATTCGATATGCCCGCCGTGAGCGCGACATGAATGGTTGTGTCCTCAACCTCGTGCGTTTCCAGACGAAACGAATTCATCGCCGCTGAGGTCATCATGCCAATCGTCACGCCGGACATGCCAAGCGTTGCGCTATATGCCGCCAGCGTCGTTTCAGGTGGCTCAAACGCCGTCTGTTCGCCCGCCAGATTTGCGGGTACGCCCATAATAAGCAGGTTTGACGCCGCTGTCAATCCGCCATTCCAGACGGCGGAACTCAGAGCGCTCCGCGCTTCGTGAAAGCGCATCCAGACATGCTGCGGCGTCTGCGTCACCGTCCATTCATTCATCGTCACATCTGCAATCTGATGCCGCCATACGCGCTGATGCCAGGCGTTTCGAAGCCATTTTCCGTAAATTCTTCATCAAGCAGATTCTCGACGCGCGCCCAGACGTTCAGCGAATCGAAAATCGCATAGTCTAATCCGGCATTCACGTTGACATAGCCGTCTTCCGTGCATCTGACAGAGGAATACGTCACAGGATCATACACGGCAATCTCATGATCGCTACGATAGGTAAATTGGGCATGCGCCTCCCATTTTTCAAGGAAGCGATAGTTCGCGGTCAGCCCGATTTCATGCTCGGAAACGCCGAGAAAATCCTTGTCGTCGCTGTCTTTGGCATCAGTATAGGTGTACGAACCTGTCAGGCTGGAATTCTCGGCGATGGCATAACGAATTTCGAATTCACCCCCCTGAGATTCCCCGCCGTCAACGTTTTCGTAGCCCGTCGTTCCGAAGGCGATCAATTCATCGAAATCGGTGCGGAAATAGGTCAGATCGAGTTGGAGGCGGTCAAATGCTTTCCATGCCGCGCCAACATCGAAACCGAGGCTTTTTTCGGGATTCAGGTCGTTATTGCCGTAATCGTAGCGCGTGCCGCCAAATACAGACGCGCCATACAGTTCATACAACGCCGGGGCGCGAAAGCCGCTGCCGATATGTCCGTGCAAGCGCGCGCCGCTTTCGCCGAGGCGATACGAGACGCTCGTTTCCCAATCAACCCGATCTCCGGCTTGATCGTGATGCTGATAGCGGACGCCGGGCGTCAGCGTCAGCGCGTCGCCAAAAAATGTCGCGGAATCCTGCGCATACAGCGCATGCCGCGCGGCATCCGGCTCTTCGTGCGCTCTATCCAAATCCTGCTCGAATTGCTCGTATTCATACGTGTAGCCTGCGGTCAGCAGATGCGCTTCGTGAACCCAATAATTTCCCTGCGCCTCTGCCGTCAAGGTATTTCCGTGATATTCCGCCTCGCTTGCGTAGCCGGATTCGTTGCCTTCCGCGCCAAATTCAAAGGTGCGCTCCGACGAGACATAGCCGAATTTTACGGCATAATCGAAGGCGTCCGACACCTGGTGCGTCAACGCCGCTCCGCCAATGATCTGCGTTTTGTCCTTCTGATCGTCGGGGTCATCCTGATCCGCGATCATTACATTATTGGCAAAACCCGGCGAATCGTTCAGATCGAGCGTGGAATCTGCGTAGTGAAGATGCAGTTTCAGCGCGATTGCGTCTGAAAAATCCACGCCGAATTGCCCTGCGGCGGAGGTTGCGCTGTAATCGCCATGATCGTCAAGGCCGCTGCTGTCGGCGCGTTTGGCGGTCAGCGCATACGTCACTTTCTCAGCGCCTCCCCTCAGGCCGAGCGTTTCCTGAAACGTCGCCATGCTGCCGCCTTCGAATGCGCCGAAATATTCGGGTTTTTCTGCGCCTTTTTTCGTGACAATGTTGATTGTCCCGCCGATTGCGTGCGATCCGTACAACGTGCTTGACGTTCCCTGCGTGATTTCAATTCGCTCGATATGTTCAAGCAGGATGTTATCCATAAATTCAATCGCCGAACCTTGCGTCTCGGATGGATCGCGAACCGGCAAACCGTCCACGAGAATCTGCGTGTACATGGCGCTTAATCCGCGAACGCTGATGGTCTGCTGCGCGCCCGGCCCGCCGAGTTGTTTCACCTGAATGCCAGGAAGCCCTCGCAGCGCATTTGTCAGAGAGGCTGCCTTCTGCCGCGCCAATTCTTCGGCGGTGATCACCACGACCGATTTGCCGATTTCCTCTTCCGGCGTTTCCACGCGCGTTGCGCTCACGACAATCGGGCTGAGCGTGACGGCTTCCTGCGCGGCTTGCGCATGTGCGCTGCATATCAGGCAACTTCCTAAGATTACTCCGCTGAAAACACTCCAAGACTTTCTTCTCATTGTCATCTTCTCCATTTTTTAAAGGAGTGCGAAATCTTGATTTCGCTGTCAAATCGAGATTTGACACTCCTATTCAATTTTATTTCGTAATGTACCTAACAACTCGTAGATGCTGGCATGGCGCGAGTGGAACTCGCCATTGATGCGGAACTGCCAGCCACAGTGTCCGTTTTCCGTTTCAACCGCAATTTCGAATTGCGAGGGCGGCGTCCCAATCTGAAATCCTTCCCGCGCTAAGGCTTTCCGTGTCCAATGCGCCTGCAAGCCGTCGCCAGAGAGCGCGACGCATTGACCGCGCGCGTGCGGCATCACGAACGCGCCATGTTCCGGATCAAACGTCAGATCGGGATGATTGCGCCGGAATTCGCGTTCGATGTCGCCGGATAAAATCAAATCTTCGGGAGCGCCGCTCCGCAGCGAACCGGCCTGAGAAAAGAGCCAGATGTTATCCGCCGTCTGCAACGCTAAATCGAGATCGTGCGTGGAGAGCAGAATCGCGATCTTCGTCTGCCGCGTCAATCGGCGCAGCATCGCTAACATGTCAATCTTATGCGGCAAATCGAGAAACGCCGTCGGCTCATCAAGCAGCATGAGCGTCGGCTGCTGCGCCAATGCTCTGGCGATCATCACGCGCTGCCGCTCGCCGTCGCTGAGTTCGTGAATGTTCCGCGAACGCAGATGTTCCGCGCCAACAGCATTCAGCGCCCATTCCACCGCCTGGCGATCCGTTGCTTGCAGCGTCCCGCGCCAATTCGTATGCGGATAGCGCCCTAACGCAACCACGTCGTACACGGAAAATAAATCGACCTCCACGCGCTCGGTCAACACCACGCTGACGCATTTTGCAAACTCTTCCAGCGCGTAGGCCGAAACCGGTTTTCCATGCAAGAGAATCTCTCCCGACAGCGGGCGCTGCAATCTGCCGATAGCGCGGAGCAGGGTGGATTTTCCCGCGCCGTTCGGGCCGAGAATGCAGGTCAACTCTCCCGGCATGACGGCCTGGTTGACGCGCTGCAATGCGCGCGCAGCATAACCGATGACGACGCTGCGAAGTTCAAGCGTGGGAAGCGGATTCAGCATTAACATAAGCGTTGGTTCGTCTGAAAATGGAGAAAGAGGAGGAGTCTCAGCACAAAAAAAGAGGTTCTTAGATCACGCATGATCTAAGAACCTCCCGATTTCGTTCTTATCGCTAAATATCGCCCCAACTTTTTCCACGAAGTTAAGACACTGAATAGCTCAGGCAGGTCTTCTGACTCCCGGTTC
>CAZMEO010000332.1:0-4345 GCA_964565315.1 uncultured Candidatus Moduliflexus sp. | reverse complement strand
TTGAATGCGATAATTTTCATCGGCGCTCATTTTCAAGAGAAAAGGATGTGAGACAAAACCGATAAAACAGTGATTCGAGGTGAATTTTTTATTGGTGATTTGCACAAACTGGTACGAGTTGACAAATTCGACCTCTGATAATAAGCCTTTCAGCCAATTTTTCAAGCCTGGATGCTTGAGGAGGGTTGAATATAAGTTTCTCAGATTCTGTTCTGTCTGGCATTCCGTAATCGGCGCAAAGCTAAAAAACGGATTGAACGCATCGGGCTGTAATTCATAAAAAATCGCCTTTTCAAACGCGGCATGATTTTTGACCCCCAGCCGCTTTCCTTCCCCATGCCCCATTTTTATATTATTCAGCCCCATCAGATCGATAATATCCCCCTGATAGGTCATTTTGACTCCGCCCGCAACAATGACGCCTATCGAAGGGTAAGAGGCCGCATCAGCAAAAAAATTCGAAAAAAACCGCCCCATATATCGCGCATCTTCTGCCAGCGCAAATTCATAGTCAATATTGCCGTTCTCTTTGATATTCTCCCATCTCAAGGGCTGAGTCAGATATAAAAAGAGACATAGCATAACCACGCTTAGCCATCGGCGCGTTCCTGAAAATGGCTCACGCCATTGCACCGCAAGCACGGTTTCCGTGATATTCACGCCGAAGAGAAACATATTCAGAAGAAGCAGCGGATACAACGGTTGATAAAATCGCCAGAGGCTGAAATGATCTCCCCCCGTCAAGATCGGAATCATCAACCCAACGCAGATGACGACGGGAAGCAGATCGATCTGCTCGGTGCGAGATGTCGGCCTTTTTGAGACGAGCGCGCGAACGATTCTCTGCCCATTAAGCGCGAAAGAAAATATCAAGACCAGGATCGACAACTGCACTAACGGCGCTGAATAAAAAAATCCGGTAACATATCGCCAGCCCTCTGAGACGTTATACAGAAACGACGGCGATATTTTGGCGTAATACGTATTCGGCAGAGGATAGCCGAAATAGAGCAGCCGAAAGCCTGTCAGCGCAAGCAGCGTCGCGACACATGTCGCCAGCGGCAGCCGGATCGCCGCGATGCCTTCGCGGAGATTCGACGCATGCGCTTCTCGAAAAAACAGGATGCCGATCAACACAACACTCCACAGCATCGCTTCAGGGCGGGTCAGCAAGAGCAGCACGATCAAGACCGAGAGGAAACCAGCGCGTTGTTGAAAACGAGCGAGGGCGGTGATGGCGGTCGCGGTGAATACGCATCCCCACAGGCCATTCTCCATCAATGTAAGAATGCCCCAAACAAAATACGCCGGAGAGACGCAGACCATACAAAGATACAGGAGGCTGCACGTGGAAAATTGCCAGCCGCGCTGGATGGGCTGGCGTCCGAATATCTGCGAATCGAGAAAGAGCGTGGTCATGGTGAGCGTTCCCGCGACGAGCAGCACGTTGATGAGCAACAACCCGAATTCGGGCTGATCGGAGATGCCGAATGCCACCGCGGCGATCAGCATCCAGAGAGGAGATGAAAAGCCCTCCACGCGCTCTCCTCCGATATTATACACCAGGCCATGCCCGTGAATCAGATGCTTTGCATACACCAAAAAAATATTGGCGTCATCAATTCCGATGACCGGATAATCAAATTCTTTCCAGATCACAAACGTGACAGTGATTACAATCAAGAAAAGCAGGGCGAATCGTATCAAAATCGTCTTCATGTCGTTCGAATTTCATGAGGGCGAAACGCCTGTTTCGCCCTCCGGTTAATGCGTGATTCTCAGGCAAATGGCATTACATCTCGGCTGCCACAGCCCCTTGATGCGCGATAAATTCTTCGACTTGCGCTTTGGTCGGCAGCGCCGGAATCGCGCCGCGTGTCAGCGTGGCAATCGCGCCGACCGCATTCGCAAAGCGGCAGCAGGCTTCAAGGTCGCGATGATCCGGCACGACAAACGGCTCGCCGGCTTTGACATGCCGCAGCAGGCATGATAAAAACCCGGCGACAAACCCATCGCCTGCGCCGGTCGTATCAACCGCCTGCACGCGATACCCGGCGACCATGCCTTCCGCTGTGTCCGAATAGAAATAGCTGCCGCCGCTGCCGGACGTGATGACGATCAGCGCCGGGCCAAAATTGCGCAATTGCGCCGCGCCGTCATGAAGCTGCCGCGTCCCGGTGAGAAATTCCAATTCATCATCGTTGATTTTCATGAAATTTGCAAAACGCATGCCGTTCAGAATCTCCTGACGCGCCGTTTCGGCATTCGGCCAGAGATTCAGGCGAAGATTCGGGTCATAGGAAATCATGACGCCCGCCCGCTTGGCAATATCAAGCGCATGCAAGGTCGCGCTGCGGCATGGCTCGGAAATCAGGCTGATCGAGCCATAATGGAAAATCGAGGCATTCGCAATCATGGTGTCCGGGATTTCTTCCGGCGTCAGGCGCATGTCCGCCGACGGATGGCGATAAAACATGAAGTCACGTTCGCCATCCTGCCGAAGCGAGACGAACGCCAACATCGTGCGAGCGTCGGCATCAGTGGCAATCCCGGAGACATTGACCTGATTTTCTTTCAGAATGCCGGTGAGAAATTCTCCGAAACTATCCTGGCCGACTTTTCCGACAAATCCGACGTGATGGCCTAACCGCGCCAATCCGACCGCCACGTTTGCGGGCGCGCCGCCTGCCGCTTTTTTGAACGCAGGCGCTTCGATCAGCGACACGCCGGATTCTAACGACACAAAGTCAATCAATACTTCGCCAAGACACACGACCTGTACCATGATGATTGTTCCGTAATTATTTATGTACCGACGGACAGCCTGTCCGTCGGTACATAAATATTACATTTTCCAGAGAATACATTGTTTCATTAATTTTTAAGCGCGCAAAGGAGTGTCAAATCTTGATTTGATGTGCGAAATTGAGATTTCGCACTCCTAAAAATTACTGAAACAGTGTAAGGACGAGTATATTCAAATACTAAATTGACTCACTAATTGTTTTAAAATATCCGCATGTTGCGACAACATCAGCGCGGCATCGGTTGAAGCCTTTGCGCGTTCAGAGGTCATTTCGATTAAGGCGCGAATATTATCCATCGCTTCCGAGACATGTCTGACGACGCTGGTCTGGTCGGAAGTCGCCTGTTTGACCTGTTCTGCCAGCATCATCACCTGTTCCGCCTGCGTCATGATATACGACGAACTCAAATCCTGTTCTTTGGTCGCCACCTTGATCTGCGTCACCATTTCGACCACTTGTTCCATGGCTTGCATGATATACTGGCTGATTTTGGTCTGTTCCACCGTCGTCTCCGCGATTTTCGCCACGACTGCCGACGATTCGTTCGCGCCGCTGATAATCTTATCCAGCGCTTTTCCGGCCAACTCCGCGAATTTCACGCCATCCAGCACTTTTTCCCGCCCCAGCGAAGCGACTTCAACGGCATGGGACGACTCTTTCTGCACGTCGCGGATAATATGCGCGATTTCTTTGGCAGACGAATTCGACTGATCCGCCAATTTGCGCACGCGGTCGGCAATGACATTAAATTCGCGCCCGCGCTCGCCGGACTTTTTCGCAATAATCGACGCATTGATCGACAGCAGCGACGTTTGATCCGACATGTCTTTAATCACCGCCAAAATTTTGGAAATGGATTCCGTGCGCTTATTGACCGAGAGAATCGCCTCTGCCGTAACCGTCACCATCTGTTCAATCGCCATCATGCTCTTAATCATCGTTTCGACGGCTTCACGGCCATCAATGGCGTCTTGCCGCGATTCGTCCGACAGCGTTTTGGCATGTTGCGCGGTTTCGGCGATTTGCTGCATCGAGGTCGAAATCTGTTGAATGGATGACGACGTATCCTGCGACGCGCTCGCTAACTGTTCGCCGTGCGTCACAATCTGCCGGATGGCGCTGTTCAACTCTTCGATAGACGACGAGGATTCCCCGATAAACGACGAAAGCTGCTTCATGCGTTCGTTGACATCCTGAATCGTGGCGGCCATTTCATTCATGGACGACGAGGTTTCTTCGACCGACAGCGAAATTTTTTCGACGGACGCCGCTTCTTCCTGCGCCCGGCTGTATGCGTCCATGCCCTGCAAGACAAGCTGATCTGCGCCTACGCGGATTTTCGCGACAAGATGACGCAGTTTGCTGATCATCTCGGAAAACGCATGCCCTAAAAAATCGTGTTCGGATTGCAGTTGCGCCCCTTCGCTCAAATTGCCGCTGGCGACTTTTCTGGCGAGCTGCTCAATCTGCTGGAGGTAACGGGTCATGCGATAGACGGCGTTCCCCAACACATCGGCTTCTGATTTCGGAATCACCAC
>CAZMEO010000331.1:2718-4368 GCA_964565315.1 uncultured Candidatus Moduliflexus sp. | reverse complement strand
GTTATGGCTGCGAAAGCCGCAATAAGCGCAGTTATTGACGCAGACCGTGCTGAGGTAGAGCGGCGCGAACGTGACGATGCGGTTGTCATAAACGTTGCGCTTGATTTCTCCGCCCGCGACTTCCATTTCGCGCCAGAGTTCCGGGTCCTCGACATGCAGCAGCATGGCGGTTTCCGCCGGGTCGAGCCGCGTGATGGTTTTTGCTTTTTCGATAATCTCGCGCACACGCCCCGAATCGGGAGAGCGATGCGCCGCGAGCGTCGCCTCGATGTCGGCGTCGTTAATGAAATCGTTGCCATCGTGCAGATATTTCGCGAATTGTTCGCGTTTAATGCGTTGTTGCTGCCAATTTTGCGTGTTCATGCTCGGTTCTCCTTGACAACAACGAATGAAAGAAAGGAACGAATAATGAAAATCAATATTCGTTCCATTCTCCTATTCGTTGTAATTTCTTCGTTCTTGTTGATACAACTCCAATGCCGCCGGAAACGGCGACAGCGCCCGCTCTAATACGCCTTGCAGATATGAAATGCAGACGCCGTAATTCACGACCGGCGCGGCAGTCTGACGCGCCGCGTGAATCCGCGCCAACATCTCGCGCCGCGTCAGCATGCACGCGCCGCAATGCACAATTGCGCGGTAGTCGGCCAGATTTTCGGGATAATCGCGCCCATTGCAGGCATCAATCTGCAAATCGCCGCCGACATGCTGCCGCAGCCAGCGCGGAATTTTTACGCGCCCGATGTCGTCTTCCAGCGCGTGATGGCTGCACGCCTCCGCGATCAACACCTTATCGCCCGGCTGCAAGCGTTCTAATGCCGCCGCGCCGCGCACATTTTCCAGCAAATCCCCTTTGTAACGGGCAAACAGAATCGAAAAGGTCGTGCATTTGACCGATTTCGGCGTGTCCGCCACCATTTTCATCACGACTTGCGAATCGCAGACGACCAAATCCGGCGGGCGATTCAGCAGCGAGAGCGTGTAGGCGTATTCGCGCTCTTTCACGATCAGCGTGGCGGCGTCGTTATCGAGCGCGTCGCGAATCGTCTGCACTTGCGGCAGAATCAGGCGGCCTTTCGGCGCTTGCAGGTCAATCGGCACGACTAAGACCGCCAATCCGCCCGGCGGCAGCAAATCGCCGATCAGCGCGGGCGGCGTCAAAAATTCCTGCGGGCAGACATCAATCAGAAACCCTTTGAACGCATTAACGGCGCGTTCGCGCTGTTCGGGACGAACGCAGGAACAGGTCATGACAGATGGCGAGAATTCGCGCACTTGCGCTAAAAATTCCAGCGACGGCTGCCGCACATCGGTTTTGTTGATGACGACGATCAGCGGCGTCTGCTGTTTTGCGGCTTCTTCGCGGACATACGCCTCGAATTCGCCCCAGATGTCGGCCTCGGTCAGCAGCACGATCACGTCAGCGCGTTGAAAAATCTTCTGCGTCCGCTTGATGCGCAGTTCCGCGAGTTCCGAGGTGTCGTCAATGCCGCCGGTATCTAAAAACGTCACAGGCCCAAGCGGCAGGAGTTCCATCGCCTTTTCGACGACATCAGTCGTTGTTCCGGCAATCGGCGACGTGACCGCCACGTCCTGCCCCGCAATCAGATTCAAAAAACTCGATTTCCCGACATTCGTCCGGCCAAACAG
>CAZMEO010000331.1:0-2618 GCA_964565315.1 uncultured Candidatus Moduliflexus sp. | reverse complement strand
GGGCAGCGGCTCATTTCGAAAAATTTGTAACAGCGCCTCGCAGCGCTCGTAACCGAGATGCGGCAGGAACGCTGTGATTATTTGCGGGTTTTCATCCACGCGGCGCTGGCAAATGTCGGCGTTCGCCGTAATCCCTTCGACATGCGCGGCAAACCGCTCATTCAGCGCGTTAAGCATGCGCAGCGATTCCAGCAGGCCAAGCGCGATCAGCGGCAGAAATTCGTTGATTTGCAACGTGCCATACGAGGCGGCCTGTGCGATCATGCCGTGATTGGCCTGAACCTTCATCGCCACCGACATCGCGGCTTCCAGCATGACCGGGTTGATTTTGCCGGGCATGATGGACGAGCCGACCTGACAGCCCGGCAGCGTGATTTCCCGCAGAAAATGGAGCAAACGCAGGTCTTGACTCACTTTCAGCAGATTGGCGGCGTGGGCGTCCAACATGCCGGAGACTTCGACGAAACAATCCGCGTTGGCGGTGGCGTCCATGACCTGTTCTGCCCGCGTCAGGCCAAGCCCGGTGATGTCGCGCAGCCGCTCGATGCTTAAAAAGATGTAATCGCGCGGCGCGGTCAAGCCCGTGCCGACCGCCGTGCCGCCGAGATTCACGACTCGCAGCCGCTCTTCGCATTTGAACGTCCGCCAGCGGTCGCGGGCAAACGCTTCGGCAAAACTGGCGAATTGCCCGCCAAGCGCAATCGGCACGGCGTCTTGCAGTTCCGTGCGCCCCATCGTGACGATTTCGGCGAACGCCTTTTCTTTGGCCTGAAACGCGCCCTGCGTCCGCGCAATCGTCTGGCTCAGGCGGCGCAGCGCGAGAATTGCCGCCACTTTCAACGCGGTCGGATAAACATCGTTTGTCGATTGATGCAGGTTGACATGCTCAATCGGATGAATGCGGTCATAGTCGCCTTTTTGCCCGCCAAGCCGTTCGCAGGCGCGATTGGCGACGACTTCGTTGACGTTCATATTCGCCGACGTGCCTGCTCCGCCTTGCAGCGCGTCCACCGGAAATTGGTCGTCAAGCCGCCCTTCAATCACATCCTGACACGCCTGTTCAATCGCGTCGGCGCGGCTGCGGTCGAGATAGCCGAGTTCCGCGTTCGCCCGGCAGCAGGCGAGTTTCACCATCGCGAGCGCGTGAATCAATTCCGACGCCATCGGCGTTCCGCTGATCGCGAAATTCGCCTGCGCCCGCGCCGTGTGAATTCCCCAGTAGGCGTTCGCTGGAATCGCGAGTTCCCCGAAAAGGTCTTTTTCAAGCCGGGTTGTGGTCATCATTCGAATTTTTTAACGCAAACGGCGCAAATGCCGCAAAAGACGCAAGCGTGAATTTATGTTGACGTTTGCGTCCGTTGCGTCTCTTGCGCCTATTGCGTTAAAAATGCCAATAGAGACGCTATTTCTTTTTGCTCAGGGCGGACTTCACCGACACGCTCGGCAATTGGCCGAGTTGACCTGTCAATTGGCCGATTTCGTCGGTCGTGGCGTCAACGGTCAGCGTGATGACAGCGCAATGCTTTTCTTTGTAGGGAATGCCGGTGCGAGCGATGATCAGGTCGGCGTGCTGCGACAGGATATGATTGACTTTTTCGGCGTCTTGTTCGCGGTTTTCGATAATAATGCCGACAAATCCGACTCGTTTGTCCATAAAATCAGTAGTGTTGGGGACGAGCCGACGCGCTGATAGGAGAAAAAGAGGAATAATCTGAGAGAGTTTTTCTTCTTGAAACATCAACACCGGACATGAATGTTCCGTCGAAGCCGTTTCGCAAAACCAAACACCAGAGAACGCTTTTTCCCCTTGGACTCAGAACGACTGCTCCTCGCCGCAGGAAGAATGTCATGCAAACATGAATTGTTCTCGTGAAACAAGAGGAATCATGGGGTGTTCTGTCAAGAGAAATTCTCGTAAAACAGGAAGAAACGCCCATCCACCTTTGTCCCGCAGGGACATTCGCCAATAGCCCGTTCATTTATTGGCGGGGGGGCGGAGGCGGAAATGCAATTCCGCCCTACCGTTTCGCGGTCATTAAAAACATCGGAAATTCTTTTAATTGCCCGGCAATCTCTTTGGTCATGCGAAAGACGGTGGAAAAATCAATCTGTTGGAATCCGGCGCGGGCGGCTTTTGCGCCGAATGCGGCGCGGTCGAAGCCGTGATGCGGGACGATTTCGTCGGTGTGAAACGTGCCGTCTTCGTTGTCCAGATCGGCAATAAAGAGCCCGCCGAACGGTTTCAATAGCGCATAAAATCGGCGCAGGATTTCATCCGTGTCGGCGATATGATGCAGCGTCATCATGGTGTAAATCAGGTCGTAGCGAGTTTCCGGCAGCGAATCAGTCAGCAGATCGAGCTTGACCGGCGTCATGTTCGATATGCCCTGCGCGACGATTTTGTCGCGTAATACGGCTAACATGCCGTCAGAGCTATCGGCAAGCGTGATGTGGCCTAATGACGATTGCAGCGCAAAGCTTAACAAGCCTGTGCCGCAGCCATATTCGAAGGCGGTCATGGCTGGCGTCAGCGGCAGGCGTTTTTGCATGGCTGCCGCGATGGTGTTGGCGCGTTCCGTCCGCATCGGGTTCGCGTCCCAGGTGGCGGCGCGTTGGTC
>CAZMEO010000330.1:2094-4379 GCA_964565315.1 uncultured Candidatus Moduliflexus sp. | reverse complement strand
TTTGATTGCCGCGTCTGGCAGGTTCCAACGCTGGAAGAAGCGGCGAATACCTTCTTATGGCGGGAATTGGATGCGACAAAAAATAGCATTTGCATGGCAGCACGCCACTATTATTCTCATCAAGAAGTGCATGGGAAAACTGGCGAGGAAATGCAGGAAATGCTCTGGCAAAAAGGCGTGAATTGGAATGATTATCCGGCATTTTTCAAGCGTGGCACATTTATTCAAAAACGTTCTGTTTTCCGTCAATTCACGACAGAAGAAATTGACATGCTTCCCCCAAAACATGCCGCCAGAAATAACCCAGAGCTTACCGTCGAACGGGCAGAAACGCGCAACGTTGAGATGCCTCCATTTTCGAAAGTGATTAATCGCGTCGCCGTCATCTTCGAAGGAGCGTCCCCAGAAATCCAACAAGATTAAGATTTCTTCATTTATGGCGCAGCCGCTGCAACGCATGCGCAAACAGCGCCGCCAACAGCAAGATCGGCGCGAGAATGACGGCGGCGGCGTAGCTGAGAAGATACGCTAACCCGAAAAAGAGATGCGACGCCTCGATAGCGCCTGTGCCGGACAGCACGTTGGTATATTGCCGGAAACCGAGCAGCGACAGCGCGAGAAATACGCCGAATATGGCGGCAGCCCAGCGTAACAATGTGTTTTGGAGCATTTGTTTTAATAGAACGTGAACGCGCCGGGATGTAACCCGGCGCTACCGCGTTTTTTCCCAGAGCGGCCCCTGTGTCAGCGCATACAGCAGCACGGCATCGCCGACCGGATTGCTTGCCTGATACTGGAGCGTATCGCCCTGCTTGACCGGAAATCCGGCGAAATTCAACGAGGTCATCAGTTGCGTCAGATATTGCACATCATGAAACCCGGCAGCGCCGAGAAACGCCAATCCGCTCGCGCTGGCGCTCGCCTCAAAAAGCGGCACGATCGGGCCGGAATCAATATCCATCGCGCCTTCCGACGATTCAGGCCATTCGCGGGAATAGCCGAAACCAAGAACGGCACGGCCTAACTCCTGCCGCGCCCGGCGATATTGATCCGCTGCAAACTCCGCGTCAACCACGTGCAGCATATTCACTGCCATCCAGATGCTCGTTCCCTCCGGCCCGAATCCGGCGGGGAGCGGCGTGCCATCCACCGCGTAGGTCGAAATCAGCAGGCCGGATTGCGGCTCAATCAGGCGGCGTTTGGCCGTCGCAATCCAATCTCGTAGAAATGTGTGATGATTCGTGCCGTCTAACACGTCGCTCAAGCGAATCGCCGCCAACGCCACGGTGTTGCAAAAAATCCAGCATTCATCTGGATAGCTTTCCGCCGACAGCACCGGGCTTTCCATCATGCGCCCGACCATGACGGCGACTCGTTCAGTCAAAAGCGGCTGATAATCGGCGCGTTCTTCAATCATGCGCCGCGCCGCCATCATCAGCGCGATTTCGCCATCAATAAAAATGCTGCGCGGCGGCTCTATTTTCCAGCCGCCGCCTTTGCCATAGCCGAGCAGAAACGACTGAAAGCCGGTGTCTCGCTCGACTATCAGCGTGTTTTCGATGATGGCATCTATAATTTCAAGCGCCTGCGCTCGATAGGTGTCATCGCGCAGCGCCATATTCGCGAGCGCTAACACGAAATACGTCCGGCTCATGAAATCCCATTCGGGATTGCGCTGCTGCATCTGCGCCAATTCCTGCGCTCGAAGCTGCGGGTCTGTCCAGATTGCGAGATGACGGGCGGCAAGCTGCCGCGCAATTGGCGGCACGCCTTGTTCCTGCCGGAAATCGGCGACGTTCGGGCGAAAAAAGAAATGCAGGCACGGCAGCCAGACGGCGGCGGCAAGTATCAAAGCAAACAGATTGAGCAAGAGACGTGATTTCATGCGATGTTAGAGTTTTCAACCTCACAGGTTTTGAAAACCTGTGAGGTTTTTTGCGTGTTTATGACCGGTAAATCTTGACGTTCGAATACGTCACGTTTTGCGGGCTGACGTTATTCGCGCCAAAATCGCCGCCGATATAGACGATAATCGGCGATGTCGCATTGCCGAAGACTTTCGGGTCAATCCAATATTTGAAAATCATCTGGCTATCGCGGGAGATTTCCAGATTTCCCGGCTGAAACACAATCGTCCAATGATAGGTTTTCGACGCGTCCCACGACAGCGGATGCCCGACCATGCCGTCGCCCATATAGGTTTTCCATTCGCCGTCAAATGAGGTGCGCAGCGCAGCCCCGGCCTTTAATTTCAGGCCGTCGGTGGAATTTTCGAATTTTGCCAG
>CAZMEO010000330.1:0-1994 GCA_964565315.1 uncultured Candidatus Moduliflexus sp. | reverse complement strand
GCCTTAAACGCCCCTTCGCCGCCGCGCTGCGCTTTGGTCTGCCCGTTGGTCAGCGGGTCGTCAATCACCAGCGTCCATTCCTTTGTATCGTCGCCGTTATCGCCGTTTCCTGTCTGACCGTGCCGCAGCGTGTCGAGCAATTCCGCATCGGTTTGCCCTGCGGCTTCCGCCGGATTCAGAATGCCGATTTTGTCGGCGCAGACGTAGGCATTTCCAAAATAAAAGATGCGGATTTCAACGTCGGTTGACGCGCTCGGCGGCGTAAAATCGAGCTTGAATAAGGAGAAATCGCCCGCCTTCGGAAAATCTTTGCGCGTGATCAATTTATTCGCGATAATGCGATCTCGTCCCTGGTCGTACACGTCGAGAATCAAAATATTGGCGTCGTCATGCGCATTATCGTCAATCATGATGCTGAACACCGCTTGCAGCGGAACGGCGGAGAGGCCGGATTTATGATACCCGTAAGCCAGAAATCCCTGTACCGTCGTCGTATAAATTGCTTTGCCGCCGCGCTCAGCGACAACATTCGGATGCGTCGAAAAGAGTGTCGCCACCTCGGCAATATCCACGAAACCTTCGACAGGCCGCCCGATTGTGGCGTATTTCACCAGCAGCGCCTTGTATTGTTCGGCGAGACTGCGCCCGATGGTGCCTTGAACCGCTGACAGAAATTCCTGCTCCGTCATGTATTCCTTATCTTTCAGCCGCTCCAATTTTTTCAGCACGTCATCCGGCACGCCTTTTCGTTTCAACTCGACAAACGACCGCGCATCCAATTTAAATTTCGCAATCGGACCTTGCGGCGCAGGCGGAAACGCTTTCGCTATCGCCTTATAGGTCGCCTCGTTCAGCGGGCCTAACTTGCCCGGCGTCGGAATCCAGGATTTGTGATCCATGAATCCGAGCAATTGAATGCCTTTATTTCGTGCGTTTTGCGCCAATCGTCCCATGTCGTCCGGCGTTTCGCGCGGACCGTCATCGCCGAAGCCGTCATTGGAATAGCCGAGCGCCTTGCCGTCGCCGGTGAGTTTGCGCAACGCGTCAATGTCTTCTCCGACGTGCGGCGTGCCGGAGGCAAGAAAATCGCGGTTGCCCGTATGCACGAACCAGAGATCGGCATACTGGTCAGCGGTCGCCGGAGAATTATGATCGCAGCCCGCGACGAGATAGCGATTCTGCGAGACCTCTTTGATATATTTCGACATGGCGGAATGCCACTCCCGCGAGCCGATATACTCGTTCATCACGCCAAAGATGATGTTGTCATATCCTTGCACCGTTTCCACGACTTTTTTGATATAATTCTTTTGAAATTGCACAAGCTGCGAGTTGTTCAAATTCGTAAACGCCCCTGTTTTGGCGTAATGATCCCCGGCATGTTTATAGAATGAATAAAACGGATCGTAGGAGGTGTATTCCGTCGCCCAGAATAAGCAGTTATCGAAGAATTCGAACAACACGACCACGCCCTTGTCATTGGCGTATTTCACCCACCGTTTCATGTAATCGAAAAACGGCTGATTGAATTGATCGAGCAGAAAATTGCTGCCGGATTTGACAAACGGCTGCTGTTCCTGCCCTTTGTCATAGACATAAATGCCCATCGTGCGCATTCCGTTTGCGCCGCAGGCGACGATTTTATCAATCCACGAAAAGACTTCTTCATTAAAGTAATGGATCAGCGCAAATTCTTCGATGAAAAAAAATCGTGGTTCTCCGCTGAAATTCTGCACTTGCAGCCGGTTGCCGTTTCGCGTAATTCTTCCTGGAAATGCCATAGCGTTGACTCCTTTTGTGTTGAAGGTGACTATGAGACGTAACGCGCCGAAACACGATGCCGCCAGTTATGATGCGCATGAACGAACAGCATGCACTGTAAATCCGCAAAATGCAAGAAAAAAATTCGCGGAATGACGCCCGATCACTCCGCAAAAAAATGATATTTTGCCTTGACCTGAACGGCGGCATTCTGCATAACGACTCGCGCCGCC
>CAZMEO010000329.1:0-4380 GCA_964565315.1 uncultured Candidatus Moduliflexus sp. | reverse complement strand
TCTTTCGGAATCGTGTGTCCCTGGGATTTCGAAACCATATACACCACGCTCCAATAGCCGATTTCCCATTGCCGCTGGGCTTTCACGACATCAATCACGCCGTCTTTGATGAATTGCAGCGTTTCTGGCAGATCATCCATGCCGACGATATGCACCTGGCCGACTTTTCCGGCGCTTTTAATCGCTTGCGCTGCGCCAATCGGATTCGAGGCGTTGCAGCAGAAAATGCCATTCAAATCGGGATTCGCTTGCAATGCGCTTTCGGTCAAATCAACCGCCTTTTGCAAGTCGTCGTTATCAGGCTGTTCGAACACGATCTGAATATCTTTATAATTTTCCATCGCTTTTTTAAAGCCATTCACGCGCTCCACGTGATTCGGCGCCGTCAGCGATCCGCTTAATATCCCGACTTTTCCTTTTTCGCCAATCGCTTTGGCGAGAAATTCGCCGAGATCATAGCCATCCTGAAAATTGTTGGCATGTCCGACATACGCTGGTCTGAGGCTTTCTGGCGCATCCGTATCAAACGTAATGACATTCAAGCCGGCATTGACGGCGTCGTTGATTAACTGGGTATTGGTGGCGGGGTCTAAGCAGGCGATTGCCAGTCCATCCGGGCGAGCGCTGATATTGGCTTCGATTTTTTTCAGATGTTCGCTGATATCCGCAACTGGCGGGGCATCAAACCGGACTTCAACCGTGATTCCGCGTTCTTTGAACTCTGCGGCGGCTTTTTCAGCCCCGGCGCGCACGACATCATACCAGGGATGGACGACTTTCGGAATAAATACGAGTTTTACCGGTTTATCAATCGGTTTGATCAATGCGCCCTGATCAAATGTCGCCTGCGCATTGACAATTGCCGGGAATACCCCTAAGCAAAGCAGCCCTGTCATTAAGAAACGAATTGTCTTTTTCATAGTTTCTCCTTGCTGATACAAACGAAGTGTTCCGTAAAATGCACGCCTCTGGATTTTCGACAAACAATAGCAAATATCAGGTAATAAAAACTGTCAAGCAAAATTTACGAAACTACTGTCAAGTTAAATATCTCTTCGCTTATCGTTGCTACGTTTTTTCGGCAATTACGCCTAAAATAGGAGTGCGAAATTTCGATTTCGCACTCCTGCCAGTGGGATACTGCTAAATCATGCGCTCATTGCTCAAAACATGTTTTACATCTTTTTCCCAGGCGTCATGCTCTTTTATCACCTTCGCCTGTCCAGCGCCAGGAACGAATCTTTTCATATTTTTCGATAACGCTTGTAATGCGTCGATATTCGCAAATATGCCAGCCTCTAACCCTGCTAAATACGCTGCGCCGAGCGCGGAGACTTCTTCGATGCCGATGTTCACGACTGGCGTGTTAAGCACGTCGGTTAGAGTTTGCATGATAAATTGATTCGCAGTGATGCCGCCATCAGCATTTAACGCCTGCAACTTCAGCCCACTGTCGGTTTCCATCGCCGCGACGACATCTTTAATCTGAAATGGAATCGATTCCAACGCCGCGCGGACAACATGGGCTTTCTGACTGCCAAACGTCAACCCGACAATCGCGGCTTTCGCATCCATTCTCCAATGCGGCGCGCCCATGCCGCTGAACGCCGGAACAAGATGCACGCCTTGATTATCAGGCACAGACAGCGCGATGGCCTCTGTGTCGCGGCTATGCTCGAACAGGCCAAGCTGATCGCGCAGCCAGGCAATCGTCGCGCCGCAGGTGACAATAATCCCTTCCAGCGCGTAATCCACGCGGTCTTTTGCGCTCCAGCAAATCGTGGACACCATGCCGGTCTGCGAATTGACGCGCTGGCTGCCGGTGTTCATCAGAATCGAAGAGCCTGTGCCTAAGGTCGCTTTTGCTGTTCCAGAGGTAAAGCAGCCCTCGCCGAACGCGGCGGCATGGGAATCGCCGATCATGGCTGAAATCGGAATCGGCGCAGGCAGCAAGCCGTCAAAATCGGTCGAGCCATACGGATAGGAAGACGGATGCGGCTCTGGAAGATTCAGGCGGCTCAAGCCGAATTGCTCGAGCAGATAGGCATCCCAGCACAAATCGTTGATGTTAAAAAACAAGGTGCGGCAGGCGTTTGTATAATCGGTCGCATAATGCTGTCCATGCGTCATCTTAAACAGCAGCCACGCATCCACTGTGCCGAAATAGGCATTGCCGCCGTCAATCGCATCTTTGACGCGTTGATCGTGTTCATGCAGCCAGATTAATTTCGTGCCTGAAAAATAGGGATCGATAATCAACCCTGTTCGGTTCGTCACTTCCGGTTCAATGCCCGCTTTTTTCAGGCGTTCGCACACCTCGACCGACCGTTTGCATTGCCAGACCACCGCATTGGAAAGCGGCGCTCCCGCTTTATCCCAGACAAGAAAAGTTTCGCGCTGATTTGAAATGCCGCAAGCCACGATGTCTTTCGGATTTTTTCCGGAAGTTTCCGTAAAATTTTGCAGACAGGCGCGGACTGAATTCAGCACGCTCTGGTAAATCTCTTCAGGCTGCTGTTCCACAAAGCCGACGTGCGGGAAATATGAGGCTAATGGCGCGGTCGCTTTTGCGGCAATTTCGCCGCGCGAGTTGAACATCACGGTTTTCGTGCCGCTGGTGCCCTGGTCTATCGCTAAAATATATTGTTCCATTTCGCGAGAGAATGCAACACCCTGTCAGGATTTAAAATCCTGACAGGGTGTTGTTCTTTTACGCCCCCATCATCTTGCGAGCCGTTTCCACAATGCCCTGTTTGTCAATTTTGTAATAGGCGCGGATTTTATCGCGCGGGCCGGCTTTCGAAAATTGCCCTTCTGTAATGCCTAAACGAACGCATTTCGTTTGCAGGCCGTTATCGGCGATAATTCCCGCCACAATGCTCCCTAATCCGCCATGCAGCGAATGTTCTTCAATGGTAATGACTCGTTTCGTTTTTTGCAATGATTCGATGATACGCTGCGGCTGCAATGGGCGAATGGAGGAAATATTCAACACTTCGGCGGAGATAGACAACGCTTCGAGTTCCTGCGCGGCAGCCATCGCCTCATACACGACTGAGCCGACGGCAGCAATCGTGACAGATTTTCCTTCGCGCAGCACGTCCACTTTGCCCGGCTCAAATTGGTAATTTTCTTCGTGAAATGTCGGGAATTTGGCGCTGTCCATGCGGATATAGACCGGCCCATCATAGCGCAGCGCGTAGCGGAAGATCTCTCTGGTTTCAATAGCGTCAGATGGCGCGAAAATTTGAATATTGCCGAATCCGCGCATAATCGAAAGATCGTCAATCGCGTGGTGCGTGCTGGCTAACGGGCCATAGCAGACGCCTGCATTCAGGCCGACGAGCTTGACGTTCGTCTGAGAATAACAGACATCGTTTTTGACCTGTTCATTCGCCCGCCCGACCAAAAATGGCGCGGCGTTCGTCGTCACGGCGACATAGCCGCCCAATGCTAAACCGGTTGCCACGCCGATCAAATTCTGCTCGGCGATGCCGACATTGACTAATCGTTCCGGGAATTTCTTCTGAAAGGGAGAAATCTTCGCCGTGCTGGTCGAATCGCTGACCACGACCGCGACATTGACCTGCTGCTCGACTGCGTCAATCAGCGTTTGCACCATAACATCGCGCAAATCAATTTTTTCTTGTGTGTTCATTATTCAAGCTCCTCTATGGCAAGGGCGATTTCGTCGCCGACCGGAATTTTATGATGCCAGGCTGGTTGATCTTCGATAAATGAAACCCCTTTCCCTTTGGTGGTTTTGGCAATGATCACGTGCGGCTTCCCGTTTTGGAGATTCAAGCCGTCAACGGTTTCAATAAATTTTGCGACATCGTTGCCATCCGTTTCATGCACGTCGCAGCCGAACGCCTTCCATTTGTCCGCTAATGGCTCTAATGCCATGATTTTTTCGGTGCGGTCGGCGAGTTGCAGCGTATTGCGGTCAACGATGATAATCAGATTATCTAATTTGAAATGCGCCGCGCACATCGCCGCTTCCCAGACTGAGCCTTCCTGAAGCTCGCCGTCGCCCGTCAGCACGAACACCCGAAAGTTGCGCCCGCTCATTTTCGCGCTTAACGCCAAGCCGACGCCGACCGGCAAACCATGCCCTAACGCGCCGGTATTCAGTTCCACGCCCGGCGTTTTCTGCCGTACCGGATGACCGGGAAGTTTAGAATCAAATTGCAGATACGTTTCTAAGTCGGATTCGTCAATATACCCGGCTTCAGCTAACATGCAGTAAAATCCGCCGACGCCATGCCCTTTGCTCAGAATAAAACGGTCGCGATCCGGATCGTTGAGATGCTGTTTATTCATGTTAAGTATTCTGAAAAAGAGGGATGAGAGAATATCTGTCTCCGATAAATCCGCGCC
>CAZMEO010000328.1:0-4411 GCA_964565315.1 uncultured Candidatus Moduliflexus sp. | reverse complement strand
CGGTAGCCCCGCCCTACGCGGCGGAAATCGTCTCCAATTGCCCGCCGCGTAGGGCGGGGCTACCACTGCACTGCAAGCTGGCGAGCAGGAACGGTGTGATGTCGGTCAGGCTGCGAATCGCGGCGAGGGAATTGGGCGGCGCGTTCCCCCAGATGAGCGTGGGGACGAGGTTCGCAGTATGCGTAATGACGCTGACATCTTCGAGATTGCCATGATCGCTGCATACCACGACAACGGTGGAGGTCAAATCGGTATGCTCCAACACGGCGGTCAGAAATTCATGCAGTTTTTCGACTTCAGCGGCGGCGGCTTCCATCTGACCGAAATGGCCGACGCGGTCGGTCAGAAAATATTCATACAGACAGAGATCATGCGCCTGCGACAGCCGGGCAAGCTGTTTCCCTGCGTATTGCGGCGAAAAAAGCGGCATGTCGTAGCCGCGCTTGCGCAAGGTCGCATTCGTGAAATCGTGATACAGGCTGCGGCCTTCGCGGATCTGCTCCACGAATAAAAATGGCAATTCGGCGGTCAGCGTGGCGGCGGTCGTGACCGATGTCATCCGCGCCCGCTGTTTGTCCGGCATCTCGAAAAATTCGCGGCTGTACGCATTCGCGAACGCGGCGGTTTTGCCGAGCTGCCGCGCCTTGACGAACATGCTCTCGCGGCGCAGCATCTCGATCAGGCGCGGCGTGGCAAAGCCGCTGACGTGCGTTCCGATCTGCTGCGCCGCGTTCAGGCCGGTAAAGAGCGTCGTCTGGCCGGTCGCGCTCTGCGGCAGCCCCGCAACGCCTAAGCTCGCGTCGGTTGGGATGCAGATGCCGCCGAACGGCAGCGCCGCAGGCTCGCGAATCGCTTGCGGAAACAGCGGCGAATTCACAACCCAAAACGGATTGGTCGCCGGATTTTCGCCGCCGATGCCGATGCCATCAATAAAAATACATAACACGCGCATAATTTTCCCGATAACTCCGATATGGCTCTTGACAAGAATTCCTGTTGATGCGTATAGGTATCAAGACCTCACAGGTTTTGGAAACCTGTGAGGTCTGGGTTGCTATATTAGAATGTTTCCGTTCTCCAAATCGTCAAGGTTATAGTTTCTGAAAATTTCGCGGGCGTTGTTGTTGGCGCGAACATCGCAATTGACGCTCGTTGATTGTTTATGCAAGAAGTTACCATTTTCGCAGCGTTTTTCGCCGGAATTTTGTCGTTTTTATCGCCGTGCGTGTTGCCATTAGTGCCAGCATACATTTCATTTATGTCGGGTATCTCCATTGATCAGTTGCAGCAGGCGACGCATCGCGAGCAGGTATTGCGAAAAACGGTGATTACGTCGTGCGCGTTTATCCTCGGTTTTTCCGTTGTGTTTGTCTTGCTTGGAGCGACGGCGACGGCGCTTGGCGCGTTGTTGCTGACGCGGCTTGCGCTGTTGAGCAAAATCGCGGGCGCCATTATCATCATTCTCGGCCTGCACGTGTTAGGATGTTTTAAAAAATGGCTGAGTTTTCTCAATTATGAGAAGCGTTTTCATATTCAGCATATTCACGCCGGAGTGGTGAGCGCATTTGTGGTCGGGTTAGCGTTTGCGTTCGGCTGGACGCCTTGCGTCGGTCCGATTCTTGGGCCGATTCTGATTCTCGCAGGCGGGCAGAATACCGTCAAAGAAGGGATTCTGCTGTTGAGCGTGTATTCGTTAGGATTAGGCATTCCATTTCTGTTGACTGCGATTGCGACGCACCGATTCTTAGGCATTTTAAACAGCATTAAACGCCATTTGCATCTGATTGAAATGGTCAGTGGCCTGTTTTTGCTCCTCGTCGGCGTGTTGATGTTTACCGGGAGATTTTCATTGCTTAACCAAAAATTGATCGAATGGTTTCCCTGGCTGCTGAAGTTTTCCTAATTTTTACCACGAAACACACGAAAGACACGAAAAATATATAAAAAATTTGCGTTTTTATGCGGGAGTCTGAATTTTTAAGAGCCTTCAGGAGTGCCAAAGCTTGCTTTGGCGAGTCAATATTTCCTCAGAATGTGAGGCCAAAGCAAGCTTTGGCACTCCTGAAAAAGTAATGTTTCCGTGTATTTTTTTTCGTGTGTTTCGTGGTAAAACATCATTCCTCATGAATCAAAACCAGAAAAAGCTGCTGATTGGCGGCGTGATGATTGCGTTAGGCGTCGCCTATTTGATTTACGCCGGGCTGCAAGGGGCAAGCGTCTATTATGTGACGGTGGAAGAGTTTTTGTCAACACAAGACCAGCCGCAGCAAGTGGGAACGCGCATCGCCGGGACGGTCGCCGCCGGTTCGATCCGCCGCAGCGCTAATGCCCGCGAAGTCTATTTCGAGCTTCAGAGCAACACCAGCGCCGCCAAAATGCCTGTGTATTATAAAGGGTCGATTCCTGACATTTTCCGCGAGCATGCCGCTGTCGTGGTGGAAGGGAAATTCCAGCCGGAACACCAGCGATTTTATGCGGCGACGCTGATGACATCCTGCCCGTCGAAATACGAATCTAAAGTGAAATCCGCCCCGTAAATGAATGGGAAAACACGGGAACAGAATTGCGTTCGCGCTCAAGTCAATTTCCCTCAGCGCGCGATGCTATAAAAAAATGTTTTTTCTTATTGACAAGTAAAGGCTGCTAATTGAAGAGTCAATAAAAGGGAAAAGAGTCGCACAGCAAGGAATCTTCCGCGTAACGTTGTGAAGGAAATATGTCTGTCAAAACAAGCAGCGCGCACGAACGCCTTCATAAATTTATGTGGCAGCAGAAGCGTTTGCAACGCATTTCTATGATGATTGCTGGGTAAAAGATGTTGTCGGTTCGAAACTGCATACGAAACGTGGGTCTTGAGGGAGGAGCATTATGAAACTTAAATCATCAATGTCGTTTGTTGCGCCTATTTTGTTGGTGATGATGGTCATCAGTTTTTTAGTGGCGGTGTTTGTCGTGGATAATAACCATACGATCCCGCTGAAGTATCACATTCCGTTTACATCCATCCAGTTTCCTGCGCCAGATGAAAGCAATCCTGACAAGACGACGGTCGATGTGCATGTCGTCTATATTATTTTATTTTCGATTTTGATCGGCATTGTCATCATGATGTTTTTCGTGGCGATTGCCGGACTTGGCTGGCGGTACTACATGTTGAAAAATAAAAGCCGCGAGCGCAAAGAACGGAAAATTCTCTGGGATCACCGCGAGCGCGCGATTGCGCTGAGTTTGATGGGCTTTCACCGGGATGCGACCGAGCAGCTTGAAAATATCATCGACAAAGAGAATCCGCACATTGAGTTATACATCGCGCTGGCCGAGACGTTTGAACGCCAGGGCGACGCGCAAAAGGCAATTGAAAACTATAACACCGTATTAGCGCGCTATCCTGAAAACATGCGGGCGTTATACGGCGCGGCGCGGAACTGGGAATCGCTCGGCAATCATAAAGACGCCATCAAGTTATATAACCGCGTGTTGGATATTGACCGTTCCAGCCCGACTGCCCGCGCAAAAGTGCAGGAATTGCTCGTCAAATCGAAAGAATATCAGGAAGCGATTGCGTTTATTCAACGGACGCGCGCCAGCCATGCGGATCCGCAGACGCAGGAATTGCTCGCCTCGCTTTATTATCGGTTAGCGATTGAGCAGATTAAAACCAACGATTTGCGGCTGGCTGAACGGACGCTCAAAGAAAGCCGCCGGGAATATGATTATTACGTGCCGAATATGCTGGTGCTGTCGAACCTGTATCTGAAAACCGACCGCCAGCGTGAAGCCGAACGCTTGCTGGAATCCGCCGCAGAGCAAACACTTTCGACGGTCTTGTTTCAAAAATTGATTGATTACTATCAGAAACAGTCCGGCACGCCGCAAGAAACGCTTGAGCCGGTCGTCGATCTGTATTTGGAAATGCTCCGACGCGACCCGAACGCGAACCATCTGCGCCTCGGATTGGCGAAACTGTACATGAAATTGGAACAATTCACCGAGGCGGAGAAAATGCTGCTCGCCTTCCAATCCGAAGACCCAAGCATTCCGCAAGCGCATCTGCTGTTGGCTGACTTATATCATCAAACCAGCCAGATTGAAAAAGCGCTGGAAGAATACCGGATTTCATCGCAGTTGGTGGATATTAAGATCGCCGATTTCAAATGCGGGCATTGCGGCGCCATGTATGAATACTGGGCGGATCAATGTACATCGTGCGGCAGTTGGGGCGCGATTGAAGATATTTTCTTCAAACGCGGGCCGCAGGCGGTGCTGCCGCAATTAAAAGCCAAACCCGTGCCGCAGCTTTCCGCAACCGCCGCGACGGAGGAAACGCAAGAAATGGTTGTCAGCGCGTCATAATACAAGACGAAGAACGAACGGAAACCTCACAGGTCTTCAAGACCTGTGAGGTTTTTTT
>CAZMEO010000327.1:1317-4435 GCA_964565315.1 uncultured Candidatus Moduliflexus sp. | reverse complement strand
GGCAGCGTGTCGGGGTATTGGTTGTTGACCTGATGATTCAGCAGCCATTGCCGCACGTATTCTTTATCAATCTGCTCGACGCTTTCGCGGTTGGCATGGTAATCATCCACGCGCCAGAAGCGGGAGGAATCAGGGGTGTGGATTTCGTCAATCAGCGCGATTTCGCCATGAATCAGGCCGAATTCGTATTTTGTATCTACGAGAACGATCCCGCGTTCTTCAAGAAATTGCGTGCCAAAGTTGAACAATTCCAGCGCGATTTTTTCCATTTTGGCGTAAGTTTTCTGATCCACCCAGCCTTCGCGCACAAGGTCTGCCGGGCTGATTTCGCGGTCATTTTTTTCTTTCGTGGTCGGCGTCACCAATGGCTGCGTGAATTTCTGATTGCGCGTCATGCCGTCCGCTACATGCACGCCGGAAAACTCGCGTTTGCCATCTTTATAGCCTCGCCACATCGAGCCGGTCAGATAGCCGCGCACCACCATTTCGACGCGAATCGGCACGGCTTCCCGCACGAGCGTCACATTCGGATCAATCGCTTTCAGAAAATGATTGCTGACGATGTGTGCGGTTTGTTCGAACCAGAAATTCGAAATGCCGTTCAGCACCGCGCCTTTATGCGGAATCGGCGTTTTCAGCACGCGGTCGAACGCGGACAGGCGGTCGGTGACGATAATCATGCGGGAATGCTCGTCAATGCGGACGCTGTCGCGCACTTTCCCGGCGTGAATTTTTTGTAGTTGCGGCGTTGAAAAATTGAGTAAACAGTTCATGCGCGTGTGTTCCTCCTATAACCTTCCAGGCGTTAAAACGCCTGTCTCTACTCCGTTGCCGCTTCGCGGCAGTGTCGCACTGAAAGGGCGTTGGAATACAGACAGAGGTTTCAACCTCTGGATGAAGTTGTCCATATTTTACAACGTTAGCGATCTGATGCTGTAAACCGTTGTTCAAGAGCAGCGCTTGAGAAGTCAAATGAAAATGCGTGATGTTCTTGAAAATTCGATAGCGTGATTATTCAAGCCCACATCGTGTTCACAATTGCGATAACACGCCTTCTTGTGATCTTCCGCTGTTCGACAGGCTCAGGGCGAACGGAGGAATTCCGATGAAGCAGCAACTTTATTAGAGTGTCTTTGAAGCAGCGTAAACAGCGTCCAACAACAGAACGCAATGAATAATGCTGGAAGATTATGTTTGAAGAGGCGCGGCTTATTCGTCAATGAAAAACAGGTGGAGGCATACGAAAAGGAACAGAGCAGCAGGAGCGCCATTGAAACAACGCGTTGAATGCCCTGCTTCCGCAACGAACGATGCGGGAAGGCCGCCGCCATCGCCGCCGTGAGGAGCGTCAGCTTATAGTCGTTGCTCACGGGGGGAAGGAGCAGCGCCGCAAGCGTGCAGGCGAGAAAGAGCGGCGCATCGAAGCCGGCGCGTCGTTGTCGGCATGAGTGGGAGATGATGAGGGCAAGACAGGCGAGCAGCACAAGCGCAAATAGGAGATGGAACGCCGATTTACAGGGCAGCGGCGCAAGCTGAACAAAGGCGCGAATGGAATGATTGCCGATCCAGAGATTCGAGGACGATTCTCTGGCAAGCGCCGCGATGAAGTCGCGAAAGACGCCGACGCCGAGCGCAAAAAGCAGCAGGAAATTCGCGAGCGCTAATCCGGCACATCGCAAGAGATTCGCTTTCCACGCTGCCCAATCTTTCACAAAAAGGACGATAAACAGCGCCGGATATGCTTTCAACTGCACGGCGACGCAGAACAGCGCATACGCCCAGAATCTCGACGTTTCGCGGCAATGAAACAGATGGAGCGCGGACAGGACGCACGCGAGCGCGATCAGGTTGAATTGGCCGCGCTCAAGCTCGAAATGAAACCCGTATGAAAACAGGCCGGTCAGAAACAGCGTCAGCAGCAAGGGAATGCGCCGTTCGTCGCGCTGATGCAGCAGGTATGGCAATACGACGACGCACAGGGCGTAGCAGGCGACATTCAGCCAGACGAGAATCTGATAGGCTGTCGTTGCCGTGACCAGGAGAAGCGGCGCAAAAAGCGCCGCCGCCAGCGGAGGATACGGGTTCGCGCCGACGTAAGGGCTGTGATGCCTGACGAGCCACGACCGGCTATATTCCAGCATTTGCGCCAAATCGAGGCCAATCGGGTCAATTTTGACGACATACTCTGGAAATTTCATCGTTCGCTCCGGGTTCAAAAAAATCGGCGCGATGAAAAATGCGAGATATGCCGCGACAATGCCGAGCAGCAGCAGCGCGTCGGTTCGTTCCGTAGGCGTTTGGTCAGGCCATGTCATTGTCGGGGGACACCGCGAAACACGCGAAAAATATGCGTGTTCCGCGTGTTGTGAAATCGTTATTCCAGCGCGTTCAGCACGTCATTCAGCACGGAGCGACCGGCGGCGAGCCGATCCGTCGCGGCGGTGATGGCGCGACCAACCACGAGAATGCTTGCGCCATCGCGAATCGCGGCTTGCGGCGTATAGACGCGCTTCTGGTCGCTTCCGGCGGCGCTCGTCGGCCCCTGAATGCCCGGCGTCACATAGAGAAAATCCGGCGGGAGTTCATGCCGAATCGCCTTCACATCCGACGCTGCGCAGACAATCCCATCCAATCCAGCCTGCTGCGCCAGTTTCGCGAGATGCAGCACCTGCGCGTCAATCGTTCCCGGCACGCGCAATTCGGTATTCATCGTCTGCTGGTCAATGCTGGTCAGGACGGTGACAGCGATAATTTTCGGCAAACGCAGCCCGCGCTCCTGGCTCGCCGCCGATGCGCCTTCTCGCGCCGCCTGCATCATCGCCAATCCGCCGGAGGCATGCACGTTAAACATATAGACGCCTAATTGCGTTGCTGAATAGGCCGCGCCCTTCACGGTATTTGGAATGTCATGAAATTTTAAATCCAAAAAAATTTCCAGACCGAATCCCTGCGCGATTTTGACGATGTTCACGCCAAAGCGCGTGAAGAGTTCCTTTCCGATCTTTAACATCCCGACGACCGGCAGCACCTCTTCGAGCAGGCGTTCGAGGTCGCGCGTCTCTTGCAGATTATCCAATGCCAGACAAATTTTGCTTTTTGCGAGTTGTTCGTTTTTCAT
>CAZMEO010000327.1:0-1217 GCA_964565315.1 uncultured Candidatus Moduliflexus sp. | reverse complement strand
AAATCAATCGAATTATAAATCTGTTCGCGGGGCGCATATTTTGCTTCAATCTCGGTGGCGCGTTCGATCATGCGATGCGGCCCGCAGTTGTAAAAGACCGGCGCATCGCTCCCGCTATATTGACGCAAATAGGCGTCGAGCGCATCCGTGATGAACCCGCGCTGGCCGACGCTGCCGTCTTCGGTCGTGATATGCACGTCAGCGATGCGCCGCGCCTGCTCAAGGTAAAAGAGATGCGCCGCGTCTTTCGCGCCGATAAACAGGTCGGCGCTGCCGTGACGCTTCGCAAGATGATAGACCGCCGCCAATCCGCAGCCGCCGCAGACCAAAACCGATTTCCGGCGTTCCGGGAGCGCGAGCGGCGCGCCATAGGGCCCGCGTACATAGACCGTCGAACCGGCGGGCAAATCGCAGAGTGCGTTCGTGAAACAGCCTCGCCGCTGAATCGAAAGCGTCAGCGGCTCGTCATCCAGCACCGAAAACGGCTTTTCGCCGACGCCCGGAATCCACGCAAAAATGAATTGCCCCGGCAGAATGTCAATCTTGCGGTCGAACGTCAGCAGCGACAAATCCGGCGCAAGCTGGCGGTTTTCGTCGAGGCGGTATGGCGTAAAGCTCAAATCCACCGATTTCAGCAGCGTCGGCGCGGTATTGGTGCGCTGTTCGATATCGGCTTCCAGCGCGGCAAAATACGCCTTCAATTCCGGCGTCGTCATGCCGGTGACAGCCGTTCCGACGCTGAAAATCGTCGCTCCGGCCTGCTGATACGCCCGAACGTCCGCCGCGCTGCTGATGCCGCCGCAGCCGATGATCGGCACGTTCACCATCGCGGCGATTTCCTTGATGCATTTCAGGCCGATGGGGAGAATCCCTTTGCCCGACATGCCGCCATAGACGTTCGTCAACACCGGATGCCCTTCGACTGTGTAATAGCCGGGACCAACCGTATTGATCGCGCAAATCGCGTCCGCGCCCGCTTCGACGGCGGCTTTCGCGATGGCAGCGATATGCGGCGTGTTCGGCGTCAGTTTCGGAATCACCGGCACGTTGACCGCCTGCTTGACCGCCTTGACGATTTGATAGACGAGCGCGGCATCCTGTCCCATATTCATGCCGTAACCTTTGGCGTTCGGGCAGGACAAATTCAATTCCAACCCGTCGCCATACGGCGCGAGTCGCTGCGCCACGCTGACGAATTCGTCAATCGTACCGCCGAA
>CAZMEO010000326.1:0-4454 GCA_964565315.1 uncultured Candidatus Moduliflexus sp. | reverse complement strand
TCGATTTTGCCGGTATGCCGGTCAACCTTCACCTCCGCAATCTGGCAGCCATAGACATAGGTAAAATAGGCGTTCCCCTGCCCGGTTTGCTCTTCCCAGCCGACATCCGGCCCTTTGAACCAGCCATACGCCGAGAGATTCACGCCCGCCCAGTACGCCATTTCCGCCGCGAGTTCGAACGGAAGCGGCTTAATGTCGTCCATCGGCTGAACGCGGGCAATGCAGCCGTTTTTCCACTCTGTTTCTTCGATGGTCGCGACCTTCAGCGCGTCGCGAATCACGGAGAAGATGCGGGCTTTGACGGCGTTCGCCGCGTCAAGCGTGGCAGAGCCGCCCACTAACGTGCCACGTGACGCGACGGTCGGGCCGCCGTCGGCAATCGTGGCGGTTTGCGGCGCGAGAAAGACGATATTGTCCATCTTCACCCCCAACACTTCGGCGACGATCTGGCAAAACGTCGTGCGCATCCCTTGCCCGTTTTCATTCAAACCGCTCAAGAGATAGACGCTGCCGTCAGCCTGCACTGAGACAATCGCCGACGTGAAATCCGTCCCTTCCGCGCCGAGCGAGCAGCCGCGAAAGCTGCACGACAGGCCGACGCCGTAATGAAAACGCTCGCTGTCGGCGTTCAACTGCGCGTAATACTCGCGTTTGCGGGCGTAATCGGATTTTTCGACAGCCTCGTCAATCACCTGCATCAGCGCGACCTGATGGCCGTTCAGCGTCTGCCCGCTGGCGGTCACGCTTCCCTGCCGGTAGCCGTTGCGCCGCCGGATTTCCAGCGGAGAAAGGCCGCAGAGTTCCGCGATTTCATCCATCAGCGATTCCTGCGCGAAAATCACCTGCGGCGAGCCGAAGCCGCGAAACGCCGCCGTATAAGTGTTATTCGTATAGACGCCGCGAATGTCGGTCTGCACATGGGGAATCTCATACGGCCCGGTCGCCTGTACTACCGAGCGCCACGTCACGAAAAACGTTTGCGACGAATACGCGCCGCTGTCCGCCAGAATGTCAATTTTCATCGCCTGAACCTTGCCGTCCTTGTTGAAGCCGACTTTGTACGTCATGAGGTACGGGTGGCGCTTGTAGCCTTCTGTGATGGATTCCTCGCGGGTGTAGGTCAATTTGACGGGCTTTCCGGTCAATTTCGCCAACAGCGCCACGCGGCAGGCCATGACGTTGATGATGTCGTCTTTGCCGCCGAATGAGCCGCCAAGCGTCGAAGCGTTGACATTGATCTGATTCAATTTCAGCCCCATGAAGGCCGCGACGACTTTGCGCGTGGTGTAGGGATTTTGAATCGAGCCGTAAATGTCGAATCCTTTTGTCGCCGGGTTCGGCACGGCGGTCACGCTTTCCGGCTCGATGTAAGCATGTTCGTGAAAACCGGTGCGATAGACGCGCTCGATGACCATCTCCGATTCCGCGAAGCCCTGCTCGACATTCCCCTTGATGAGCGGATAATGCACCACGACATTGCTTTTGAATTCGGAATGAATCAGCCGCGCATCCGGTTTCAGCGCCTCTTCGACCTCAAAAATCCCCGGCGTCTCCTGATATTCGACCCGGATCGATTCGGCGGCGGCGCGGGCGATTTCCTTGCTTATGGCCGCCACCACCGCGATCACGTCACCGGAATAAAAGACTTCGTCGTTCACTAATGGATAATGATCCGCCCGAATCGGCCCGACGCGTTTCTGGCCGGGAACATCTTTATAAAGCGCAATCGCCTCGACGCCCTCCATCTGCGCGGCGCGAGAGGTGTCAATGTTCGTAATTTTCCCAACAGGAATGTCCGTATAGCGGCAGGCCGCGTAAAGCATCCCGTTGAATTTCAGGTCGTCGCCATAGGCGGCCTTTCCGGTGACTTTTTCATAGCCATCCACGCGCTGAACTCGTGTGCCGATAATATTATGCATAGTCTGTTTCCTGCGTATAAAATTATGCAATTTCAAACCGTAGGGACGCCCAGGAGGGGTGTCTCTACCTTGATTTTGCGTTATTCACGAGGATTGAAACCAATCAACCCTGCCAGGGTTCGAACCCTGGCAGGGTTCTTCGTGATCAATGCCTCTCATTTAGTAATAATGATTACGCTCATTTGCAAGAATGGCAAGACATGGCGCGGAAAAAATGGCAATTTGTTGATTTTGGAAGCAAAAGCTGTCAGACACCTTCAAGGTGTCTGACAGCTTTGCGCATTTATCCTCTGAATTCGCGCTCGTATGGCGTGCCTAAGGCGGTCGGACCAGCATCTTTCGATTTATGCGGCAGGGCTAACACGATGATGACGAGGACATAGGGGAAGACGACGGCGAATTCATACGGGAAATTGATGCCATAGACCTGGATAAAACGTTGCAACGAATGCGCGAGGCTGAACAGGAGCGCGCCGCCCATGACGCCGACCGGATGCCATTTGCCGAAATAGACGAGCGCCACCGCGATAAAGCCGCGCCCGGCGGTGATATTATCTGCGAACATGTGCGCCTGACAGATGCTCAGATACGCGCCCGACAGCCCCGCCATGATGCCGCCTAAAATCAGGCATTGGTAGCGTATTTTTTCCACGCTCACGCCGAGCGTGTCAGCGGCTCGCGGCGTCGTGCCGATAGCGCGGACTTTCAAGCCCCACGCGGTTTTAAATAACACGTACCAGGCCAACGGAATCAGCAAAAAGGTGAGATAGACGACAATATCGTGTTGAAAGAACATCGGCCCGACCACCGGCAATTGGCTTAACACGGGAATATGCAGCGCCGTGATTCCTTCGATAGAGGTGATCCCGCCGACATAAATGCGGAACAGTGTCCCGGAAATGCCCCATCCGACCATATAGAGGCCGATCCCGGCGATGCCTTGCGTCGCCTTGAAGGTGATGACGCTGACCGCCATCAGCAGCCCCATCACCGCGCCAACCGTCATCGCCGCGAGCAGGCCGAGCGCGTTGCTGTGGAGATGATGCACCGTGTAAAAGCCGGTAAACGCGCCAAGCAGCATGATCCCTTCGACGCCGAGATTGAAGGTTCCGGCGCGTTGATTGAACATTTCGCCGAGTCCGGCTAAAATAAAACTGACGCTCAATGGAATGGCGGTGGAGATAATCACGACAATCGCGTCAAGCAGCATAATTTGTTCATCGAATAAGCCGCCTTCCCTTCGATTTCGCTCAGGGAAGGCGGCTCGCTCGTTTTGACCTTCGGCAGGCTCAGTTTACTTTTTTCAAGCATAGCGTTGTCATGACAGACATCAGATGGTTGAAGCTTTTTGTCAAGATGATTTACTTGAATGACGGCAGCAACGGTAGTCTTAACGAAACAGTTTCATTTTTTGCGAACAAAAAAAGGGCGGGGATGCAACCCCGCCCTGCCGTTTTCATTAAAACACGGAATCTGGATAATAGTAATCTTGAGCGTTCTCCGGGGTGATCAATTCGGAGGCCAAAATCACTTTGGAAGGAATCTTCATTTGATAGAAGCCATCGAGCGGCACATTCTTCACGCCTTTGACCGCGAGGCTGATTGAGGTGGCGATCATCGACGGCGGATAGGTCACGTCGGCGCGAACCAACGGGTCTTTATCCATGACCATCTTGACGATTTCTTTCGAACCAGCGCCGCCGAGGAAGAATTTAATATCGCTGCGGCCAGATTCTTTGTACGCCTGCAACACGCCTTTCAGCACGTCGTCATCCTGCGCCCAGACTGCGTCGATCTGGCTGTATTTCTGGAGATAGTTTTCCATGATTTCCAACCCTTTCTGCGTTGACCAGTTGGCTGGCTGCGAATCCATGATTTCGATGTCCGGGAAGTTCTTGATCACGTCTTTGAAGGCCTCGACGCGCTCCGTATTGATCACGCACGGAATCCCTTCCAGCACGACGATTTTGCCTTTGCCGCCCAACTCTTTCGCCATCCATTCTCCGCTGACGCGACCTAAGCCGGGGTTATCGCCCGCAACATACACATGCTGCGCCGGTTTGGTTAAGCCGCGATCCACAACGACCGTATAAATCCCCTTGCTATACGCTTGTTCGACAATTGGGGTCAACGGCGCGGAATCATGCGGCAGAATGACGAGCGCGTTAATTCCTTTTACCATCAAATCTTCCACATTGCCGACCTGTTTTTCCGGTGAATCAGCCGTGACGAGGTAGAACTCCACATCCGGGTCTTTCTTCGTCCATTCGTCAATCGCCTTCTGCGCCCACCAGACAATGCCGCCGGTCCAACCATGATCTGCGCTGGGGATAGAGACGCCGATTTTCACCTTTTCCGCAAAAGATGCCGTTGCAAACGCAAACACTGTCGCCACAACCAACAACGTTACCAAAATTTTTCTCATACGAATATCCTCCAAAATCTCAGGTTGTTAAGGTTCTTGCATGATCCGAATTGAGTGACACTGCATCTTGTTTGACGAACAGCAACCACCTCCTGACGACTTCGGTAGCC
>CAZMEO010000325.1:0-4461 GCA_964565315.1 uncultured Candidatus Moduliflexus sp. | reverse complement strand
TCGAATCCGCGCATCGTGCTGGTCGAACAATTCGGCTTCAATCATTACCTCGACAATACGATTTTTGCGGCGCTCGACAGGCTGGCGGAATGCGGCGTGAATGGCTTTCGCGTGTTCGGCTTCTGGCCGTTCGGCTTGGGGCAGGAACGCGAGCCGTATCTCAAAATCAACGGAAAATATGATCTGAATCGCTTTGACGAAGAATGGTTCGCTTATCAGCAGCAATGGGTGCAATATGCCAAACAGCGCGGCATTCTTGTCTATATCGATCTGTTTGATCCATGCGGTTTGAAGGCGCACTGGGGCTGCGCCGAACATCATCCGTATTACCAGATCACCGGGACGAATCCTTCAAAATTAAGCGATCTGAGCAACTCTCGCTTGATGGAGATCGAAACGGCGTATGTCAAAAAATTTATCAGCGCCGTCAATGACGAACATGTCATCTGGTCGCCGATGAATGAATTCGGGGGCGACAAACGCTGGCATCATCGTCTCTCCGCCCTGATCAAACAGCTTGCTCCGCGCAATTTAGTGGCGGCAAGTCATGAGACCAGCCCTGCCACAGACGACCCGAATGTTGACATCTGGGCAGTTCACAGCGGCACATACGATTTCAAGACCGGCACGCCGCACGTGCCGCAAGACATTGCGGCATTGCGCCAGAAAGTCGGGCAGCAAAAGATTCTCACGTTTTCGACTGACGGCTTCATGCCGAGCGGCATGTTTCGCGAAAATCCCGACGATATGCGGCGCTTAGCGCAAAGCTGCCGCGACGCGAATCTGCAAATGCTCTGCTTCCTCGATCAAAAGGCGTATTCCTCCAGCAGGCAAGAACGCGGCATGTTAGCGCAACTGAATGTTGACACCTATCGCGCGCTGGTCGAAGAATTCGCGCCGACGCCATTCGTCGAACAAACGCCGCTGCCAGCGGGCTTTCTCGATGTTTTTCGCGTGGCGTCGCTGCCCTCCACTCATCCGCAGGTCACGTTCGAAGATGGAGGAAAGGGCATTCACCACACCCTCCAACAAGGCTTTCTCTGTTTCGGACAATACAAAACAGGCTATCCGACGATGCCGTTGAAAGCCTTTTTCAGCATTCGCATTGACGACAATCGCTCCGATGACCGCAACGTGCTGATTCTCGACGTGTATGATCACCATCAGGATCGCGTCATCGGGAAGCGGCTGCTGACCAGAAAAGATTTCCCGCTTGCGAACGACTTCTGCCTCTTTGAGTTCGATTTTACGCCGCCAAGCATGCAGGCCAACATGGAATTCCGCATCTATTACATGGGCGCGGCGTCTGTCGTGGCAGATAAAATCGCCATTGTCGATCCGCAGCAGCGCACCATTACACACGCTGCCGATATTCCCATGCCGGGCTATATGCCGCCGCCACCGCCAACTCCACAGCCGCAGCCCTCAGAGTACTGTCGAGGGAATGAACTGGTCTGCTTGCCCGCCATCACCGCAGCCGCAGTCGCGCAGACCGGCGGACGGCTGCTTGGCGGAACGCATCGCGACTCCGGCCAATTCACGCCGACGCCGAACGGCGGAATTGCCTGGACGTTTACGCTGGATGCCGACCGGCATTATGTCATTGAGTGCGATCTTGAAGGGAATATCCCTCATTGGGCGTTGGGAGAGCAAGACGGCGGCAAAGTGTCCCTCTTCACGATTGATCAAACGCAGGGAAATTATTATCTCTCGGTGCAGCGCATGTACGGCAGTTATCGCGGCGGCGGGCGGTTTCGCGTCATTCTGACCGACCGGCAAGAGCCGACGCAGGAAGGCGCAGCCTGGTTGATCACCACTGCTGATTTAGGCGGCGATTACAGCATGGCGCGGTGGGGGAACGAACCGCATCACCTCGAAGTGCATGTGAGCGGCAACCGCTGCCAGTTGCAGATCGACCAATACGCCTCGAAATGGGCGTCCGCGCCATTCCCGATACACGGACAGCGGGCAGTAGAATTCGTTCTCGGCAATCGCGAATCGTCCAAGATCGATTTAGGGGAAGCGGCGCTGACGCGCTTCATCCGCCTGAAATGCGCGTATCTGTAATGGTTAATGGCGAACGCAGCCAGACGCCTTCGCGAGATGACACGGACACTTTATCGATCTCCATCTGCGCCCGTCCGTAGCTGAAGATGCGAAATTCGACCCTCCCAAGCCCCTGAGAAAGCATAAAGGGGAGGGGCAGTTCGATATATTCGCCTGTCGCGCCAAGCTCTTCGCTGCGGATTTCTCTGCTGGCGATCTGGATTTCGCCGAAATCGGCGGTCACTTCAAGCCGCAGCAGCGGTTTCGCCGCGACGTTTTTTTTGATATTCACGCGAAACGCGGCCTGATATGCCCCGGCAGGCAGATACGCATATTGACCGTATAACACAAAATCCTGCGATCCGGGAAACACCTGAAGCGCCTTGCCGCCAGACGCCGAGGCATCTTCCGCGATGGTTCCGATAGTCGTTTGCGCCGTTTCAGCCTCGAATTCTCGCGTGTTTATCGCCTTCCAGCTTGCCAACAGGCGATAGATTCCAGGTTGAGCAGGCAGTGTGCCTGAAACATGAAAGGAGCGCTCTTGCTGCGGCTCGAATTCCAGCGAGCGCGGAAGACTGATTGCGGCTGGCGTGAGTGGATCAGTCATCTCTTGCGAGTAGAGATACCAATTGACCTGAAGCTGGCGCGGCTGGCGAAAATCGCGGTTTGTCATGCTCATCAAGAAATCCACCGCCCGCCCGGGCGGAAAATCGACTGTTTTTACTTGAATCTTCAGCGTCGGCTCGACTAATGAAAACAACGAATAAAAGGTATCTTTGATCAAATACTGCTGAATTTGCGTCGCGCGCGACATTTCACGCGGATATTTGCGATAATAGGTTAACCGCTCCTCCGTGCCGCGATCATTGCTGAGGAACAGGTGCGTCAGGCGATATTTTTCGAACGGGTTTTCCTTGTAATTGACATACCCCTCCCAACTGCACAGCGCTTTATACGGCGTATCATACGCGACGCCCGGCGCATTCAGCCCCGCAATATATGCCTCTTCTCCTAAACGCGCCATCCAATCGCGCCCGGTCTCTTCAACAACATACTTTGGAGCGTGAAACCAGCGCCAATACCACGAGGCATCGAAATAGAGGGACGCGCCTGATAACGCGGCAAGAATCAGCGCAGCAACCGGAGGCGGCACGTCAACGATTTTGGAAGGGCGGTTCTTGAAATGCAGCATGAGCGCTAACAGCAAAAGCGCACAGGAACACCCTAAAAAAGCGTCAGCCATTTTCGGCAAATGAAATGGCGCTCCAGGAGCCTGATACAGGCCGCGAAGTCGGAACGGCGTCACCGCAAACATTCCCACAAATGCGAACCAGAGTCCGACGACGCACCAGGCCATGCGGCTGACATGGCGCGGAAACGCCAGCGCTCGTCTTTTTTGCGCCCGATCTAAGACATAGCCAAATCCCCGCGCCGTCAGCAGGCACATCGGCGGAACAATCGGCAGCACGTAGCGGGTCGGACGATAGGCGATCAGCGACGTAAATGTCAAGACGGCGAAAAACCAGACAGCGGCAAACAGATCCGACGGATGAAGCGCCGTCCGCTGTTCGGTACACAGCAGAAACAGCACGATGCCGATCATTGTCAGCGTTCCGAGCAATAGCACGGGCGTGTGAGAAAAGTAGGCAAACACCGGCGTCTTGTAGAACGTTTTGAGGAAGTGCAGCAGTTTAGTGCTTGGGAACATCTGGGTTTTTGTGAAAAAATCGCCAAATTGCGTAATAATCTGCCGGTTGGGGTAATAAAACGTCGCGAACCAGATCGCGAACGCGGCGGCAAATCCGGCGCTCAGGAATGTCAGCGCGGCAATACCCTGTTTCCTAATCGTTGTCTGGCGGGCATTCAGGGTGATGTACGCGATCAGCGCAACAAACGGCGTGGGGAGGAGATACAAAAACAGATTTTTATACGTATAGCTGAGAAACGTGAACGCGCCTGCCCAGAACAGCCACCAGCCCCACCGCCGCCAGCCTTGCTGAAGCCGATAAAATCCGCCCTGCCAGAAATAAAACGCCGCCACAAAAATCGTCAAGGTCTGCGTATCCTGCATGCCAAGACGGCTGTACATCGTCGAAAGATAGTTCGTGCCGAAGAACAAGAGGGCGAACATTCCAGTCGTTTTGCCGTAGCTTTCCCGCGCCGCGAGATAGAGAAACAGCAGCGACGCCATGCTGTACGCAATCGAAATCAGGCGGATTTGCGCCCGCCCCACGCCGATCACGCGCATCACGCCATATTTGATCGCGGTCGAAACGGCGCTGTAATAATAATCATTCCATTCGTCAAGGCGCCATTCGCCGAACCGCAGGAGATTCCGGGCATTGTGATTATACATCCCTTCGTCGAAAAACAGGCCGAGACTCCAGCAGAGGTCTTTCGGCGGGTCGGCGGTCA
>CAZMEO010000324.1:0-4461 GCA_964565315.1 uncultured Candidatus Moduliflexus sp. | reverse complement strand
TTATTTGCACAACGAATGAATTCATCGTAAAAGATACATCACTTTTGTGTCAATCACGCAAGGAGGCACGTTATGAAAAGTTTTATGTATGCCATCATGCTTATCGGCGGCATCGCGCTGATGGTCAGTAGCGCCACAGCGGAAGAGTTGCCATTTCCCGAAACGGAAGAAGAAATTGTTAATGCTCTTCAAGCGCCATCTGAATCGACGGGAACAGGCGCATTGCAGACGCAAAACCCGGATGAGGGACGGGCGTTATTCGATGAGAAAAAGACGACACGACGCATCAAAGGCATCAGTCGCGTTGCTGATGATGAAGATGTTAAAAAGACAGAACCGCCAAAAGTCGGCGCATTGATTTTGTTCGACACGGATTCGGATGTGATTAAGACCGAATCGTTCGACCTGCTGCGGAAATATGGCAATGCGTTTACCGGCGATTTGCAAGAGGCGGTGATTGTCATCGCCGGACATACCGACAGCGACGGCACGGAGGAATATAATTTGATGTTGTCGCAGAAGCGGGCGGAGGCCGTGAAAGAATTTCTTGTCAAGGAATTCAAGATTGACGAAAAACGCCTGATTGTCAAGCCGTTCGGCGAAAGCCAACCCTTAGAAGCGAATGATTCGTCAGAGAGCAAAGCCAAAAACCGGCGCGTAGAATTTGCCCGCATTAAATAATGAATAAGCTGCCAGACACCTCGACGGTGTCTGACAGCGTTTTAAGGAGATCACGCATGTTCATTCCTGTCGGAGATACTCCGAATCCCCGCCATTACACGCCCTGGGTCAACTGGGCGCTGATTGCGGCCAACGTCGCCGTTTATGTGTTAATCACTCTGCCGCTGACCGCCAAAGGCGTGCATCCGCGAGACCCGCTACTGCAAGAATACCTGCAATATCTCGCGCCATTAGCCCGTTCATGGGGAGAACTGCGCCAGATGCTTTCGCAGTTGACCGCGTATGATCTGTTCGTGTTTGCGCATGGCTACAAGCCCGGCTCGCCGGAACTCAGCGATCTCTTCTTCTCGCTGTTTCTGCATGGCGGCTTCTGGCATTTAGTCGGCAATATGCTGTTTCTCTGGATTTACGGCGATAACGCGGAGCATCGTCTTGGGCGCATCGGTTATTTGCTGACCTACCTGATAAGCGGCGTGGCGGCGACGCTTTTTTTCGGCCTGTTCGCGGGGCGTTCGATGCTGCCGTTAGTCGGCGCGTCCGGCGCAATTTCCGGCGTGCTTGGCTTGTATTTCCTGCTCTTCCCGCGCAATCAGGTCAAAGTCTTTGTGATGCTCTTTCCGTTTTTCATGAATTTTATTCTGCTTCCTGCGCGCTGGGTGTTGGGCGTCTATTTAGTGATTGATAACCTGCTGCCGTTCCTCGCCGGATCGCAGTCGAATGTCGCGCATGGGGCGCACATCGGCGGCTTTCTTGCGGGATTGGGGATTGCCTGGATCGGCGAACAATTTGCCTGGAAATGGCCCTGGACGGATCACTATAAAGATTTGGGACGCCGCCCGCAGCCGCGAGAAACAGTGATTGACGCCGAAGTTCTCGCGCCGCCGCTTCAAGAGTTGCGCGAAGCTATCGCGCAGCAGAATCCGAATCAGGCGCTTCAGACCTTGCAGCAGCTTGGGCGCGAAGACCTTGCAGAACTCTCGCCGACCGAATGCGCGATTCTTGCGGACTGGCTTGATCAAGCCGGATATGCGATTGCCGCGACACGTCTGCTGCGCGGCTGTTTGGGGCAGCGCGCCAATGCGTCGAATTTAGCAGAC
Source organism: uncultured Candidatus Moduliflexus sp. (assembly GCA_964565315.1). Classification (GTDB taxonomy): domain Bacteria; phylum Moduliflexota; class Moduliflexia; order Moduliflexales; family Moduliflexaceae; genus Moduliflexus. The sequence goes on along the minus strand of CAZMEO010000324.1, from coordinate 2,683 downwards.
GCCTATTTAGCGCTCGGCTTGCTGCGCCTGAAACAGGGGCAGCCGACCGCCGCCTATCAACATCTGTTGAATGTGTTCGATTACAATCCGTCGCCTGAAACTGCTGAACGCGCCAGACAAGCGTTGACGCAGATCGACGTGTATCGGCGGCGATAAGGTATAGGAGTGCGCCGCCATCGGCGCAAGACGTTGAGAGAGGCGACGACCGCGTCGCACTCCTAATCGCCGGGACGTTGTCCCGTGACAAAAATCAGGAGGCTACATGATCAAATCTTTTCTTTTTTCAATTGGCTGCGCCGTGTTGGCGCTGAGCGCCTTTGCGGAGGAGCAAACGATCTTGCTGATCGAAAGCTATCATGCGGATTATGCGTGGGATGTCTCGTATAAAAAGGGGATTCAGGAGGTGCTCGGCTCGGCCTATCGCGTTGAAACCTTTCAGATGGATACGAAGCGGCTGCCGCCATCTGAGCATCAGGCCAAAGCCGACGAAGCGTGGGCGACGTATCAGTGCCTGAAACCGGTATTGGTCTTTTTAGGCGATGATGCCGCGCTGAAATTTTTGGCGACTCGATTTGCGGAGACGACCACGCCAGTCATATATTTAGGAATCAATGCCAATCTCAGAAGCTATCTCCCGGCAGGCGCGAAGAATTTTACCGGCGTTTTAGAACGCCCGTTGTATGCGCGATCTATTATTATATTAAAAGAATTGCTCCCCATGAAGAACATCCTGGTGCTTTTCGATACTGATCGCACTTCGCAAATCGTCCTCGCAGAAGTCTTCGAAGGGAACGCTGAATTTACCACCGCCCAGGTTCATGCTGACATTAAACTCGTAAAAGGATGGGATGAATGGCAGCAGGACGTCTTGAACGCAAAAGGCCGATACGATGCGCTGTTTGTCGGCTTGTATCAGACGCTTGTCAACCAGGAAGGCCAGCATATTCCAGATACCGACGTGATTGCCTGGACGTCGGCCAATACGCCGATCCCGTTATTTGGGTTCTGGGATTTTTCTGTTGGGGCTGAGAAAACGATTGGCGGGTTAGTGCTGTCCGGCGAAGAGCATGGACGCATCGCGGCTGAAATCGCCCTGGAAGTTCTGGCGGGCAGCAACTCTGAACACGTTTTTCCGCAAACCACGCGCAGCGGGCAATTGCTTTTCAGCCGCAAACAGCTTGAGAAATTTCATTTGGAGCTTCCGCCCAATCTTGCGTCGAAAGCCGAATTCGTCGAATAATCCTCAAATGACAGCGTCATGCCGCCCAATAACACCCCGTCAGGATTCGAACCCTGACGGGGTGTTTTGTTATCGGTTGACATTTTTCTTGACAATCTTTATATTTTTATACCAATGTACCAAGATAATAAATTACCCAGTTCATACATCGATGCCATACTTTTTCACAATCAATCAGAGGAGACGCTCATGAATAACACACCTCAGAACGAACAGGACAGCAGCGTGACGATTCCGGTGGAACGGGTGCAAACCGGAGTGCGTATCGAGCGCAGATTATTAAAAGTCTTAAAGGCGCTGGCCGAATATTTCGACATCACGCTTGGCGATTTGCTGGAAGGGATGGTGCTGCATGCGTTCGAAGGGAAAAGCGCGTTCAGCAGCCCGGACGTGTTGCAGCATATCGCCGATTTAAAGCGGATTTACGGGATTGACTACGACTCGACCGCCAGCCATCATTTTGTTGAACAAGGAGGAACAAACAATGAATAAGCGATGTGTTGCTTTCAAACAATGGGCAGCCAACATTTGGCGTGAACTGTTGGCGCTTCCCTCGAATTTCAAGGAAATGCGCGTTTTTTCAATTATCTGGGCAGGACAATGCGTGTCAATCATCGGCTCAGGGTTGACGCGCTTTGCATTAGGCTTGTGGGTCTATCAGCAGACCGGCTCGGTGACGCGGTTTGCGCTGATTGCGTTCTCCTCCCTGCTGCCGCGCCTGCTGCTTTCTCCATTAGCAGGCGTGCTGGCTGATCGCTGGGATCGCCGTCGGATGATGATATTCAGCGATCTCGCGGCGGGGCTTGGGACGCTGCTTATCGCCTACTTATTTTTGACGAATCAGTTAGCAGTCTGGCATATCTATCTCTTAGCTGCTCTCGGCGCGGCGTGCGACACCTTCCAGTGGCCGGCGTATTCGTCGGCGGTCACGCTGCTGGTGCCGCAAGCGCAGTTAGGCCGCGCCAACGGCATGATCCAATTCGGGCAGGCGGCGGCGGAAATCCTGACGCCGACATTAGCGGGCGTGTTGTTAGTCGCCATCAAGATGTGGGGGATTTTATGCGTGGATGTCGTCACGTTTCTGTTTGCGGTCGGAACGCTCATCTTCGTGCGTTTTCCGATGCCATCCGGCGCTGAAAAATGTCACTCCGCGCCGTCGTCGCTGTTTAAAGACGCGGCGGCGGGATGGCGCTATATTGCGGAGCGCCCCGGCTTGACGGGCTTGCTGCTGTTCTTTGCTGTTGTCAATTTCCTGTGGGGCATGGTCGGCGCGCTTATCGTGCCAATGATTCTTAACTTTGCGAGACCGGATGTCTTAGGGCTGATCCTTTCCTGTGCGGGCGGCGGCTTGCTGACCGGCAGCGTGATCATGAGCATCTGGGGCGGGCCGAAACGCCGCATTTTCGGCGTCTTGAATTTCGAATTGCTCAGCGGCGTCTGTTT
>CAZMEO010000323.1:0-4465 GCA_964565315.1 uncultured Candidatus Moduliflexus sp. | reverse complement strand
GACATCGAACACTATCAACAGATTGTGATTGCGCTCCTGGAGACGATTCGCCTGATGGCGGCGATTGACGAGCGTATTCCCGGCTTCCCGATTGCATAGGCAGCAGTGCGCCGCGCAAATCATCTAACGCAAGCGACGCCAACGGCGCAACAGGCGCAAGCGTTTGCGGCTCTTGCGCCTGTTGCGTTGAATAAATGATGAGTCAAAAATGGATCGAATGGTTAGAAACAGCGCAGCCGAATGCGCGACAGTCGAACAGATACGCTCACTCCGAACGGGGAATTCTCTACGCCGTCCTCATCGTCATCGCGGGCGGCCTCATCGGGTTGATGTTTGCTCCGGCGGCGAAGGCGTTCACCCCTTCGGACGCTCCGGTATTCGAACGCCTGACGATGGCGCAAGGGTTGCCGCATGATGTGGTCTATTCCATCCTGCAAGACCGGCAGGGGCTGATGTGGTTTGCCGGAGAAGGCGGATTGGCGCGGTATGACGGCTATCAGTTCGAAATATTTCAGCACGACCCATTAGACCCGGCCTCGATTGCGAGCAATAACATCAGTCAAATTTTCGAAGACCGCGATGGCGCGATATGGTGTTCGACCTGGGGGGCTGGCGTGGATCGGTTCGACCCGCGCACCGAGACCTTTCAGCATTACACGCATGATCCTGCGAACCCGAATAGCTTGAGCGATAATCGGGCGCATGTGATCTATCAGGACAACAGCGGCATCCTCTGGTTTGGCACGTTCGCTGGCGGCTTGAATCGCTTTGATCCCGCAACGCAGATGTTCACCCGGTTTCAACATGCCGATGACGATCCGCGCAGCCTGAGCCATAATCGCGTCTGGTCTGTCATCGAAGATCAGGCGGGAAATGTCTGGGTGGGCACGGATGATGGCCTGGATAGATTCGACAGAGCGACCGGGAAATTCACGCATTATCGGCATGATCCGCAGAATCCCCGCAGCCTGAGTCATAACGAAGCGCGCTGGCTTTATGTGGATCGCGCTGGAACGCTGTGGGTTTCTACGGCTCGCGGCCTCAATCGCTACGATGCCGCAAGCGATGATTTCACTAACTATCTCCATGATCCTCAGAATCCGTCCAGTTTGAGCAACAACATCGCATTCAAAATTCGCGAGGATCAATATCAGCGCTTGTGGATCGGGACAAAAGGCATCGAAAGCGGCGGGTTGAATATGTTCGATCCGCGTACGCAGCAGTTCGTCAATTACCGGTACAATCCGAACGATCCCACCAGCATCAGTCATAACGATATTCGGGATGTCTTTATAGATCGTTCTGGGGTGTTGTGGGTCGGAACACGTGGCGGCGGCGTCAATAAACTCGATCTGAAACCGAAAAAGTTCCATCGCGTCACGCGCAACCCGAACGACGCCAATACCCTGAACGCGACCTTAGTCTTTGCGCTCGCCGAAGATGACACGAATAATCTCTGGATTGGCACAGATGGGGGCGGATTGAACAAATATGCTCCCTCTTCCGGCCTCTTCACGCATTACGATACCACGAATAGCGGCATCAGCCATGACGGCATCCTTGCGATTCAGGTTGATCGCTCCGGCCAACTCTGGTTAGGCACGAAAGGGGGCGGGTTGAATCGTTTTGACCCGCAGACCGAACAATTTACGGTGTATAAGCATGACTCGAATTCCCCTGAAAGCCTGAGCAATGACCAGGTATATGCGCTGACGCAGGATCGCGAAGGGCGCTTATGGATTGGCACGGATGACGGCTTGAATCTTTTTAACCCGGACGATCAAACGTTTACGCGCTTTCTGCCAGTTCCGAACAATCCGAACAGTCTCAGCCATAAAAGCGTGCTCTGTCTGATGCAGGCGCAAGATCGCACGCTCTGGATCGGCACCTGGGGCGGCGGCGTCAATAGATTGGACGTTTCCTCTGCCACGTTTACGGTTTATCGGCGTGACCTGAACGATCCGAATAGTTTGAGCGACGATGAAGTCACGGCATTGCTGGAAGATCGGCACGGCAATATCTGGATCGGCACGAATGGCGGTTTGAACAAATTCGACCCGCGCACCCAAACCTTCACGCGCTATTTTCAAAAGCATGGGCTGCCGAGCAGCGAAATCGCCGGATTGGTCGAAGACCTGAACGGCGCGATCTGGATCAGCACGATTTCCGGCCTCTCCCGCTTCGATCCGACCAGTCAGACGTTCCGCAATTATGATGTCTCGGATGGCTTGCAAAGCAATCAATTCAAGGACGGCGCAGCATATCGAAGCCGTTCCGGGAGCATCTTCTTCGGCGGCGTGGATGGGTACAGCTATTTCGATCCGCAGGAAATTCAGGATAATCTGGCAATTCCGCCTGTCGTTCTGACGAGTTTCAAAATTTTCGAGCAGCCTGTCGCGCTGCGGGAAGCGGTCTCGTATGTCCGGCAGATCGAATTAACGCGCCGCGATAATTTTTTTTCCTTCGAATTTGCAGCGCTGGACTATACGAACCCCGCAGAAAATCGCTACTCGTATAAACTGGACGGGTTCGATCACGATTGGGTTGCTGCTGGACAGCGGCGATACGCCAGTTATACCAATCTGGATGCCGGACAGTACGTCTTCCGCGTGAAAGCGTCCAACAACGACGGCGTCTGGAATGACGCCGGACTCACGTTACATATCACGATTCTGCCGGCCTGGTGGGAAACCGCATGGTTCAGAGGACTGATGGTCGCGCTCGTATTCGGGGGCGCGTTCGGCGGCTATCATTGGCGGGTGCATCGCCTGCACGTCCGAAGCCTCCGGCTGGAAGAACAAGTCGCGGCGCGTACCAGCGAACTGCGCGAGTCGAACCAGCAATTAACGCTGGCGAAAGAGCAAGCCGATGTTGCCAATCAGGCGAAAAGCGTGTTTTTAGCAAATATGAGCCACGAATTGCGAACGCCATTGAATAGCATTTTGGGGTATGCTCAAATTCTGGAACATGACGAAGACGCCCACCCTCAATATCGCCAATATGGCGCCATCATTGAACGGAGCGGGCAGCATTTATTGACGATGATCAATGATATTCTTGATCTCGCAAAAGTCGAAGCCGGGAGATTAAAAATTCATCCCATACGAATGTCTCTGCCTGCGCTGCTTGACGAGGTCGAAATGATGCTCTCCATAAAAACAACACAGAAAGGGCTGCGTTTTCAGGTGATCCAGGAAACGGATTTGCCGGAATATGTTGAGGCGGATGAACACCGTCTTCGTCAAATTTTGCTGAATTTATTAGGAAATGCGATCAAATTCACTGAGCGCGGCAGCGTGACCTTGCGCGTGACAACCACTCCCATAGAGACGCGCGGCCATGTGTCTCTACGTTTCGACATCGAAGACACTGGCGTCGGAATTGCGCAGGAGGATATCGAAAAACTCTTTACGCCATTTCAGCAAGTCGGCAGCATTTCGCATCAGACGCAAGGCACGGGTTTAGGACTGGCGATCAGCCGTCATCTCGCGGCCTTGATGAACGGAACGCTGACTGTGACAAGCAGCGTCGGCGTCGGCAGCGTCTTTCGCTTCGAAGTTCCGCTGCCCATCGTAGTTCCCGCCGATGCGCCGCGAGCGGAAAGCCGTATCATTGTCGGCATAAAGAATGCTGCGCCGACGATATTGGTGGTGGATGATCTTGCGGATAATCGGCAGGTACTTGCGGCATTGCTGGCGTCCTATGGCTGCCGCGTTCTTCATGCCTCCACCGGAGAAGAGGCTCTGCGCCAGGCGTTCTCGGAGCATCCGTCCGCAATCATCACCGACTTGCGGATGCCGGGCATGGATGGCATCGAGGTCATTCGCCGCCTCCGCGAGTCTCAGGAATGCCGACAGATACCGATCATTGCTTCTTCAGCCAGCGTGTATGATGAGGATCGGCAGCAGAGCCTTGAGGCAGGAGCGCAAGCGTTTCTGCCGAAACCGATTGACGCGGATGCGTTGAGCGAACTGTTAGCCGAACTGCACGTTGTAGAGTGGCTCTATAAAGAGGACGCTGCCGAGGCAGAGCCCCCCAACGATCTTCCTTCGGAACGCGCAGCGGTGATTCCGAAGGAATTGATTGACAGATTACAAGAGGCCAGCATCATTGCCGACATGCAAGAGATTGACAGCGCGATCTGCGCGATCAGGACAATCGCTCCCAATATGGCAGAAAAACTTACGAAATTGGCATACGATTTCGAATACGAGAAGATGATGTATTTGCTGAAAAATGGGTAATTGGCTGGTTTGGAATGAGAAATTCGAACAATCTGCATCAAGCATGGATCGAATGATTGGAAACGGCGCAGCCGAACGTCCATCGTCAGGCCGAAAACCAGGCATTTGCTTGTGTGCGACTTCAACCGCCTGATTGGAATTGTGCGAGAAATACATGGCTCGGCGTCTGTCATCCGTTCACGACAGAACCGACATCAGAGAAATTGCAAGAGAAGAATTGT
>CAZMEO010000322.1:0-4468 GCA_964565315.1 uncultured Candidatus Moduliflexus sp. | reverse complement strand
TTGAAATAGATACAGACAGCAATGCAACAGTGTGTCAGTGAGATGAAAAGGTTTCGCAATCATGAGGGAGCCGTCATGCAAGTGGCGTGAAGTTTTCCGACGCCACGTGATAGAACGGAAAGGTCGTATGAAATTAATTATTGCGCTGATTCAGCCAGAAAAATTACCGGATGTCAAAACCTCGCTTTATAACGCAGAGGTGTACAAAATGACCGTGACCAACGCCATTGGATGCGGGCAGCAACGCGGTTACACAGAGATGTATCGCGGCGTTGGCGAAGAAATTAACCTGCTCAAAAAAGTGCGCTTAGAAATCGCCGTGAATGACGATTTCGTTCAAAAAACGATTGATGCGATCATCAAAGGCGCTCGAACGGGGAACATCGGCGACGGCAAGATTTTCGTGCTTGATTTACCGGAATGTATTCGCATCCGCACCGGTGAACGCGGGAAAGATGCGATTGGATAAGTTGTTACTTTATAACAAAAATGTCACGTTTTGCTGCGATTGAGATTGGCGTCTGAATTCGCAGCAATTCACGAAAAACATGGAGGAAGAAGCGATGAGAAAATATGGCGTATTTCTATGGTGTATGATTATAGCATTGGCGATTGCGTCTCCGGCGTTGGCGCAGGATCAAGACCCGATCGCCACGCTGAAAGTTGGCCTTGATACCGTCTGGGTGATGATTGCCGCGTTTTTGGTCTTTTTCATGAACCTCGGCTTCGGCATGGTTGAGTCCGGCTTGTGCCGCGTGAAAAATACCGTGAACATTCTGGCAAAAAACTTTATCGTGTTTGCAATTGCTTCGATTTCGTTCTGGATCATCGGCTGGGGCTTGATGTTCGGCAACGGCAACGACTTTTTCGGGCTGCAAGGCTTGCTGTTCGCTGCTGGCGCAGACAACAGCCCCGCGACGGGCGACGCCTATCAGGGCGTATATGCCGCGATTAGCTGGGCGGGCGTGCCGTTCTGGGCGAAGTTTTTCTTTCAATTAGTGTTTGCCGGAACAGCAGCGACTATCGTCTCCGGCGTGGTGGCGGAACGCATTAAATTTCTGTCATTTATCGTGTTTTCGTTCATTCTTGTCGGCATTATGTACCCGATTACCGGCCATTGGGTTTGGGGCGGCGGCTGGCTGGCGAAACTCGGCATGTGGGATTTTGCGGGCTCGGCGGTCGTTCACTCGGTTGGCGGCTGGGCAGGTTTGGCAGGCGCGCTCTTACTTGGGCCGCGCGTGGATAAATATCGCAAAGACGGCTCGGCGCGTCCGATTTTCGGGCATAATATGTCCACAGTCACGCTCGGCGCGTTAGTTCTCTGGTTCGGTTGGTTCGGATTTAACCCAGGCTCGACAATGGGCGTCGGCGACGGCAGCGCCATCGGGCATATCGCCGTAACCACGAACACAGCGGCAGCAGCAGCGATTCTGAGTTCGACGATTACCGCCTGGCTCGTGCTTGGCAAACCGGATTTATCCATGATTGTCAACGGCTCGTTGGCTGGCCTGGTTGCGATTACCGCACCGTGCGCGTTCGTAAGCGTCGGCTCGTCGTTCATTATCGGCCTTATTGCGGGCGTGTTAGTGGTGTTTGCGGTGCTGTTCTTCGATAAAATGCACATTGACGATCCGGTGGGCGCGTTAGCCGTGCATTTAGTGAATGGGACGTTCGGTGTGTTAGCGGTTGGCTTGTTCGCCCAGGACGGCATTACTGGCACAGCCACAGGCAATGGCCTGTTGTTTGGCGGCGGCTTCAAATTATTAGGGGCGCAGCTTATCGGCGTGCTGGCAGTCGGCGCGTTTACCTTCATCGTTTCGATTATTGCCTGGTCAATCATTAAAGCGGTCATGGGGATGCGCGTCAGCCGGGAAGAGGAAATTCGCGGTCTCGACCTTGGAGAGCATGGCATGGAAGCATACGCTGGTTTCCAGGTCTTTTTGAATCAATAACGAATCTTTCTGTGAGGCGGCCTTCAATTGTTGCAAAACGGTTGAAGGCCGTTTGCATGTCATGGTATATTTTCGTTGACACCATTCCCCTTCCCCAAAAGCATACCAATCGTTTCCGCATCTGCCTTCAGCAACCTGAACAGGTGTGCTTCATTTCAAATAATGTTATCCGTTATCGTCGAAACAATCCGGCATAGACACTATATCGGATGTCTTCGCAATCCATTATGAAACTATCGAATTATATTGATCCGAAATTGATCGTTGTGAATATGAGCGCCGCGACCAAAGAAGAGGCGTTTACGGCGTTAATTGACCACGCCGCCCGTTTTGACGCGGAATTTGCTCGACAGAAGACAGCAATTCAAACGGCGGTTTTCGAGCGCGAGCAGAGCATTTCCACCGCGATGGGACATGACCTTGCCGTGCCTCACGCTCGCATAGAAGGCTACGACAATGTTATCGTGGTCGCAGGCGTATTGAAGCAGCCTCTTGAGTGTGAATTGGCGAGCAAAGAGCGCGGGACAGTCCGCCTCATCTTCTTGATTGTCGTTGGAAAAACGAAAAATAAGCTGATGCTGCAATTGATGGCCGGCATCACGAAACTCGCAGAAAATCGCCAGGTGTTCGAGGCGATCTGTCGGGAAACCTCGCCGGAAAAAATCGCCGCGCTGATCAAAGAGGCCAAAATCACGTTCAAGGCGACGATTACGGCGGAAGATATTATGAACACCGCCATCGAACCCGCGAAATTAAATAATACACTGGAAGAAATCGCCCGGCGGCTTGTCGCCGAAGACCTCATGGGCTTGCCTGTGGTGGATGACTCCGGCAAGTTCTTGGGCGAAATCACGGAACGCGAGTTGATTCAATATGGCATGCCGAAATACACGACCATGATGGATGATTTGAGCTTCATGACCGTCGGCGAGCCGTTTGAGGAATATTTCAAGCATGAAAGCCGCGTCACCGTGCGGGAATTGTATCGCAAAACCCCGATCACGATTGATAAAAATGCCTCAATCATGGAAATCAGTTTTATTATTGTCAACAAAGGCAATACCCGGCTCTATGTCGTCGAGAATGGGCGCTATCTCGGCATGGTGATGCGGAAAGATTTGATTCGGAAGGTCTTGCATATTTAATACACGAAGGAGTGTTGCCTGTCGAAATGTCCTTTCGGCGCGACGCCGCAAACGACGCCACGTGAATGAAACCGCATTTCGCCGCGCATTAAACAGACGATGCATTCATTGTTGATGTTTCTTGGATTAGGCATTTTTCTTATTGCCTATCTGTTTATTATTACGGAAAAACTTCCGAATACCTTTTCGGCCTTATTAGGCGGCATGTTGATGATCGCCGCGCATATTTTAGGCGAAAAAGAGGCCTTCGAAGCGATTGATTGGGAAGTCATTTTCCTGTTGATGGGGATGATGGTCTTAGTGCAAATCATCTCGGAAACCGGCGTGTTTCAATGGATCGCCATTAAGCTCGCGCAATCCGTCAAAGGCGAGCCGTTTCCGATTATGCTGCTGTTAGTTCTCGTGACGGCGCTTTTTTCCGCGTTTTTGGATAACGTGACGACGGTGCTGCTGATTGCGCCGGTGTCCATCCTGATCTCTGAACAATTGCAACTCTCCGCGATTCCGTTTTTGATTGCCGAAGCGTTGGCGTCGAATATCGGCGGAACGGCGACGATGATTGGCGACCCGCCCAATATTATGATTGGCGTGAGCGCGGGCTTAACGTTCAATGAATTTTTAGGCCATCTCGCCCCGGTGGTTCTGATTGTGCTGGTTGTCTTCATCGCGACGCTCTGGCTGTTGTTCGGCAAAGAATTTCATGTCTCTCGCGATTTAAAGGCGAAGATCATGGATTTGGACGCAGATCGCGCCTTGCGAGATCGCAGCCTGCTGGTGAAATCGCTGATTATTCTGGCGCTCGTGATTACCGGCTTTCTCACGCATAATGCCACCGGCATCGGCCCGGCCACAATTGCGTTCGGCGGCGCAGTCATCCTTGCAATCATCGCGAAACAATCCCCCGAAGACGTGTTCAAGCCGATGGAATGGAAAACGCTGTTCTTTTTTATCGGTTTGTTCATCATGGTCGGCGGCATCGTGAAACTCGGCGTCATTGAAATGCTCGCCCAAAAAGCTCTGCAAGTCACGCACAGCAATTTAGCCGTGACCTCGCTGCTCGTCCTCTGGCTTTCGGCGATTGTGTCGGCAGTCGTGGATAACATTCCGTACACCGCCACGTTGATTCCGATGATTGGCGGGCAGGGCGGCTTGATCGAAAATATCCATCTTGCGCATCCAGAAATCGCCATGGAATCCATTAAATACGCGCTCTGGTGGTCGCTGTCGCTTGGCGCGTGTTTGGGCGGCAACGGCACGCTGGTCGGCGCGTCGGCGAACGTCGTGGTATCAAATATCGCGGCCAAAAGCGGCAAGCATATTTCGTTTATGACCTTTACGAAATACGGCGTGATTATTACGCTGGAATCCATG
>CAZMEO010000321.1:1972-4483 GCA_964565315.1 uncultured Candidatus Moduliflexus sp. | reverse complement strand
GGCTCGACGCCATTTCGCCAGCCAGGATTCGACCGCTCGATCAAAGGCCGCAGTTGGGCGATTCATGACGGCATTTTAGCAGCGCCATGGCAATGTCCGCGCATGTATTACACGATTGGCGAACCTGAAAGCAAAATACACGAGGAATTCACCTGTCATCTGTTGAAACGCCTCTGCTTTTGAGATCATCGCGGAAATTCCCTTGACACGCTCAGCAGGGAATCGGTAGGCGTAAACATGACCGATACGCCACCGCGCATAAACATTCTATATTTTAGGAGAAACGAATATGAAACACTTTGTAAGAAATACGATTCTGGTGCTGATATTGATGCTGATTTCATTGGTGATTGGCATGATTTCGCCGGGGGAGTGGTTAGGGAATCGCCGTCAGGATGTCGTGATGCTTTACCATAAAACGGTTGAATTTCGGGACGTGTCGTCTGCGAAAGATTTTACGGCCACTCCGTTCGATCTGCGCATCATGTATGTAAAAAGCGGTGATGGCACGTTGGAAACCTACCTCGTCAACCCACCGAAAAACGAAATTCTTCCGATTTATGAAATCGAAGGCACGACTCAGGTCGGGGATGTGGCGCACCGCTTCAAAGGATTGGGCGAAGAAGGGCGCACGAAACTGGAAAAGCTGCTTGAAACCGTCCAGCAAGACGGCTCTGGCGCGATAGATAAACTGCTGAAAATGTTGGGAAACTAATACATGATACGGTAGCCCCGCCCTACGCGGCGGGAATTGTCCCCAACGTTCCGCCACGTAGGGCGGGGCTACCGGGTTCATTTCACCATCGCGATCTTTGCCAGCTTTGCCAGCGGGCATGCACATAAAAAATAATTCGGATGACATTTTTAGCATGCATGCCGCTCTGACAAGCGCATCACGCACGCAATGAGGACGCATACGCTGGGAATAGTGCCGAAACGCCTGATGAAAAGCTTGTGGAGCATGTCAATCTTTTCGGGCATGCTGCTTATTGCTGGCAATCTGCTGCTCTATCGCAACCTGCGCGACGCGCGTCTTGACGAGCTACATACGCACAGCCAGGCGCTTATTCAACAGCATCTCCAGGTTGCGGCCTACAGCCTGCGTCAGCAAGACGCAGCATTATTGACGCAGATCAGCGACAAACTCTTAGAACTGCCGGGCGTGCGCTATCTTGTGATTGTTGACGCTGATAACCGCCCGCTTTTCTCAAAAAGCGCCTTCTCTGCAAGCGATTTTACCCTGCCAGAAGAATTTCGCTCCGTTCCGTGTTCGAATGGCGCGAATCGTATAAATACCAGCACGCTGTTCGGAGAGAGGATTCTGCGGATTGATGCGGATATTCGATCAAGCCATTCGCCATCAGGCTGCGCGGGAGTCATGCAGATGGGAGTCTCGTTGAACACAAGCCATCCGCCGTTATGGCCTGTGTTTGCCATTTCCATCGGTTTTTCAAGCGCGTTGTTCGGAGGAATGTTCGCCTGCCTTTTCATCTGTTCGCGTCATGCAACGCATTTCATGCAGCGAAATGTCCAGGCGCTGCTGGAAATGATCCCGCAACATTTCCGTGAGAGCCAGCCTGCGGCGTCAACGCTCCAGGATGCGTCGCTTCTTGAAGACGCACTCCGCCAATTGACGGCATCTCGCGTCCAATTTCGCGAACGCTTGCATCTGATGATGTCTCAAATCCGTCAGGCGGTCAATAAACTTGCCAAACATGCTGACGGGCAGTCGGGAAACATCCTTCGCCATAGCAGCCTGACGCTGCAATATTCGCTGCTGCTGCAAGAGCGCCTGAAAGCCTTCTCGCTGCAATTATCCGACGCGCATCAGGTCAATGAAACGGCAGCGGCAGCGCTGCTCTCGACGCACGCCGTTGACAGCGCCGTCGAACGCCTGGCGGACGGGCTTGATGAGATGCGGGAATCTGTGGATAACAACATGGCGCGCGTCAAAACGTTGAACGATGCCATCCGAAGCATTCGAAACGCCGTCAAAGCGATTACGTCAATTGCCGATTTGACAAAATTGATTGCGTTTAACGCGAGCATCGAGGCGGCGGGCGCGGGAAAAAGCGGCGGGCGTTTTTCTGTCGTGGCCGCAGAAGTGCGGCGGCTTGCCAGTACGGTCGTGAATTCCGTCGAGGACATTGATGCGCTTGTGTCTGCGATTGAGACTGCCGCAGCGGATTTGCAGCTTTCTCTGGAAACCGGACACCACAACGTGTCTGAGGAACAGGCGTCCATGTCTGAATTGCGCGGTCTGTTAGCGCAGACAAACGCACAAATGCAACGCGCCTCTACATTTGCGCAAGGGCTGTTTTCTTCGGTACAGAAGTCCTTAGAAGAACGGGAACAACTGAGCGCGGACATGCAGGCATTGAATCAGGAGGCGGAACAGATTGCCCACGATCAACTCAGCCTGATTGAGGCGATCAAAAAATTGACCGCGTTAGTTGCTGAAAGCGAATCCGTCAACAATGCGCTGCTGAAGTAGTCGTACAGCGGGCAGCC
>CAZMEO010000321.1:0-1872 GCA_964565315.1 uncultured Candidatus Moduliflexus sp. | reverse complement strand
AGGGCTGCCGGGGCTTCATTTCAACAACTGATACGTAAAATATAGCGCGGCTAACGCGCATTCGCGGCGCATTCCCTGCTCGTTCTGCTTCAAAATGGCCTGTTGCAGAAAGGAGAGCGGCGCTCGAACCGGATTATTTGCCAATTCGGTTTGACACCAGGCGAGAATGTCCTGATACCGCTGCTGCTCATACCACGCAATGAGCGTCTGCCGATGTTCCCAAAATGGCTGAACGGCTCTGGCGTCTTCGAAAAAGATATGTAATCCGGCGAGATCAGCCAGATTTTCTTCCTGATAAATGCTCGCGAGCGGCGGCTCCATCTGAAGCATTTTCGCGGTCAACGAGAACATGGTTTGATAAGAACTGGCCGTGCCATCTTGCGGCGGCGCGGCGAAATCGAACAGATGCGCTAAATACGCGCCCTGTTTATCCATAATGCTGACAGCGATCAAATAATTCATCCGATCCCCGATCATGAGCGCGGGATCGCTGAGCATCTGCGTGATTTTGGGCAGCGCCGACGTATTGCCGACGCGAGCTAAGGATTTGGCCGCCGTCGAGCGAATAATCGGCTGCGGATGATCCAGCAGCGACAGCAGCAGGCGCTCCGTCCGCTTGCCGGGATACGCCCCTAACGCAAACAGCGCGAGATAGCGATGGTACGACGATTCGTCGGCGGCTTCGCGCAGCAGGTCATTCAACAGCGTAGATTTCGGGTACGCGAACAGCGATTTCAGCACTTCCTCTTTTTCGGTTGAGAGCGGGTTGCGCAAAATATGCCGCATTTCATCCACCGCAAACGTGGCGTCGCTTTTGCTCAGCGACAAGACTAAGGATTTGCGCGTGTTGAGGTCGTCGGTCAGCCCTAATTCGTAGATTTCAAGGAACGTCTTCAAATCGCGCGTCGAAAACAACAGTTGCGCGACATCCCACACCGACAGGCTGCCCGCGTCTTTCAGGAAAAAGCTGAGAATGGCGATTTGGACGGACAGCACGACAGCGCAAAAATACGCTAAACCGAAAACATTGACGCCGGGAAAGGCAATTTGTTCGCCCAAGTCGGCAAGAAAGCCGACAAACAGGCCGCTTCCTAATGAAATCAGCGCGGAGAAAAAGTTCGTCATCGAAACATAGCCGATTTTATTCTCTTCTGGAATGGCGCGAACTTCGAGCCGCGATGCCAGCAGCGTGATCGCCGTCTGCAAGCTTGTGGTGATGAAACCGACGGCAAAAAACAGCGACCAATGCAGCGTCTCCGGAAGCACGCACCAGATCAGCGAGACCAGCGCCAATAAAAACGAGGTGATGATCAATACCGGGCGGCTGCCGATGCGATCCGTAAACGGGCGCAAGGCGTAGCCGGTGGCAATCGTCGCAATCGTGCCGAGAATCGTATAAATAAAAATCATGTTGGGCGCAAGATGCACGAACTTGCGCAAAAACGGCAGCGTAAAGGACAGCGCGATCATCAGGCTCAACGTATGCCATTTGAGAAACAGCGTGAGCGCCTGCTCGCGATCTTTCAAGGCGTCGAACAGCGTGCGGAACACGTTGTCGCCCCGCCGGTATTCGATAGTCTCGCGGCAGGGAATCTGCTTCAGTTCGAGGGCTGAGGCCGTGTTGCTCAACACGCCGACCGCAATCAACACCTGATATCCGATGAGTCCCCCTAAGCCCGGCACGGAGAGGATCACCGTGCTGATGAACAGCGAGATCAGGCGCGACACTTGAAACCAATTCGACATCATTACGACCAACTCGCCCAACGTTGACGCCGACGACAGCATGCGGTGCATCGGCGAAGAGACGACCGTGCCGAAAATTCTGGCGATGCAGAACGCGGTATAAATGATCAAAATCGTCAGAATCGC